>DASZWS010000036.1:0-8183 GCA_035546515.1 Vitreimonas sp. | reverse complement strand
AGCACGATCCCGATCAAGCGCAGACGTTTTAGAAGTTCAGCCCAACACGCCGCGCTTGGCCGGCTCATGCCGCGTGGTTTCCGGCTGTTCTTTTTCATCGTCCGCCGGTTCCGGCGCCGAGATCGCCGCGCCGAACGCCGCGCTCACTTGCGAGAACAACGCCTCATACGCCTGGGCATCCCCAAGCGCGCTCACCCACGCCGGCGTGCCCGGCAGATGCTTGATGCGCATGCCGGGCCCGGTCCAGCGCCGTTTGGTGATGGCGTTGCGTATGGCCGGAATGTGGGCGCCGCCGCCGGCGAGCACGATGCCGATGCTGCGCGCGCCATCGCGCCGTCCCGCCTGCACAAGTTCGCGCAGGCATTCATCGTAGAGTTTGTTGATCTCGGCCAGCGCATGCTTGAACGCCGGGCGCCGTTCCAGTTCCTGCGGCGTGCAGACGATCACCCGCCCGCGGAACGTCACCTTGAGTTCGCCGCGCTGAAACAGCTGTTCCTTGAATTCGCGGATCACCGGCGTCACGCGGTTCTTCAGCGCAATACGCTCTTCATCGGTCTTCAACTTGGCCTTCACCGCCAGCAGGTCGATCAGCGCCGTATCGAACTGATCGCCAGCTGTTTCAATCGTCCGCCGCCCCGCGCGGACGATGCAAATCTCGTTGTTGAACGGCGTGCGCGTCAGCGCCGCCGCGTCAGTTGTGCCCGCGCCGATATCGAGGATCATCAGATAATTCGGCGTCTTCGGATCGCTGTAGTGGCACAGCCCAACAGCGCTCGCTTCATAGATGCCGCCGTCGAGACCAGGGAAGGGCAGGCGTTCTTCTTGCGCGCGATCCAGCGCCGCGCGCGCCGCCGCATAGTCGACGCCTTCTGGATCGACCAGCGTCGCGCCCAACAGGCGATGCACCATGTGTGCGCGATTGAACATCACCGTCATCACTTCGTGCGCGGCGGCGATGCGGTCCGGAATCCAGCCTGGCCGCGTAAAGCGCACGCGCGAGCGTTCGGTGGCGCCCGGCACGGTCGCATCCACCAGCGCCAGCAGGTACGCCAGATAAAGCACGATCAGATCGCCCAGCCGGAACAGCCGATCGGGATCGACGGCCGCCGGCGGATAGCGGTTGAGCGCGTTGTCGAAATCGCTCGCGCCCAGCACGCGCTTGAACGAGCGCACCAATTCGCGGTCTTCGATGTCGGCCGCCACCAGTTTCTTGATCGCGCGCGCGCCGAAGTGCACGCGCTGCCGGTCGAGGTATAAAGAAGAGGGCACCAGATAGGGCCGCACCCCACCAGCGGTCGCGCCGATGCGCAGGGGCCGCACCTCGCGCAGCGTCGCTTCCGGCGAAGACATAATTCGCGTGCCCGCGGCCTTCGAGAACGCGGTGCCGAAATCTAAACCGATGGACCAGTCCACGTCGCGCTTCCGCGCGGCGTCAGACACGCCGTCATGCATGGCGCGCACCCAACCGCGCCTCCCCAGGCAACGGGAAGCTTAGAAGGGAACTACGCCCGGTGGAAGCAGAGCGCTGATGGATTCTCCGCCGACGCGAGGGAGCGTGGTCGGCGCCGCCAACCTGCCGGTGGAAAAAGCCATGCTAATCAAGCGCCGTCGCCCCAACCCTGCCTGCTTAGTAGGGGCCATAGGCAAAGATCAGCGACTGAAACAACACGTGCGGCATCACGCAATTGGCCGGCGCGTCGGTGGCGCGTTGCGCATGCAGCCGAGAAATCACCGCCATCTCGCGCGCATGATTTTCCGTCGTCTGCGCATACGCCACGTCCACTTTGGTGGGCGCGCCGCTGTCGTCGGTAAGGATCCGAAACACCGCCAGCGCGGAAACGTTGGTGTGCGCAAGACTGAGCGATTGCAGAACGTCATTGTTGCCGTGCCATCTGACCGGGCAAACCACGGCGCCGTTGATGTCGTGCATCGGCGCAGTGGGTTGTGGCGTGTATCTGGCGCGCCCCGCGTCGCGCCAACCGATCGCCTCTGCATAGGCCTCTTGAAAGGGCGTCAGCTGTCCGTCGTCCCTGTTCAGAATTGCATAGGGATAAAGATCAACCGCCACTTGTTGCAGCTCTGCGTACGCTTGATCGCGTGCGCTCGCGCTGTCGCGCGTTCCGTATTCGAAGATGGTGGTGACCGCGTCGCCCGTGTGTGCGCGGCTCCGCAGCAGCACCGCACGCGCAACGGGCGTCGTACCGGAGTGGCCAGCGGCGTCGTCCCACGCGCGATGCGCCATCGGGTAGTCGCCGGCTGACAGTGCGTGAGCGCCAAGGCTCATTGCTGCGGCGTAGGCGATATCGTCGAGGTCGCTGCGCCCCTGCGCCGATGTCAGAGCTGCAAGCAAGGCCGCGCGTCCCGCTGGGGTTTCGAGCGTGGCAGGAGCGGGCGTGAGCGCCGCAATCAACGGGTCGGGCGCGCCCGACCCAGGCGCCTGCGCGGCGGCGGCGCCCATGATCGCCACCCAAGCGACCGCAAGCGCCGTCATCATCCGAACGTACATGAATGCCTCCGCCGACTGCGCGCCGGAGCTAAGCACACCTGCCGCGGTCCGGAAATGTCTCGGCCTCGCTCGCGAACAGCATAGATGCGGGTCAATCCGCCACATATCGCGGCAAATTCCCTTGCGCATCAACGCCCGCGCCAAAATCAATCCGACCGGGTAGCACGCGGCCGCATACTCGCGCGCAAATGTCCGAGCCCAGTGTCCCACCCGATCACCGCAATGCGCCCATCGACCTGTGGCGGCGCATGCGTGAATTTCTGTGCGAATGCTTCGGCCTGTTCGGCGAACCGCAAGAGCTGGCGGACCGTCACACCCTCCTCTTCAAAGACTACAAACTCATCCTCCCCTGGCTCCGCGCCGCCGAAGCCCTGATGCGCCGCTTCCTGCTCATCGAAGCCGCGTTGCTAGAACCGAACTCTTCCCCCGCACGCGGGGGAAGTGGATCGCGGCAGCTTGTCCGCCGAAGCTCGAAGAGCGAAGGCGGACGCCGCGAGACGAAGGGGGAGGTCGACACCGCGCACGCAGCCGAACTCGATCCCACCAACCCCGACTCCTGGCGCGTCTCCTTCCGCGCCATCGCATCTTCCCCCGCCTGCGGGGGAAGTGGATCGCGGCAAGGCCGCGAGACGAAGGGGGACGTCGACGCCAACACGCAATCCCGCGCCTCCCCCTCCGATCGCTTCGCGACCACCTCCCCCGCAAGCGGGGGAGGAAAAGACCCACACGCCGCGCTCGTGCGCAAACTCTCACCGAAATTCCGTAGCGCCATTCCGCTCGCGCTGCGCTTCGAAGCGGTCCTGCGTGTTTACAACAACCCCTTGCCATTCGCCCGCCGCTTGGCGGCGCGCCTGCGCAAACGCGCAGCGCTTGCGAAGCGCGTTCTGAACGACGGCTGGACACAGCTCCGCGGCATCATCGAGCGCACCTTGCACGACGAGCTCGGCCCGCGCGTCGACACCTCCGTGCGCAAGCTCTGCGCTGACTCTAGCTAACGCCGCCGAGCGTCGTCGCACACCACACCCGCCCCAGCAGCAGCTTGGCGCGGCGCATCTGCGCACGCGCTCTTTCCGTCCGCGCGCCCAAGCCCTAAGTGCCTCCTCAAGCCCAGGAAATCCGCGTCAATCCAGAAGCGAACGCGGTTTAGCCGCAAAACCGCCGCGCAGATTTCCAAGGCTTAACGAATGCTTAAAGCCTCCACCGGAGGCTTGAGTGCGAGCGTGGGCGAATCGTGAGAGCGATTGCCCCTGGAGCGGGAAATGAACCAGTACAACGCGCCCGATATGCACGAGCTGAAGCCGCGCATCGTGGTGTTCGGCGTCGGCGGCGCGGGCGGCAATGCTGTGAACAACATGATCGACGCCCGGCTGCAGGGTGTCGAGTTCGTCGTCGCCAACACCGACGCGCAAGCGCTGACGCGCGCCCGCACGCCAAACCGCATCCAACTTGGCCAAGCCATCACCGAAGGCCTGGGCGCCGGCGCGCGTCCCGAAGTCGGCCAAGCGGCGGCGCAAGAAAGCCAGCCGGAAATCATCGAGTTTCTCGAAGGCGCACACATGGTTTTCGTCGCCGCCGGCATGGGCGGCGGCACCGGCACCGGCGCCGCGCCCGTCATTGCCCGCACTGCGCGTGAGCGCGGCATTCTGACGATCGCCGTCGTCACCAAGCCCTTCCACTTCGAAGGTCAGCGCCGCATGCAGCTGGCGGAGCAGGGCGTCCAAGAACTCCGCAAGCATGTCGACACGCTCATCGTCATCCCCAACCAAAATCTCTTCCGCGTCGCCAACGAACGCACCACTTTCGCCGAAGCCTTCCAGCTGGCCGACCAGGTGCTCTATTCCGGCGTTCGCGGCGTCACCGATCTGATGGTCATGCCAGGCCTCATCAATCTCGACTTTGCCGACGTGCGCACGGTGATGGCGGAGATGGGCACGGCGATGATGGGCACCGGCGAAGCCGCTGGCCCGAACCGCGCGCTCGAAGCCGCACAAGGCGCGATGGCCAACCCACTGCTGGACATCGTTTCCATGCGCGGCGCCAAAGGCGTGCTGATCAACATCACCGGTGGCTTTGACATGACCCTCTATGAGGTCGACCAAGCCGCCAACGAAATCCGCGCCGAGGTCGACGCCAACGCCAACATCATTCTGGGCTCGACGTTCGACGAAACCCTGGATGGCCGCATTCGCGTGTCGGTGGTCGCCACCGGCATCGATGACGAAGCGATCATCACTCAGCAAACCGTGGTCGAGCCCGCGCGCCGCGCCGCTGAAACCCCGGTCATGCGCCGTCCCGCCGTGGCGCGCCCCGTACCCGCGCAGGACCAAGCGCCGCTGCCGCCAACGCGCGAGCGTCCGAGTTACGACGAACCGCGTCCGTCCTTCGCCAACGATATCGAGCCCGAACGCCGTCCCGCCGCGACCACCAAGGAAAGCGGTTTCAGCCTGTTCGGCTGGCGCAAGCCATCGGCGCCGCAGGCGGAAGAGACGTCGCCATTCGCAGAATTTGGCGACGATGAAAACGATCTGCCGCCATCGTCATCGCGCGAGGATCAAACCCGCGATCCCGCACTCGATGAAGAGCTGGAAATTCCAGCTTTCCTGCGCCGGCAAATGAACCCGCGCTAGGCAGTTCGTCATTCCGGGGCAATGCGAAGCATTGAACCCGGAACCCATGGGGTGACAAAGCGCCGTGCGCGTTCCCCTGGATTCCGGATCGCACTGCGTGCGTCCGGAATGACGAAAATCAAGCATCCCACAGTCTTTTACGTAGCGCTGCCTCATCCGCGCTCAGCGCACCCGCGCCCGCGAGCTTGTCCAGCTTTTTGAGCGCCGCGTGGCGATAATCAGCGCCTTCGGCGCCGCCGAGCCAGGAGAGGTGCGACTCTACGATGGCGCGGAAGCGCAGCGCCTCAACGCTCTCGTCATCCTCGAACAAACGATCCGCCAACGCCAACTCATCTTCCCACGCCGCCCGCGCCGCGCCGCCATTGCCCATTTGTGCTGACGCCAGCCCAACTCGTTCCAACGCCACTGCCAATGCGCGACCAGCAGCGATGTTGTTAGGGTCTGCCTGCAAAATCTTCAGCCGCAAGTTCGCGCATTCATTGAACGCCGTGCGCGCTGTTTGCGGCGAACGCGCATCGAGTGAGGCCTCGCCATATTTGATCAGCGCCGCCGATAAAGCCTGCACGGCGCGGGGATCTTCAGGATCCGCCTCGCGCGCCATGCGCCGGAATTCCGCGGCGCGCGCAAACGCATCTTGAGAGCGCGGCGCCTGCTGCGCAAACCGCGCCGCTTCGCCGAGCCGATCCCAGCACGCGCCGCACTCGCCGTACCAGGCGCCTGCCTTGGTCGCGTACGCAAACGCCTCCGCCACCATGCGCGCTTTTCCAGCAGCATCGTCGGCCGTGTCCAAAGCGCGCCTGCGCAAAGCGTGGTCGGCTTGGTCGAGCAGGGTATGGACCAGAAATCGCGCCGGCGCTTCGCGTCCCGCCGCCTTCGCCGCCAATCGTTCGGCCAACGCACGGGCTTGCGCCAGCGAGTGCGTAGCGCCCTCAATATCTTCGATCGCCGTCAGCAGAGCAGCGCGCACCCGCCACGTGCCGGCCAGCGCCCATTCTTCTTCCGGGCGTTCGGCCGCCAGCTTCACCCGCGCTTGCATGGCCTTGTCGATCGAGAACCGGGCTTGGTTCTTGTCGCCACGCAGATAGTCAGCCTCCGCCGCCAAGGCCCAGGCGTCGGCCAGAACCGCGCGCCAATGCGGTTCCTCAGATTCTGTCACCGCCAACGCTTCGTAACGCGGGAGCGCCTGGCTCAAGTGCCGGCGTGCTTCGTTGGCTTTGCCGCAATCGAGCAGGATTGCCGCCAGGCGCACCTCGGCATCGGCGATATCGGCGGCGATGATGGGCTCTTCGCCAACCTGCGAGGCGCATCCGTACAAGATCGCCACCGCGCCTTCCGCCCCAGTTTGCGCGCGTCCCATATTGCCGAGCACGGCATCAAGTTCGGCGATGCGGCCGCGGGCGCGGGCATACCAGCGCGAAGCGGTGGGATTGTTGCGGTCGCGCTGGAGCACCGCCTCTTCGATCTGCATCAGCGTTTCGTAAAACCCCCGCGCCTCGGTTTCCTCGCCCTGAGCGCGCGCAATTTCGCCCAGCATGAACGCCGCGCGGGCGCGCGCGGCTTCGTCGTCGGCTTGGTTCAAAACCGTGCGGGCTTCGCTTTTCGCCTGATCCAGTTCGCCCGCTTCGCCGTGCAGCCGTGCCAGATGCAAGCGCGGAGCAGGGTCGCGCGGCTCCAGCCGCAGGGCCACCGCCAACGCTTCACGGGCCAGTTCAGGATGGGCGCGTTCGGCCAAAACTGCAGCCCGCCGCGCCGCCAGCGCCGCGCCCGGCCCCTCCGCCTTGGCTTCTTCCAGCAACGCCGCCAGATCGCCAGGCGCGGGCGTAAATCTTGGCATTTTCAAACCCTTCGGCCACACTCGTTAACGGTCACAAACGGTAACGCAACGTGTGTTGTGAGCGCGTGGGAACTTTGGTTTACACCAGCCTCGGGTCGGGGGGCCCTAACGCTAGCCCTTTAGGGGACAAGAGGGTGTCAACGTTGCGTCGCCAACAAACAATAGCCGGGCCTGCCGTTTGCGCGGGCGTTGGCGTGCACTCTGGCGCCCATGTGCGCCTGGTGCTGAGCCCGATGCCGGCCGATACCGGCATCCTGTTCGTGCGCACCGATGTGCGTGGTGTGGATAACGTCATCCGCGCCCATGCCTCATCGGTTTCGGACACCCGTAACTGCACTACGCTGCGCAATGCCGCTGGCGTGGAAATCGCCACCATCGAGCACCTGATGTCGGCGTGCGCCGGCCTCGGCATCGATAATTTGCTGGTTGAGGTGGACGGCCCGGAGCTGCCGATCCTCGACGGTTCGTCCGCCCAATTCGTGCAAGTGCTGACCAACGCCGGCACGGCGCAAGCGCCGGCCAAGCAGCGCCGCATCCGCATTGTTGAGCCGATCGAAGTGCGCATGGGCGCCAAGAGCGCGGCGCTGTTGCCGGCTGTGGATTTTGACGGCCTCGATCTCGACGTCACCATCCGCTTCGCCGACCCGGCGATCGGCGTGCAACGTCAACGGGTGAAGCTCACCCCGAAGAGCTTCCTCACCGAAATCGCTGACGCGCGTACGTTCGGCTTCCTCTCGGATGTCGACGCCATGCGCCAGGCCGGCCTCGGCCGCGGCGCCTCAATGGAAAATACGCTCGTGGTGGACTCTGGCCGGGTGATCAATCCGGACGGGCTTCGCTTCGAGGACGAGTTCGTCCGCCACAAGCTGCTGGACGCCGTGGGCGACCTGGCCCTGGCCGGCGCGCCGATTTGTGGCCGCTTTGTGGCCGATCAGCCGGGCCATGCGCTCAACGCGCTTCTGGTCCGCGCACTGCTCGACACGCCGGAAGCGTGGCGCTGGGAAGGCGAAGCCGTTGCCGATACGCAACGCGCCGAGCCTGTTGAGCGGATCGCCGCCGTCGGCTGATTTAGCCGTTCGTGCCACAGCCGCAGGCGCTTTGCCGGGCGCGCTTTGTCCTGTATCAGGCCAGGGGTCAGGGCGGTTCCGCGCCAGCGGAATCCTGAGCAGGGAGAGGCCAGGTTGCATCCACGCCAGCAGCAAATCGCACGCGCTCT
>DASZWS010000035.1:0-13585 GCA_035546515.1 Vitreimonas sp. | reverse complement strand
GCCCTATCCGGCGCTGTTTGCCTGGCTCGAAGGCAAGGGCGAAGCGCCGCGCGTCAATACGGCTGCGCGTTACCATCCGGTGATGCTGGCCCACGCCATCGAGCCGCCGGAGTTCGACGCGCTCGACCCCAACGATTTCGTGGCCGAGTGGAAATGGGACGGCATTCGCGTGCAGGCCGCGGCCGGGCTTGATCCAAATGGCACGCGCATCACGCGGCTTTTCTCCCGTACCGGCGAGGACGTGTCCGGTGCGTTTCCAGATCTGACCGCGGGCTTCGATTTCGACGCGGTGCTGGACGGCGAACTCCTGGTGAAGAAGGCCGGGCGCGTGCAGGACTTCAACACCCTGCAGCAAAGGCTTAACCGCAAGAGCGTCACCGCCAAGATGATGGCGGACTATCCAGCTTTTGTGCGGGTTTATGATCTCATCTCGCTCGACAATGAAGACTTGCGCACACTCAGCTTCGAGGAGCGCCGCGCCAAGCTGGAGGATTTCATCGCCGCGCATCCGCTGGCGCCGGTCGATTTGTCGCCGATGATCCAATTCGACACCTGGGAGGAACTCGCCGCCGCGCGCGCTGACCCCGCCGCGCACGGCGTGCCATTTGACGCTGACGCTGTGGAGGGCGTTATGATCAAGAGGCGCGACTCGCCTTATCTGGCGGGCCGCCCCAAAGGCTATTGGTTCAAATGGAAACGCGATCCGATGGTGATCGACGCGGTGCTCATGTACGCCCAGCGCGGACACGGCAAGCGCAGTTCGTTCTACTCGGACTACACATTCGGCGTCTGGACTGGCGAGGGCGAGGAAGAACACCTGACGCCCGTCGGCAAAGCCTATTTCGGCTTCACCGACGAAGAACTCGCCGAGCTCGACCGCTTTGTCCGCAACAACACGACCAACCGCTTCGGCCCCGTGCGCGAAGTCACCCATACCAAGGATGCGGGCCTGGTGTTGGAAGTCGCGTTCGAAGGTTTGCAACGTTCGTCGCGGCACAAGTCCGGCATCGCCATGCGCTTTCCGCGCATTTCCCGCATCCGCTGGGACAAGCCGACGCGCGAAGCGGATCGGCTTGAGGCCGTGGAGACGTTGTTGGCGTCACCGCGCACAACAAAGCGTTAGGCCATGCCGGCCGCGTTTGCCAACAAGCACAGGACGCCGATCACAGCCGCGCCCGCATGAATGATCACCACCGGCTTCGGCGGCGCCAGTTTGCGCAGCTGAAAACTGAACATGTAAAAGCCGCCGAGCGCCGCGATCACCAGGAGCACCGCCCCAAACAGCAACACCGTCGTTTGGCTGCCGGTGAACACGGCATAGAGAGCGACCAGTAAGCCGCTGGCCGCTAAAAGGCCGTGCACAATCACCGCGAACCATGGCGGCAATTGTCCGCCGAAAATCCGCGCGGCCATGTAAAGGCCGAATACCGCGGCCAGAAGCAACAATACGATGGCGGTCGTGATCATCTGCCCTCTCCCTATTCTTTGGTGAGCGCGGCGATCGCACGCGCAGTCATGCGCTCACAATTTTCCCCGTCGAACCGCAGCGTCTCGGCAAGCGCCGCGCGAAAATCGGGATCGATTTCCTGACGCAACCGGCGGCGCGCGCGCAGGTGGCGCGTCTTCACCGTGGCTTCGAGAATATCCAGCGCGTTGGCGGTTTCCTCGACGCTCATTTCTTCGAGATCGCGCAACACCAGCACGGTGCGAAAATCGTCGGGCAGGCGTTCGATGGCGGCTTCGATGGCGCGCGCCAGTTCGGCGCGCAGCATTTGGAATTCCGGTGAGCGGGAGGAAACGCCCATGAGTTTCTCGCGATAGTCGTCGATTTGGGTAATGTCGGCGCTGGCCAGCGAGCGCTTGCGGGCTTCGTTGGCGCGCTTACGGGAAAGCGCTTCGTTCAGGACGATGCGGGTGAGCCACGTCGAAAGCGAAGCCCGGCCTTCGAAGGCCGGCCCGGTGAAGGCTTTGACATAGGCGTCCTGCACCGCCTCTTCGGCGTCGCTGCGATTGCGCAACACGCTCCAGGCAGCGCGATAGAGGCGCTGGTTGTTGCGTGTGGTGATGGTGCGAATGGCCTGGGCGTCGCGGGCGCGCGCCAGCGTGGCGAGATCAAGCTCGCTCAGCTTCTGATAATCGCGGGCAGCGTCCATGACCGTCCTTCTAAACCCTTGGACGGCGTTTCGGCGGAAAGGTTCCCCGGCGCTGGACTTCCCTTCCGTCAGTGGTGATCTCTCGCCAACAAGGGAAATCCATGGCCGAGCCTAACTACGTCCAGCAACTCACCGAACGCCAGGCAGGGCATCTGCCCGACTATCTGGGGCTTGAGTGGCTCGAGGCGCGACCCGGATTCATTCGCGGCCGCTTCGATGTGAAGCCGCACCATCTCGCGCCCAACGGCTATCTCCATGCGGCAAGCGTAATTGCGTTGGCCGACAGCGCGTCCGGTTATGGCTGCATCATCTCCAAGCCGGAAGGCGCAGTCGGGTTCACGACGATCGAGCTCAAATCGAATTTTCTCGGCACCGCACTCAAAGGCGGCGTCGCCTGCACTGCCCAGCTCACGCACGGGGGCAGAACCACGCAGGTTTGGGACGCCGTGGTCACCAGTGAGGACACCGGTAAGGCCATGGCGCTGTTTCGCTGCACGCAAATGATCCTGTATCCAAAATAACAAACGGGGAAACACGATGGGACGTCTCGACGGCAAAGTAGCGGTTATCACCGGCGCCGCCTCCGGCATTGGCCGCGGCACGGTGGACTTGTTTGTGAAGGAAGGCGCGAAGGTCATCGCCGCCGACATTCAGGATGATAAGGGCGCTCGCATCGAAGAGACGCACGGCAAGGCCGTCCGCTACATTCACTGCGACGCGACCAAGGAAGCCGACATCAAGGCGGCCATCGAACTCGCGCCGAAAGCCTTCGGCCGCCTGGACGCCCTCTTCAGCAACGCCGGCACGCCTGGCGCGCGGGCGCTACCTACAGAAGTGGACGCCGAGAGCTTCGACGATGTGATGCACCTGCATCTGCTGGCGGCGATCTTCGGCATCAAACACGCCGCGCCGATTATGGCCAAGCAAGGCGGCGGCTCGATCATTTCGACGGCGTCGGTCGCCGGCTTGCAAGCCGGGTTCGGCCCGTTCCTCTATTCGATCGCCAAGGGCGCGATCATTCACATGACCAAGAACGCAGCGGCCGAACTGGGGCCGATGAACATTCGCGTCAATTGCATCTGTCCCGGCTTCATCGCCACGCCGATCTTCGCCAAAGGCATGGGACTAGCGACACAGGTTGCCGATCAAACCACCGAAGCGATCGCTAGCGTCGGCAAGAACGCGCAGCCGATTCCGAAAGCCGGCTTGCCCGAGGACATCGCTGAAGCTGCGCTCTTCTTGGCTTCAGATGGCAGCAAATTCGTCAGTGGCCATGCGCTCACGGTTGATGGGGCGATGACGGTTGGGCGCACCGGCACAAATCGCGATGCTTTGTTTGCGCCGCTGTTGCAGGCGATGGGCATCGATCCGGCGGAGTTCATGGCGCAGCAAGCGAAGCGCCCATAGTCAACGCAGTTCGATCAAACGCTCATTGTTCAGGAGCTGCCGCCGCAAACTCTCACGGCGCGCGGCGAACCATTGCTCAAACACTTTGAGTTTGAGATTTCCGCAGCGGATCCAAACCACACGGACGCGCTGATCTCGGACAGCACGGTCGGCGAAATCGGCGTCTTTCGAAACAATCGTGCAGTCCGTCTCTATCGCTAAGTTCCAGATCGCGTCATCGCGAGCCGGCGGAGGAATAAGATCGTCGACGTAGAATGCCTCGTCGCCAGCGTCCGCCAGCCACTGTGCGAGTGGCCTTGGCAGATTGGCGTCGACCAGAAATTTCACTGCGCCGCTATGACGGGATGGTCGAACTCGCGCGCGGCGTAAGCCAGAGCGGCGCGGACATCTTCGGCGGTGATGTTTGGGAATGCCTGCAGGATGTCGGACTCGGTCATTCCAGCGCCGAACATCTCCAGCACCTCGGTCACGGTAATGCGCGAGCCGGCAATCGTCGGACGACCACCTCTCACACCTTCAATTGTGACTATGCGTTCCATATCCGCATCTTAGCGGAATTCGCAGCGCTTCGCCAGAAACGCGCCAGCTTACTTAATTTTGCCTTCGACGAACTCGACGTGCTTCTTGGCAATCGGGTCGTACTTGTTGAACTTGAGCTTCTCGGTCTTGGTGCGCGGGTTCTTCTTGGTCACGTAGAAGAAGCCGGTGTCCGCCGTGGAGTTCAGTCGAATCTTGATGGTTGCCGGCTTGGCCATGGCGTGCGCCCAGAAATCTTAGAAGTTTGAAGAGCGGCGGAGATACGGACCCCCGGCCCTAAAGTCAACTTTTAAGCGCCCGCCCCCTCAGTCATGCTCCGCATGACAGCTCCCCCGCAAGCGGGGGAGCGCTAAGAAAGCCGATCCATCTGGTGACCGCCCCGGGCCCAGCGGAGAAACGGCGGTTTGACGGTTTCCCCGGCCAGGCGGGCCCGGATTTCCTTCATCACGAAGCGGGTAACTGACGGCAAATCCAGGGCTTCGGCCTCGTCCAGGCTGAACCAAGCGGTATGGAGCAGCTCGTCGCTGGGGGCCGGATCGGCGTGGACGCCCACCTCCTCGGCTGCGGCCATGAAGAACCGGGCGTCGAACCGGCGCGGCCGGTGTGGCGGGGTGACGGCCCGGCAAATGAGGGTGAGCTTGGAAAGGTCTGGGCCAGCGCCCCCACCCAGAACCAGCCCCGCCTCTTCTTTGGTTTCGCGGACCGCCGCCAACGCAAACGCCCGCGGAGGGCGGCGGACGCCTCCCAACCGGAGCAAGCGTTCGGTCTCACTCGTCAATTCGTGGGCCGCCTTGGCGCGGGCGTCACCTGGATCGACGCGGCCGCCGGGGAAAACCCATTTGTCGGGCATGAACACGTGACCCTTGGCGCGCTGCCCCATCATCACTTCGCGGCCATCGCGGATGAGAATGAGCGTCGCAGCATCCTTCGGCTTGATGCCCTTGGCGCGGTCGGCGCCTTTGGCGTCGAACACCTTTTCATCGGCATTGAGTTTGAACTCGTCGGCCATGGGTCCCTTCGTAACGAGCGAATAGCGAATGGCGAATAGTGAATAGGGGGTTGCCCTCGTGTGGCAAAAGTTCCCTATTCCCCATTCGCTACTCACCATTCGCTATCGCGGAGCGGCACATGGCGCGGCGTAAACCAGGTGAAGGACAAACAGCTCTGGTGACGGGCGCGTCCGCCGGCATTGGCGTCGATCTGGCCGAATGCTTCGCCCGCGATGGCTACGATCTCATTCTCACCGCGCGTAGCGAAGGCGCTTTGAAAGAAGTCGCGGCGAGCCTCGCCTCCAAGTATGGCGTGAGAACGCACGTGATCGCGCAGGACCTTGGCGCCATCGGCGGCGGCACCGCTTTGGCGGAAAAGATCAAAGCGGCGAACCTGCCGGTCGATGTCGTCGTCAATAACGCCGGCTATGGGCATGCCGGCGCGCTCACCTCTTCGGATCTGCCAACGCAGCTTGGCATGATCGATTTGAACGTGCGGGCGTTGGTGGAGCTCACGTATTTGTTCTGGGACAAGATGCTCGCCAACAAGCGCGGCGGGGTTTTGAACGTGGCTTCCACGGCGGCGTTTCAACCGGGACCGCTGATGGCGAACTACTATGCCTCGAAGGCCTACGTGCTCTCGTTCTCGGAAGCGCTGTGGGAAGAAGGCCGTGAAGCGGGCGTGCATGTGAGCTGCTTGTGCCCGGGACCCACAGTTTCGAAATTCCGCGAACGCGCCGGCACCGGCAAAACTAAACTGGCCAAGAATGCTGGCGCGGCGATGGCGTCGGCGCCGGTGGCGCGGATGGGGTATGCGGCGTGGAAACGCAATCAGGCCGTGAAGGTGACCGGCGGACGTAACGCGTTCCAGGCCGGGATGGTGAAGTTTCTGCCGCGCAAGATGCTGCTGGGAATCGTGCGCAATCTGCAATCGCCGGCGTGAGCGCGCGCCAACGGCGCCGCATGCATGGCATGCAGCGTGAGAAACTCGGCGCGAGCAGCGGCTGCGCTTAGGACGTGTTGAACCAAGGTGCGGGCACACCGTCGATGCGCGCGATCTGAAACGCGTGCGCTTCCGGACGCGTGACGATGGCGCGGCGCGTCAGGCCGCACGGCAGGCGCCGCAGCAATTTGGCGACAAGCACGTCAATGTCTTGCCGCAACGCGACGATCCGGGCGTGCAAATCCTTGGGCCGCAAATCACGGCGCAAGCGGGCGCCGAGAATTGTGCGCATGGTGGGCCGCGCATTGATGTATTCTGAAAACCGCCGCATGCGCTGCGGGCGGCGGCGAATACGCTGCGCAGCTTGAATGACGACAATGCCCACGATCACCCGGTCGATTGTATCGAGCCAGCGATGTGCGGCGGCGCGCAAGTCTTGAGTGAGCACCGCATGCGCAACGGCTTTATCGATCTGCGCTACGAACCATGTGAGCCAAAGCAACGCCCAGCGGTGAAGCCGCTGGAGGCGAAGATTGGAAATGGATGGGCGCTTGAAACGCATGGGCGCGAGTATGCGGCTGGCGCAACGCGGTCGGATTGATTTTGGCGGGCGTGTTGAAGTTATGTGAGATTCTCCGGGCGGCCTGATGGATACGCACCAATCTATCCCCATTCCCGGCGCCCAACGCATCGTACCGGGAATGGGAAATTCATCCGTCGCGCAGTACCTCCTGTATCTTCGCCAAGAGCGCCTTCTGTTCCGCGCGCGTGGAGACACGAAGCCTTATGTTTTCGGCGCCGATTGATAGATCAGCGAAGAGCCCTGCTGGGTCGTCGTGAAAATGCAGAAAGCCTCTGCCCTTCCTGTAGAACGAGCCCCGCTTCTTTTCCCTTAGTTGTGCGTACGCGCGGACTTTCGCGAGGACGGGTTCGAGCGCGTCCAATGCATCTGGCCCGGCGTGCTTCACGACAGCACGCTACCCCTTCGCGTACGCGAGCTTCATGAGCCGCTTCACTTCCGCATCCACCTCCTTGGGGGCGTTCAGCAGCAAGATCGCGCTGTGCTTTTCGGCCCAGGGGCGGCTTTTCATTGGCGTGAGACGTTTGCTGTCGCTCAAAAGCAGCGGCAGGCCGAGTTCGGCTTTGCCGCCGCGCGCGGGCAGCATGCCGGCGAACTGAATTTTACGAGCGAACGAGACGAAGGTTTTGCGCGGCCCGATGATGACATCGGCGGGCAAATCCTTCTTCACCATGGCGACGACGGCGTCATAGATGGCGCGGCCTTCGGGTTCCTTCCAAAGTGCTGCGAGCATGACTTCGGGGTCTTCCCACTTCATGCCCGCGTCAGGAAACGCTGCATTGAAAATCTGCGCGGCGCGATTGACGCCGAGCCCGTGGTTCTCACGCAGCCATTCCGCGCGCTTCCTGGGCGTCGTTTCCGGGCATTTCTTGGCGATCTTCACCCATTGTTCGAGGGTTTTGCCGGTGTCACGCTCAAGGCTCGCTTGCACGCTGGCGAACCATTTCTGCTGGCGTTCGGTCAGCCCGTGCGCGTCAGGCGCCGCCGGCTTTGACTTGCTCACGCCCATCGTCTTACCTCCCACCGCAGGAGCGACCCTTATGAGCCTCAACGGCGCCTATGACGACAACAACTTGTTCGCCAAGATTTTACGCGGCGAATTGCCAAGCGTGAAGGTCTATGAAGACGACGTCGTACTGGCGTTCATGGATTTGTTTCCGCAATCGCGCGGACACACTTTGGTCGTGCCCAAGGGTGTGAAAGCAAAGAACGTGCTGGAAATGGAGACGGACGCGACCGGGCCTTATTTCGAACGCGTGCACCGCTTGGCGAAGGCGGTCACCAAGGCGCTTAAGCCGGATGGCGTGGTGGTGACAATCTTCAACGGCGCGCCGAGCGGACAAACCATCTTCTATCCGCATTTCCATATCATCCCCCGCTATGAGGGCGTGAAACTGGCGGGGCACGGACACTCCAACCGCGCCGACATGGCCGAGCTGGAAGCGATCGCCAAGGCGATCGCCGCGGCGCTCTAAGCGGCCGCACCTCCTGGTTTGAACAGGAACGCCAGGGCGCGCGCGCCCTTGACGCTTTTTTCCGCACGTTCCCACAACGCGCGCAACGCCTTGCGCAGCGCCGGCTCGCCGATGCGGGCGACGCCATAAGCCAGCGTCAGCATGGCGCAAATGGCGATGGCCAACGCCGCCCAGGGCGTCACGCCGGCGCCGACCATGGTGCGGATGAGGAAGGCGCCGCCGACGGCGTGGGTGAGATAGAGCGGATACGTCATCTGCCCAAGGTGTTTGAACGCCTCCTGCCCCGCGCGGCTCTTTGGAGCGAAGCGCTCGGGCGTACGCGCGACAAGAAACATGAATGCGACCGCGGCAAGCCAGACCAACTCCGGCACAATGTCGGATATTGGAATGCCTTGGCGCACCTCGGTGGCGGCCATCTCGTGGGCGCGCTGGACGATTTCGATGACGCCGACAACGACGGCAAGGGCGACGCCGATCCAATCCGTGCGCTTGATGGCCTTCATAGTGAACAGCCACATCCAGATACCGAGCGCAAAGAAGCTGCCGTAGCGGATCTGCAAGACGTCGGCGCGCAGCACGATCTGCCAGCCGAGCGGCGAGTTGAACCAGCCTGGTCTGAACATGAGCGCAACCAGAAACAGACCGGACGCCATCAGCAGCGCCCACGCCGCCCAGGTCAGCTTGTCGAAGCGTCCGGAGAGCAGCAGCGCAAAGATGATGGCGTAGAAGACGAGTTCGACCGCGAGCGACCAATACACGCCATCGAGCCAGGGCCCGAAGATCCATAGCGTCAACGAGCGCAGCAATTCGCCATCGAGATGGCGCGTTGTTTCCGTTCCCACCGCCAGCCAAGCCGCCAGCGTGAAAAACGCACAAATCCACACCGCCGGATAAAGGCGCAGCACGCGACTTTTGGCAAAGGCGATCGGCGTCGCGTTGTTGGCGGAATTGGCGATGACGAAGCCTGAGATGACGAAGAAGATTTCCACGCCCACCCAGCCCCACGACGTGAATGGCGTCGCCTGTGGGTAGTCCGTCGCGTGATTGAACATATGACCGACAACGGAATCGACCGAGGCCCAGCCGTAGAAGCTCAAATGAAACAGCATAACGCTGAGCGCCGCGAAGAAGCGGATCGCGTCGAGAGGATAGACGTGAGCGCGCAATGCCATCCCCACCCTTGGCGCGCCCGTTGGCTGCGCCTGGCCGCTATAATCTGGCCGCTATAATAGCGGTGGGCGGAATTTCGCATAATTAGAACACCGCTGACGGGCGGCTTTTTGCAGCACCTTGCGCCGGACGTGCGCGCACTCCGGCTCCCGTCCGGAGGCTCGCTGTTCCGCTGATCCAGTTCTTGGAGGGTTGGGGCTGCGCGAGGCTCTCCGCGCTGGCCCTGACGTAGCGCGCATTTTGCGCGCGGTGCTTTAGGCGGTGACCGCCGCCGTGGCGTTGGTTTGCGCGGACGAGGCCATGTCGGTCAGCCGTGTCTGCATGTACTTGCTGATGGCCGAGGTCAGTTCGGAGACGGAAAGCTGGCCATCGCCGTCCGAGTCGAGCGCGGAAAAGCCGGACTGCGCGTCGGACGATGACGTGCCGAGTACGGAGCTGACCTCGTCCAGGCTCAAGCCGCCAGAGCCGTCGCTGTCGGCCGCATCCATGATGCCGGAGACGAGATCGGTCGCCGAAGCATGATGGTGATGGCGGCCGTGGTGGGCGGCGCCTGCGCCTTGCGTGCCGCCACTGCTCTGCGCGCTGGCGAGTTCGTCGTGCGCGCTTTGCACGGCGGAGGTCAGCTCATCGGCGTCGATGCTGCCGTCGCCATTGCTATCGAGTTGCGCGAAGGCGCTGGCGGCGTCGCCATTGCCGTTGGCTTGCGCTTCCTCGAGGCTGATAACGCCATCGCCATTGGTGTCGAGCGACGACATGATGTCGTTGGCCACATTAGACGCCGTTGGCGCGGTTTGCAGCGACATGAAGCCGGACATCGTGGAGTCCGCCATCGGCGGGCCGGCCATGTTGCTGTTTGCCGCACACGCGCCGCCGCTCGGCACGGATTGCCCAGCGCTCGGCACTTGCTGCCCTGTCTTTTGCTGCGGCTGAAACAAGGCCTGCAGCGCCGCAGCCGCTGAAAGGCCGGATATTCCGGAGGTTTGCATAGCGTTTGTCCCCTGCCGCGAAGAAGGCGCGCGGCGCGCAGGGACAAACGATGCAAGGCTTGTTCTCTGTGAACGCGCGTTAGACTTGTGTCAGCGCTGACACAAACTCCATAGCGGACCGTCAGAAAGCCTTCCCTTCTCCCTTGCGGAGAAGGGGTCGGGGATGAGGGGCGAAGACATGCGCGCGGTGTTGGCCACACGGAATCGAGTTCAATCTTGGATCGACGCGGCGGCTGAACGCCCCTCACCCCCTGCCCCCTCTCCGCGAGGGAGAGGGGGTGAGTGAGTTACGCCTTTTCCGGGCGCTTGCCGAAGGACGAGAGAAGGCCGCGCTGCTCGGTGGAGTAGACGAACTTGAGCTTGGTGTCGTCTTGCGGATCAATGTCGATCTTGACGATGCCGCCGTTCTTCAGCTTGCCGAACAAAAGTTCGTCGGCCATCGGCTTTTTCACCTGCTCCTGGATCAAGCGCGCCAACGGGCGTGCGCCGAAGCTTTCGTCATAGCCCTTCTTGGCGATCCAGTCGGCGGCGCGATCGGTGATTTCGATCTGCACGTTGCGTTCCGACAGCTGCCCTTCGAGCTGAATGATGAACTTCTGCACGACGTTGCGCACGACTTCCGGCGGCAGGCCGTTGAAGTGGATCGAGGCATCGAGACGGTTGCGGAATTCGGGCGAGAACAGGCGCTTGATCGCCTCTTCGTTTTCCTCGTCCTTCTTGCCGCGGCCGAAGCCGATGCCTTGGCGCGCCGCGTCCGCCGCACCGGCATTGGTGGTCATGATCAGGATGACGTTCCTGAAATCGACCTTCTTGCCGTTGGCGTCAGTGAGCGAGCCGTGGTCCATGACCTGCAGCAGGATGTTGAACAGGTCTGGGTGCGCCTTCTCGATTTCATCGAGCAGCAGCACGCAATGCGGATGCTGATCGACGCCATCGGTGAGCAGACCGCCCTGATCGTAGCCGACATAGCCCGGAGGCGCGCCGATCAGACGCGAAACCGTGTGCCGCTCCATGTACTCCGACATATCGAAGCGCAGCAGTTCGATGCCCATGACGTTCGCCAGCGACCGCGCGACCTCGGTTTTGCCGACGCCGGTGGGGCCCGCGAACAGGTAGCAGCCGATCGGCTTTTGCGGTTCGCGCAACCCAGCGCGCGCCATCTTGATGGCGGCGGCGAGTTGATCGATGGCGCTGTCCTGGCCGAACACCACGCGCTTTAGGTCAGCGGGCAGTGACGCCAGCATTTCGCTATCGTTCTTCGACACCGACTTCGGCGGAATGCGCGCCATGCGTGACACCACTTCCTCGACCTCGGCGACGTCGATCACCGCTTTGCGCTGATCCTTCGGCAACAGCATCATCGAGGCGCCGCTTTCGTCGATCACGTCGATGGCCTTATCCGGCAGCTTGCGGTCACCCATGTGGCGGGCCGAAAGCTCGACGGCGGCTTTCACCGCGTCGTCGGTGTATTTCACCTTGTGATAGTCCTCGAAGTACGGCTTCAGCCCCATGAGGATTTTGATCGCATCCGGGATCGACGGCTCGTTGACGTCGATCTTCTGGAAACGCCGCGCGAGAGCGCGATCCTTTTCAAAGTGCTGGCGATATTCCTTGTAAGTGGTCGAGCCCATGCAGCGGAGCTGACCGCTTTGCAGCGCCGGCTTCAGCAGGTTCGAGGCATCCATCGCGCCGCCGCTGGTGGCGCCAGCGCCGATGACCGTGTGGATCTCGTCGATGAACAGGATCGCTTTCGGGTGGTTCTCCAGCTCCTTCATCACGCTCTTCAAGCGCTCTTCGAAATCGCCGCGATAGCGCGTGCCCGCCAAGAGCGAGCCCATGTCGAGTGAAAAGATGGTGGCGTCAGCCAGCACTTCCGGCACCTGCTTCTCGTTGATCTTGCGTGCGAGGCCTTCGGCAATCGCGGTCTTGCCAACGCCGGGATCGCCGACCAGCAGCGGGTTATTCTTCTGGCGACGGCAAAGGATCTGGATCGCGCGCAGCACTTCGGGCTCACGCCCGATCAGTGGATCGATTTTGCCTTCCTTGGCTTTCTTGTTGAGATTGACGCAGTAGGCGGCGAGCGCCTCCTGCCCCGACTTCACGACGCGCTCGCCTTCTTCCTCGTTGGCGCCCCGCACCGGACGCGGTTGCGCCGCGCCTGCGCGCTTCGGCAAGCCGTGGGCGATGAAGTTCACCGCGTCGTAGCGGGTCATGTCCTGCTCTTGCAGGAAGTACGCAGCGTGGCTTTCGCGCTCGCTGAACAGCGCGACGAGGACGTTGGCGCCGGTGACTTCACGGCCGCCACTGGAGTCGACGTGCAGCATCGCCCGCTGCAGCACGCGCTGGAAGCCGGCGGTGGGGCGCGGCTCTTCGTGCTCGCGATCGCGGACGACGAGGCTGTCGAGTTCGGTTTCGAGGTAGGATTCGAGATTGCCGCGCAATTTGTCGAGATCGACCTTGCAGGCGTGCATCACCTGGCTCGCCTCATCGTCGTCGATGAGCGCCAAGAGCAAGTGCTCGAGCGTCACGTATTCGTGCTGATGCTCGTTCGCGAACGCGAGCGCGCGGCGCAACGTGTGTTCGAGGGTTCGGGAGAAAGTCGCCATCTAGAGCCTTATTCCTTTTCCATCGTACATTGCAGCGGGTGTTCATGCCGACGGGCCAGATCGAGCACCTGCGCGACCTTCGTCTCCGCAACGTCGTACGTAAATATACCGCACATGCCGACGCCATTTTGGTGGACATGCAGCATGATTGTGGTCGCCTCCTCCCGGTTCTTGTTGAAGAACCGCTCCAGGACATAGACCACGAATTCCATTGGCGTGTAGTCGTCGTTCAGAAGCAGCACCTTGTAGAGGGCCGGCTTCTTGGTGCGGGTCAGCGTTTTGGTTCCCGTGCGCTGGTCGACGTCGCCGTCGCCGCCCGGGCCTCCCTTATCGCCGTCTTCCCACTCGTCGCTCATCGAAACGCCGACTCATAGCCCAGCGCCCAGCATGTCAGGCTGGGCCGTCATGCTGAACAATTTATGGATTGGAAGCTCACAGGGAAGGGCTTGCGCGCTGCGGTAAGCGCACTACCCCGCTTCGGCGCACAGAGTTTGTGCAGCGCGCGCAAACGAAAACGGGCCCAGCTCCGAAGCTGGGCCCGTTCTGTTCAGCCCCTCGGAGACCGGCAAGGGGGGAACGCCGGTCCGCGAAGCTTGGTGGTGTTAGCGCGCGGCTTGGACGAACTGGCCGGCGGCGCTGATGCGCTCGTTGATCGGGGCGGTCACGTCCTTGGCGACGCCCGAGACAAGATCAGAAAGGCTCGTCAGTTCCGCGACATAGGCCTCGAACGAGGTCTTGG
>DASZWS010000034.1:0-16966 GCA_035546515.1 Vitreimonas sp. | reverse complement strand
ACGTTTCACCGCGCTCGACACGGTGCAGGTTCGGCGGCGGCAATTCGATCGTCGCACCGGGCGTCACACGATATGGCGGCTCGAGATGGTTCTGCTCGATCAGCGCCATGACCGGCACATGATAGATGGCGGCGATGTCGGCCAGCGATTGGTGCGCGGCGACACGATGCGCGCGCGGCGGATTGCGCGGATCGAACTGCGCCGCCGGCTGCAGCGCGTAGGCTGAGAGCGGCACACCCTCGCCTTCGGCCCAGTTGGCTTGCGGATTGGGCCGCACTGGCTGCTGCGCCGAGGCCGCTTGCGGGACGCGCGTGCGCGGCGGGCCGCCGCCGTACGAAATCGGCGCGGGCGCGGAGGCGGCGCATGCCGAAAGCATGAGAGCCAGAATGACGATCCGCATAGCTTCTTTTCGCGGCGAATCGGGCGCAGACGCAATCGCCGCCCTCAGTTCGCCTGCCCCAAACCTTCGGCCAGGGGCGGCAACTGAACCGGCCCCAGATCGGTGCGCGCGCCGTCCTTTACGCGCACGATGCGCCCCGCGAGCGCCGCCGCCACAATGCCGCCCGGTTTCAGCTGCTCCAAGAGCGCGGCCGGGATGTCTTCGACTTCCGCGTTGATGATGATGCGATCGTACGGCGCATCCGCCGTCCAGCCCTGCGCGCCATCGGCGACATGCGCAAAGATGTTCATGATCCGGGCCGGACCCCAATGCGCGCGCGCGTCGGCGACGATGTCGCCCCACCGATCCAGCGTCACCACCTTGCGCGCCAGCAGGGAGAGCACCGCGCTCTGGTAGCCTGAGCCGGTTCCGACTTCGAGCACGATATCGTTCGGCTGCGGATCGAGCGCGGCAAGCATGCGCGCGACGGTCGATGCCTTCGTCATCGCCTCGCCATGCGGAAGCGGCAGCGCGATATCGTCCATCGCCAAACCTTCCATGTGCGGCGGCGCATAATGCGGGCGCGGCGTGCGCTCCATCGCCGACAGCACGCGCGCGTGCGTTATCCCTTCCTGCCGGAGTTCCAGGATGAAGCGCATCAAGCGCGAAGGATCGTCGCCGAAGCTCACAGTTTCGGCGGCGCCCCGCCGAGCACGCCCTTGAGATCGTGCACGGTTTGCTGATGCGTGAGATCGATATGCAGCGGCGTCACTGTGATCTTGCCATTGTAGATGGCGCGCAGATCCGTGCCCTCGGCGGGATCGGAACGCACGCCGTGGAAGCCGAGCCAAAAATACGTGCCGCCGCGGAGATCGGTGCGCTTGTCGGCATAGACGATGTGCTGATCGCGAAAGCCCTGGTGCGTGACTTCCACTTCCTTCACTTCGTCCGGCGGCAGATCGGGAAAATTCACGTTCATCACCACGCCCTTCGGCCAGCCTGCTTTCAACAACGCGCCGACGACGCCTGGCCCATAGGTCTCCGCCGTCTCCCACGGGATCGCGGCCTCTTCGCCGCGAAAGCCGCGCGCCTGGCTGAGGGCGATCGCGGGAATGCCGAGCTGCATGCCCTGCATGGCGCCGGCGATCGTGCCGGAGAAGGTGACGTCTTCGGCGATATTCTGGCCGCGATTGACGCCGGAGAGCACGAGATCGGGAATGCCGTCTTCGATCAGATGCTCGACGCCGAGCAACACGCAATCGGTCGGCGTGCCGGAAATGGCGAAACGCTTGGGACCCGCTTTGCGCACGCGGATCGGCGCCGTCAGCGTCAGCGCGCGCGAGGCGCCCGATTGTTCCTGCTCGGGCGCGATCACCCAGACGTCGTCGCTGAAGGTGCGGGCGATCTTTTCCAGGACCGCAAGCCCGGTCGCGTGGATGCCGTCGTCATTGGTGCAAAGAATGCGCATGGGGCGCCTTCTAGCGCGGATGCGCAGGCTTTCCAATCGCAGCTACTTCCAAGCGCTGAGGATTGCTCCGGCGACGCCGTAGCAGAGAATGTAATGAATGAGGGTAACGCCAAGGAACATCTCGGTCGCGGCGCCATAGACGTAAGAATACATCGTCGCCGCAAAGCCAAACAGCACGCCCATCAAAGCGCCGGTGATGAAGCCGCCGGCAAGACCGACCGCCTGTCGCCACTTCACCACCAGCGCCAACCCGATTGCGGCGAGGATCGGCATGACGATGCCATAGGGCATGCGCGAACCGGCCATGCTCGCCGTCGCCTGCGCGTCGCTCATGCCGACCATATGCTGATAAGTCGGCCCCGGAATGAGCACGGCGAAGATCACGAATTCGATGGCGTAGATGGCGATCGCCGCGACGATGATCGCCAATATGTTGAAGCCGTTGAAGCGCATGGCCGCCCTCCTCCGTTTTGCGCGAGGTTAGCAGAGTCGAGCAGCGGTTTCTGATCGATTCGCGCGCGAAGCGATCCAAACGCTGGCGCCGTCATCACGCATCGCGCGAGGACGCTGCCGGAAAACAGGAGCGGGGCGCGTGAAGCACGCCGAGCTTTAGGTGTTTGCGCTGTTTCGCACAGCGCCATGCGCGTTTCCCGCGCCCCTTACGATCGTTTTGTCTTCGGCTCGCAGGGCGGAGGTTTTTCACTCCGCCAAGACAGACCGCCGTCGACGTGCATGGAGAGGCCGTCTCTCCTGGACCCCAGCGGTTATGGTGCTCCGCTGGCTTTGGCCGCTCTTGAAAAGCGCGCCTCACGTTCGATCGCATCCCTCGCGCTCGCTTGGCTCGGCTAGCCTTTGAACCTCCCGTGCGAGGGATGAGCTATTATCGCTCGGCTTTCGAGCTGTGGGATAGATTTTTTGCGCGCTCAGAATGAGACGCTGAGGACCGCCGGCTTCCAGCCGGCACAATCAGGTTGGCCCCGCGCTATGGCGCGACCTCTCCAGCGCTTGCCCCGGACTTGATCCGGGGTTGTCGAAGCCAGCGCAGCGGCACGTCGAAGCGTGTTTGCCGGCTGGAAGCCGGCGGTCCGCCCGCGCCTATTTCGCGATCTTCGCCATGCCGCCCATGTAGGGGCGCAGCGCTTCGGGCACGGTGATCGAGCCGTCGGCGTTTTGATAGTTTTCGAGGATCGCCACCAATGTGCGCCCCACGGCGAGGCCCGAACCGTTGAGCGTGTGCACGAATTGCGGTTTGCCGTCCTTGTCGCGATAGCGCGCATTCATGCGCCGCGCTTGGAAGTCGCCGCAGTTCGAGCATGAGCTGATTTCGCGATACTTGCCTTGGCTCGGCAGCCACACTTCGAGATCGTAGGTTTTCTTCGCGCTGAAGCCCATGTCGCCGGTGCAGAGGAGGATCACGCGATACGGCAGCTCGAGCCGCTTCAGCACTTCCTCCGCGCACGCGGTCATGCGCTCGTGCTCTTCCTCAGAGTGCTCGGGCGCCACGATCGACACCATCTCGACTTTGCGGAATTGGTGCATGCGGATCATGCCGCGCGTGTCCTTGCCCGCCGCGCCCGCTTCAGCGCGGAAGCATGGCGTATCTGCCGTCATCCGCATCGGCAGCGCCGCAGCGTCGAGGATTTGCTCGCGCACCAGATTGGTGAGCGTCACTTCCGCTGTGGGGATCAACCAAAAATCTTCGCGCGTCGGCGCCTGGTCCAAGATTTCGTTGAGAACTTCGGTCGGCTTGGCTTTGCCCGCGCGCTTTTCGAACTCTTCATCGAAGCGTTCGAGCGCGCTGTTGAGCAATTCCTGCCGGCTCATGGTGCGCGCGGCGGTGAATTGATCGTCCACGAATTTCGGCAGCTGCCCGGTGCCGAACATGGCGTGATCTTTCACCAGCAGCGGCGGACTCACCTCGGTGTAGTCGTTCACGCCGGTGTGCAGATCGAGCATGAACGCCGCCAGCGCCCGCTCCATGCGCGCGAGCCCACCCTTCAACGCCACAAAGCGCGCCCCCGACATGCGCGCCGCAGCCTCGAAATCCATCATGCCGAGCGCTTCCCCGAGCGTGACGTGATCGGCGCTCAGTTCGACATTCGGCGGATCGCGGCCATCGCCACGATACCAACGCCGCACCTCCACGTTGCCGGTCTCGTCTTCGCCGTCCGGCACGGCAGGCAGCGGCAGGTTCGGCAGCGACGACAACAGGTCGTCGCGCACTTTCTGCCACTTGGCTTCATCGGCGCTCGTGTCTTCGATGCGTTGCTTCAGCGCCGCGACCTGCGTGATTAGCCGCTCCGCTTCGGCGTCGTTCTTCTGCGTCTTGGCTTTGCCGATCTCCTTGGACGCGGCGTTGCGTTGCGCTTCAGCTTCCTGCTTGGCGGTCGAGGCCGTGCGCAGATTTGCGTCGGCGTCGAGGATGGCCTTGGATTGCGGCGGCAAGCCTTTGCGCGCCCAGGCGGCGTCGAACACGGCCGGATTGTCGCGAAGCGCTCGAATATCGTGCATGCGCGCGCATTAGCACGGGCGCCCCGCCAGCGTCATCGGCCAAGTTTGCAGAGGCGCCTAGGCGCTCGCGGCGCCCTCAGCGGCCTTCTTCTTGTCGCCGCGTTCCAGGAGCCAAACGATCAGGATCGAGATTTCAAAAATCCCATAAAGCGGGATCATCATGATGCCCATGGACAGCGGATCCGGCGGCGCCGTCAGCGCCGCGAACGCGGCGATCAGCACCACCGCGTAGCGTCGTGCCTTGCCCAGGAACGTGGAGGTGAGAACGCCCACGCGCCAGAGCAGCGAAAACACCACCGGCATCTGAAAGAACAGCCCGAACGCCAGGATCAGCATCGTCTCAAGCGCGATGTATTCATCCACCTTCGGCAGGTAGTCGACGTGAATGGTGGCGCCGTTGCCGGCGGGCATCGACACCTGCTGGCTCAGCGCGAACCGCAGCGCGAACGGCATTGCCACGTAATAAACGAACAGCGCACCCAGCGCGAACATGATGGGCGCGGCAATCAGAAACGGCGCGGCGGCTGAACGCTCCCGCTTATACAAACCCGGCGCGATGAAGGCGTACGCCTGATAGGCCGTCAATGGAAACGAGACGATCAATGCGGCGAACAGCACAAGCTTCATCTTGGTCATGAAGAAGCCGAACGCGTCGGTATTGATCATGTGCACGTCGCCGCCCTTGCCGGCTTCATGCATGGCCATGACGAAGGGATTAGTCAGGAGCAGGAAAATCTGATCCTGAAAGAAAAAGCAGGCGATGAAGCCGATCACCACGCCGATGATCGCCCACACCAGGCGCGTGCGCAGTTCGACAAGATGTTCGAGCAACGGGGCGCGGGACGCCTCGATCTCGTCTTCGTCGGTCATCTTGTTCATGGCGCGCTCTGCGGCGCAGGCGCTTCCGCTTTCGTATCCGACATTTCTGCCCCGGGCGTATCATCCGCCGGCGGAGACACCGCAGCGGGTGGGGCAACAGGCGGAGGCGGACTTATGCCTGCGTACGATTCCAGCGTGCCGAGCGGCTTGGTGATTTCCGGTGCGACGCTGCTCAAATTGGTCGTGCGCCGGAGCGCATCGACTTCCTTCTTCAGTTCGTCCAGTTCGGCTTGCCGCGCCAACTCGTCAAAACCGGTGCGGAATTCTTGCGCCATGCCACGCAACTTGGCCGTCCACATGCCGAGCTTGCGCAGCAGCAGCGGAAGCTCCTTCGGTCCCACCACCACCAGGGCGATGACGCCCAGGATGATGATGTGGTCGATGCTTAGCCCTGGCATCATGGCGTCAGCTCAACCGCGGCGTTCAGCTCTGAACGCGATCTTGGTTGGTGGAGGTGTTCTGCGCCGATTGATCGGCAACCTGCTTCGGCGGTTCTTGCGGCGCAGCCGGGGGCTGATCGCTCATGCCTTGGCGAAAGCCCTTAATGCCTTTGCCGAGATCTTCCATCAGGCTCGAAAGTTTGCCCGGACGCATGAACAGCAGCGCGGCCAGCACGACCACGATTATGAGGGTCCAAGTCGGGTGCATTTCCAAAAACTCCTTGCGCCTAGCGCATATGGGCGCCCAAGCGGGGTTGGGCGCGCCGATTTATTCGTCTTGACCCAGATGATCCACGAAAAAGCTTGCGGAGTCCTCATCGGGGGCCAGTGGCTCTTCGTCACTTGTCAGTTCAGCCTCCGGCCGCGGTACGTCCAGAGCGGCGGCTGCTCTGGCGTCGAGAAGGCCGAGCCCTTTCAGGTCTTCCTTGCCCGGCAGAGCGTCAAGCGAGGCCAAGCCGAAATGACTGAGAAACGCGTCTGTCGTGCCAAAGGTCAGCGGCCGCCCCGGCGTACGGCGGCGCCCGCGCGGCCTGATCCACCCCAGTTCAAGCAAGAGCTCCATGGAACCTCGGGAAAGCGATACCCCCCGGGTTTCCTCGATCTCGGCACGGGTCACCGGTTGATGGTACGCAATTACCGCCAACGTCTCCATGGTCGCCTTGGGGAGTTTTTTGGGGGCGTCCTTGGTCTCGGCGAACAGGCTCGCCAGATCCGGCGCCGATTGGAACCGCCAGCCCCCGCCGGCTTCAACCAGTTCAACCCCGCGTCCCACATAGTCGCGCTTCAGCTTCATCAGCACTGCCGCGACATCCACCTCCGGACCGAGTTTCTCAGAGAGCGCCTTGGCGGTGAGAGGCTCGCCGCCGGCAAACAGCAGCGCCTCCGCGGCGCGTATGGCGTCGGCTGACGGAGCCGCCTTCGCGGGCCGCTCGCCCTCGCTGAAGGCATCCTCGATCCGGCGCATGGCGTCGGCGAGCGGCGGTGAGCCCTCAGGCTGGTCCATGGGCCTTATCTTGTACCGGGCGGGCGCGGACAAAAAGGGGCGCGAATGCATCCGACTGGCGAAGATCCATCTTGCCTTCGCGGGTCAATTCCAGCGCCGCGCCAAAGGTTGACGCCAGATAGCTCTCGCGCGGCGGCGCCTCCGCGCCAGCCTCCGCAGGCGGCGCTACAGCATCGATCGCGCTCCAATCCTTCAGCAGCGTCAGCGCCTGTTCCAATTTGCGGCGGGCAGTCTCCAACGGATAGGCGCGGCGGACGAACGTGCGGTAGGCGCGCTTGCGCACGCTTTTGGCCCGCTCGGCGCAATAGGCGTTGAGCAGTTCGTAGAGATCGGCCCGCCATACGGTTTTCGACGTGAGCACGGTTGTTTGCGGCTGCCCGTTGAGAAACACATCACGGCCAAGCTGGGGTATATCGCCCAGCCGCTTCGCTGCTGCGCGGGCGATTTCGAGCCGCATAAGCTTCCGCCGCAGCGCATCTGCAAGCTGTAGCGGATCAGGTTCGTCCTCTGCGATCTGCGGCTTTGGAATGAGCAAACGCGACTTCAACAGTGTCAGCCAAGCGGCCATCACCAGATAGTCGCCAGCGAGCTCCATGTTGCGCGTCTGCGCTTCGCCGATGAAGGCGAGGTACTGATCGGCGATCTCGCCGATCGAGACCTTGGCGATGTCGATCTTGCGAGCACGCGCCAGCTCCAACAGCAATTGCAGCGGGCCTTCAAACGCGTCCAGCGCCAGCAACAGCGCCTCGCCCTCGTCCGCGTCCTCGGCGGCAAAGAGATCGACCTGAATCTTGTCCTCGGCGTCTTCGCTCATAGGCTCACGCTACGCCCGCACCCTGCATCAGCTGCTTGAAGCGCGCCCAGCCTGCCTCAGCGTCGAACGCTTCAGCAGGCCGCTTGGCGAACACTTCAGCCGCACGCGCACGCACCAACGATATGCCGTCGAGTTCGCCGCAACCGTCGACGACGTCCTCCATGTCTTTCAGCACGCCGGAGCACTGCAGCACGACGTCGACGCCCGCCTCCAGCGCCGCCATCGCGCGCTGCGCCAAGCCGCCGTTCAGTGCGTACTGCAACGCCTTCATGTCCAAATCGTCGCTCATCAGTAGGCCATGGAAGCCGAGGCGCCCGCGAATGATTTCGTTGATCACCTTGGCCGAACACGTGGCCGGGCGGTCTGGGTCCCAGGCTTCATATACGATATGCGCGGTCATCGCCGCCTCCGCCCACGCCAGCGACGCGAACGGGGCGATGTCAGTCTCCAATTCCTGCGCCGACGCGGCCACACGCGGCAGCGCCAAATGGCTGTCCGCCTCGGCACGGCCGTGCCCGGGCATGTGCTTGATGCAGCCGGTCACGCCGCCGGCGTGCAGACCCTGCAGCGCCGCAGCGCCGAGAACTGCGATGGTTTTCGCGTCCTTGCCAAATGCCCGATCGCCAATAATCGGATCGGCGCCGCTGACCGGGGTATCCAGCACCGGGGTAAAGTCACCGTCGACGCCGATGCTTTTCAGTTCATGGGCGATGAGCCGATGCCCCAGCCGCGCCGCTTCGACACCTGCTTCTTGGTCGCGCGCGTAGAGTTCGCCGTAACGCGCCGCCGCCGGCCAGACCGGCCATTCCGGCGCTTTCAAGCGCGCAACGCGACCGCCTTCCTGGTCGATGTACACGGTGGCGTCGTGACCTGCGGCGTCGCGCATCTCGGCACACAGCGCCCGCACCTGATCGCGCGACACGCAGGCCTCGCGAAACAGGATAAAACTCCACGGCTTCGCGTCGCGAAAGAAGTCGCGCATCGACGCGTCGAGTTTGGGCTGGCGGATGCCGAGGGAACAGGAAGCCGTCATAGGGGCGCGTTTCTAGCGCGCGATAGGGATGCAGTCCTGCCCCAATTGCCGGATCCGCTCGCAGAACAGCGTTGCGTTGGCGCGATCGGCAAAATACCCGGCGCGGACCCGGAAATAGACCCCGCGCTGGCCAAGATCGGCGCGCTCGACATCCAGCTGCGCGTGCGCAAACAGCCCAGGGGCGCGCGATGACAGCCGCTGCCAAGCAGGCTGCACCGCGTCCTGAGACTGCAGCGCTGCGACCTGCGCGACGAAGCGTCCATTCGGGGCAAAACTCGGCGTGGCCGCCAGTGTTACCGGCGCTGAAGCCGCTGGCGCCGGTGTCGCCGTAGCGGGCGCGCGCGCCGCCGCTGGCGTGCCCGACTGCCCGGCGGGCGCGGCCTGCCCATCGAGTGTATTGAAGAACGCGTTTTGCTCCGCATCGTCGGGCGTTTGTGCGCTCGGCGGCGGCGCCACCTTGTAGGGCTGGGCGGGTGCGGCGATGTGCGGCGCGTCTGGGCCGCCATCGTACAACTGCCAAAGCAGACCGCCGAAGGCGACAGCGATGACCACCATGATCATGTAGAGCATGCCGCCCGTGCGCGTGCGCTGCTCGCGCAAGTATGGATCGTAAGCGTCCTTAGCCACGGCCGAAGCTCCTCGCGGAATCGCCCGCAAGTGTACCATTGTGCATGTCGTGAGCCGCCGCCGAAGCGTCGTAGACGGCGGCTGCCGCCTTATGCCTACGCCCCACAGCCTTCCAGATCGTTACCGACCCAAATTGAACAGCCGTTTATGCTCTTCAATGCAGTAGTCGTCGGTCATGCCAGCAATGTAGTCGCAGACGCGGCGTGCGGTTTTTTGGCCCTTAGGGCCGTCGTTTCCCTGCTGCCAAGCCGGCGGCAACAATTCCGGCTCCGCAAGCAATAGATCGAACAGTTCGCGGATGATGCGCTTGGCGTGACTGCGTGAACGGTTGACCTTCCAGTGGCGATACATGCGCTGCATCAGGAAACGGCGCAGCACCGCCTCGTCCTCGCGCAGCGCATCCGAGAAACCCACGAGCGGCAGACCCGCGGCGCGGACGTCCTCTGCGCTTTGCGGCTTATGCTTGGCGATGCGCCGCTCGGTTTCAGAGACAAGATCATCCACCCAATCGCCGATCAGACGCCGCACCGTCTCGGCGACGACGCGATCGTCCGCCGCATCGGGATAGTCGCGCTTTACGGCGTCGATGACGCGGCCGACCATCGGCGCGCCCTCGCGTAGTTCATCCAGCGAGAAGAGCCCCGCACGCACGCCGTCATCGATGTCGTGATTGTTGTAGGCGATATCGTCGGCGTGGGCGGCGACTTGCGCCTCCAGGCCCGGCCAGCTTTCGAGTTCGAGATCGTGCTGTGCGTTGTATTCCTGAATGGCGACCGGCAAATCCTCAAGCGTCGCCCCGAAGCGGATGAGCGGACCGTTGTGCTTCACCACGCCTTCGAGCGTTTCCCACGGGAGATTGAGCCCATCGAACGCAGGGTAACGGTGTTCGAGCTTGGTCAGCACGCGCAATGTCTGCGCATTGTGATCGAACCCCTGATAACCCTCCATGCAGGCATCGAGCACGTCCTCGCCGGTATGTCCGAAGGGCGGGTGCCCGAGGTCGTGCGCAAGCCCCAGCGCCTCGGCTAGGTCGTCATCGAGGCCCAACCGCCGCGCTACAGCGCGAGCGATCTGCGCAACCTCAAGCGAGTGTGTGAGACGGGTGCGGTAGTGGTCGCCCTCGTGGGCGACAAACACCTGGGTCTTGCCCTTGAGCCGGCGGAAGGCGCTGGCATGGACGATCCGGTCGCGGTCCCGTTCGAACGGGCCTCGAGACTGGCTTTCGGGTTCCGCATGCAACCGGCCCCGGGATTTGGCCGGATCGGTGGCGTATGGCGCCCGCGGCGGCCTTGGCGGCGGGCCCGAGGGCTTTTCCGCCTTGGCGCGGCGAACGCCGGCGTTTCTCTGCCCATCGGGCATGTACGGCCTTCTCCTCATCCCAGGGATTGGACCATATATGGAGGGCCGACCCTTGAAAAACCGCTGAACGGGCTTCCTTAACGCATGGCGAATGTCTCTCTCTCCGCCGCCGCCGCCGACCGCATCAAAGCTGTGGTCGCTACCGAACCCGCAGGCGCAGGACTGCGCGTGGCCGTCGAAGGCGGAGGTTGCTCCGGCTTTCAATACGAGATCGGCGTCGCGCAGAGCGCGAATGCCGATGATCTGGTGGTGGAGCGCGACGGTGCGCGCCTATTCGTCGATCCCGTATCCTTGCCCTTCCTGTTGGGTTCCGAGGTCGACTGGGTCGACGAGCTGATCGGCGCCTCGTTCAAAGTGAATAACCCCAACGCCAAGTCGGCCTGCGGCTGCGGCGTCAGCTTCGCGGTGTGACATGGGCCTATTCGGCCCGGAGCTCTCAAAAACCGACAAGGGCGTCGCCGCCTTCAAGAAGCGGCGCTGGAAGCACGCGTGGCGCCTGCTCGAAGATGCAGCCGAGGACGGTGAAAACGCGCGCCGAGAATACTATCTCGGCTTGCTCTATTGGCGCGGGCTTGGCGTGCCGCGCGACACTCATATCGCGGTGAGTCATTTCTCGCGCGCGGCCGAACTCGATCACGCTGCGGCCATGACCGCCTACGGCATGGCGCTCCGCGCCGGCGTGGGCGCACCACGAGATACTGAAAGCGCACATCACCTCTTTCGGCTGTCGGCCGCGGCGGGCGACCCTGAAGCAATGACGCAGTTGGCGTCCATGAGTGATCGGAATGAGGCGCGTCATTGGCTCATACGCGCCGCTGAGCTTGGGCACCCTTCCGCCATGCTGGCGCTAGCGGATTTGCTCATGGACGACGAACCCATCGAAGCGTTGGCGTGGCTCTATGCAAGCGTCACGCTCACGGGCAATGATGCCTGCAGAAAACGCGCGCACGAGTTGGCGGGCGAGATGACCGCCGCGGAAATCGACGCGGCGCAAAAGGCGGGTCGCATGTACGCGAAAGATATCCGCGCCAAGGCGCGCCAATGAACGTCGATGAAGCGCTGAAGGCGCGCGTGTCGGTGCGCGTGTTCACCGACGCGCCCGTTTCGCAACAGACGGTGCGCGATATTCTCGATGTTGCCCGCTGGGCTCCGTCGGGCGGCAACTTGCAGCCAGCGCGCGTGATCGCCGTGGCCGGCGCCGAGCGCCAAGCGGTGATCGACTTGGCGCGCACTAGCGAGCGCGAAATCGGCGAACGCTTCATCTACCCCGCCGACCTTTGGGAGCCCTTCCGCTCGCGTCGTTTCAAGGTTGGCGAAGATATGTACGCGTTGCTTGGCGTGTCACGCGAGGACAAGGCTGGGCGCCTCAAGCAATTCGCGCACAATTACGAATTCTTCGGCGCCCCCGTCGGCCTGTTCTTTATCATCGACGAACGCATGGGCTACGGCCAATGGGCGCATATGGGCATGTTCATGCAGTCCATTGCACTCGCCGCGGTTGAGCGCGGCCTGGCGACGTGCATGCAAGAAGCGTGGGCGATTATCCGCAAACCGCTGCATGCACGCTTTGGGCTTGCCCCAACGGAGATGGTCTATTGTGGCATGGCGCTGGGCTACGCTGACCCCACCGCCCCCGTGAACACGCTGCGCAGCGACCGCGCGCCGGTCGATGAGTTTACGGTGTTTCGTGGCTTCTGACGCGCGCTTGGAATTTTTGTCAGGATCGCGGCAGCCTGTCACAAGGTGACGCGCGCAATCCCCGTGCGCCAGGGCCTCTGACTGGCGAAATCACGGGGAGTTTCACCATGCGTGCTTCGACGATTATTTGCGCGGCGGCTTTGATGCTGACGCTCGGCGGCTGCCACAAACTCGAGAAGATGATGAACGGCGGGCATGCCTCGACAACGTCGACGGCCACCACCACGACTACGCCTGCCGCCACCACTTCGACGGCGACGACCACAACGACAACCACGAGCACCGCGCCGACAGCGCCGTCCTCATCGACGTCTTCAGCGAAACCAGCAGCAACGACCACCAGTTCTAAACCCGCGACCTCAGCGCACCCGTAAGGGGAGAAGCAGCGCCGCCGCGGCCTCGCTGCGGCGGCGTGTTGCTAGTCGCGCGACCGCGCGTTGCCAAGAATGCCGTCCTCGGCAAAGTCGACGATGGCGAACACCAAGCCCATCAACACAAGCCAGAGAATTGGCGCGAGCAGGATCGGCGCCGCCGTGTGCGCGCCCGCGGCGTACGCGCGCCAGCCGAACAGAGCACCCATCAACGCAACCACTGGGTAACTCCAGCACAGCACCTGCGCCACGCGCAGCGCCGGGATCGAGCGCCAATGTGCGCGTTCCTCTTCAGTAAACAACCGCACGCCCATCCCGAGACACGCTGTCGACACCACCAAATGGAACAATGTGAAGATGGCCAGAATTACCAGCATGGCGCCGTTCTACCACGGGCGCCGTCTGGAGACAGCCCATGACCGCCCGCAAAGTTGGAGATCATGTCGAGGTCGATAAGGAAGAAGCCCGCGCCGGACAAACAGGCACCGGTGTCCGTTTCGTGCTGGTGATCTCGACCATCCTGGTCCTGGTTGGTTTTGCATTCGTCGCGCTTTTCCATCCACACTGAATTGAATGGGCCGCTAGCGCGGGCTAAGGCTCGCTCATGGCCCTCAAAATCGCAGCCTGGAATGTGAATTCGATCCTCGCGCGCCTGCCGACGGCGCTGAAGGTGTTCGAGGAAGTGGGCGCCGATGTCTGGTGCCTTCAGGAAATCAAATGCGAGGACCCGCGCTTCCCGCGCTTCGAGATTGAGGCCATGGGCTACAACGTCGAGACATTCGGACAGAAGAGCTATAACGGCGTCGCGATCCTGTCGAAGCATCGCATCGAGGAGACCACGCGCGGCATCCCGGGCCTTGAGCATGAGCATTCGCGTTACATCGAGTGCGTGATCGCCGCGCCCGATGGTCCCGTGCGCGTGGCGTCCATCTACGCGCCTAACGGCAATCCAATCGGCACGGAAAAATTTCAGTTCAAGCTGCAATTCATGGCAGCGCTGCAGACGCACCTGCAAAACCTGCTGAAACTTGAGGAGCGCTTCGCCATTGCCGGCGACTACAACGTGATCCCGCGCGAGGTCGATTGTCACGATCCGCGCGTATGGGTGAACGACGCGCTGTTTCAGCCGGAAACGCGCGCCGCCTATCGCGCACTGCAAAACCTCGGCCTACGCGACGCCTACATGCAGGCCGACGCCAGCGCGCACCGCTACACGTTCTGGGATTATCAGGCCGGCGCCTGGCAGAAGGACCACGGCATCCGCATCGACCATGTGCTGCTTTCCCCGCGCGCGGCCGATCAGTTGGAAGCGGTGGAGATATTCAAGAAGGCGCGGGGCATGGAGAAAGCCAGCGACCACGTGCCTATCGTAGCTACGTTCGCATAGCTACGGGGTCACTCAGCGGACCGCCGCAACCTTACGCCGCAAGCTCTCAGCGCTGCGCACTGGCCGCGTCCTCGTCGTCAGGCTCATCCTCCTCGACCGCGGGGATGGCGTAGCCGCCCGAGAGCCAGCGATTGAGATCGACATCGGCGCAGCGTTTTGAACAGAACGGCCGATATTTTGGATCCTGCGGCTTGGCGCAGATCACGCACTTGCTCTCGCTCACAGCGCCCTCGCATCAATGCGGTCATGTGGGCCCGGCTGGGCATCGAGCGTCCAGATCATGCCGATGCGGTTGTTGAGCGCCCCGCGCCAATCGAACTCCGCCGCGTCGAGCCACGCCTTAACCTCTGGCGAAACGGTGCAGGCGATCTGGCGTCCGCTCACGGCGCGCGCCTCGCGCTCGATCGCCCGCAACGCCATCAGCGCCAGCGTTTCAGCGCTCAAGCGCCCATGCCCATCGCGCAATTGCTCATGCAGAGGGCTGCGCAACTGCGAGCGCGCCAGATCGAACACGCCAAAACGCGACAGAGCGCCGAATTGCACGCTCCACGGATCGTCTGCGAACGCTTGGCGCACGGCCTCCTCCAAATCCTTGCGATCGGATTTGGCCCGCATTGACACAAAATCAATGGCAATGAGCCCGCCGAGGCTGCGCAGCCGGATTTGCCGCGCGACTTCAAACGCGGCATCGACGTTGAGATCCAGGGCGAAACGCTCGGGATCGCGCGAGCCCGCGCGCGCGCCGGCGTCCACGTCAATGGCGACCAACGCCGCCGTTGGTTCGATACTGAGCGCGCCCCCGCCAGGGATGGGGACCATGCGTGACAAAGCGTCTTCAATCACCGCATCGATTTTCGCGCGCGTAGGGCCATCGGCCGGTTTGGCGTCCGCCAAGTCTTCATCACACGCATGGCGGCCCATCAGATGCGGCCCCTCGCCATCGCGTCCGGTTGCTTCGAGTTGCAGGACCGGACTTTTGCCGCGCGCCGCCTCACGCGTCACGCTGACGACGACGCCGGCGCCTTGCGTCAGCGCAACGCGATCGTTTTTGCTGAGCCGCACGCGGCCATCCTCGCCGAGCGGCAGAAATCCCATCTCGTCGCGCAGGCCAAGATCGACAAAACCGCCGCGCCGCTGGCGATCAATCTCGCGCACGCGGGCTGTGTAGAGCTCACCCCACCGCGCACGGCGCCCGGCATCGCTTTCGCGGGCGATGCGCAGGGCGATGGGGCGTCCGTCACGCAGCAACACTTCGCGCGACTCGCCGATGGCGCCATCGATCCACGTTTCCAACGCGACGGTCATCGCGCGCTTTCAAGCAGATTGGCGGTCTCAAACAGCGGCAGGCCGACGATGTTGGAATACGACCCAACAATGCCTGTCACGAACCGCTCAGCCCGGCCCTGGATGCCATAAGCGCCGGCTTTGCCCTGCCACTCGTTGCTGGCCAAATAGGCGTCGATTTCGCGCTTTGAGAGCACTTTGAAGGAGACGCGTGTTTCCACCAGACGTGTCCGCGTCGCACCATTGGCCTTCATCGCCACGCCCGTCAGCACCTTGTGATTGCGGCCGGACATGAGTTCGAGAAAGCCGCGCGCTTCGTGTTCGTCCCCAGCCTTGCCGAGCAGCCGTCGGCCAACGGCGACGACGGTGTCTGCGGCCAGCACGATGGCGTCAGGCCGGTCCACCGCCTTTGCTTTAGCGCAGGCCAAACGCAGCGCCAGCGCGCGCGGCGTCTCCTTCGGCAGCGGGGTCTCATCGATGTCGGTAGCGATCACCGCATCGGGCGTGACGCCGATCTGCGCCAGCAAAGCGAGCCGGCGCGGGCTCGCGCTCGCCAGCACCAATTGCGTCATGACCGATCCGGAAAACCCAGCCGTTTGGCGATGATTTTGTCGACCGCGCGCTTGCCCAGCAGATTGGGCATGGTCACGTCCATGAATTCATTGCGCAGGATGCGATAGCGCACCTTCGGCTTCGGATCGGTCAGGCATTTCCAAATCAGCGCGCCGACGTCCTGGGGCGGGAGGCCCTTGCGCCCGCTGGTCAGCATGTAATCTGCGACCTTCGCCATCATCGGTCCGTACGGCGTGTTCGAGAAGCGCGAGAGATCCTCGCTCTCGGCCTTGTCCCAGATGGGCGTGGCGATGGCGCCGGGACCAATCACGATGACGTCGATGCCGAACAGCATAAGCTCGCGCCGCAGAGATTCCGAATAGCCTTCGAGCGCAAATTTCGACGCCGCGTACGGGCCGACAAACGGTGAGGCGTTTTGCCCGCCCACAGACGAGATCATAACAATCCGCCCAGGCGCGCCCTTCCGATCCGGGTCCGCGCCGAGCAAGGGGGCGAACGCCAATGTCACGCGATGTACGCCGAAGAGATTGATCTCGAACTGCCGCTTCAGTTCCTCCGTGTCGACGTGAAGCAGAGGGCCGGCCACCGCGATGCCGGCGTTGTTGACCAGACCGAAGAGCTTGCGGTTGCCGAGAACGGCGGCGACTTGGGCAGCGCCAGCTTTGACGCTCGCCTCGTCCGCGACGTCGAACAGCACCGGCGTTACCGCATCACCGAACTCCTTGACCAGGCTCCCGGCGTCGGCTTGCTTGCGGACGTTCGCGAAAACGTGTGCGCCTTCCTTCACCGCCCGCGCGACCGCAGCGCGTCCAATCCCAGTGGACGCGCCAGTAACGACGACAGCACGATCAAGCGAGCCCGCCATATCAGCCCCTAGCCGGTTATTTGAATCTGTAGGTCACCCGGCCCTTGGTCAGGTCGTAGGGCGACATTTCCACAAGCACCTTATCGCCCGCGAGGACGCGAATGCGGTTCTTCCGCATCTTGCCGGCGGTATGAGCGATGATCTGGTGGCCGTTTTCGAGTTCCACCCGGAAGGTGGCGTTCGGCAGCAGTTCGATCACTGTTCCGGCAAATTCCAGCAATTCTTCTTTCGGCATTCTCTCTCCAAAGGACTCGCGCGGGCCTTATAGGCGTCGA
>DASZWS010000033.1:0-7845 GCA_035546515.1 Vitreimonas sp. | reverse complement strand
GGCGCCGATGGCGCCATCGTTGTCGATTTGCCGCCGGAAGAAGACGCGCCTTTGCGCGCGGCGTTTGCCGCTCACGATCTCGCGGTCATTCGCCTGGCGACGCCCACAACAGACGATGCGCGCTTGCTCAAGGTGCTCGAAAGCGCGAGCGGATTTGTTTACTATGTCGCTGTCGCCGGCGTGACGGGCGCCAATGCTGCAAGCGCGTCGTCGATCAGAACCGCAGTGGAACGCCTCAAGCGGGCGACGAGTTTGCCAATTGTTGTAGGTTTCGGCGTACGCGAGCCCAACGCCGCCCACGCCATCGCGTTAACCGCGGACGGCGTCGCCGTCGGCACCGCTTTTGTTGATGAAATCGCCGGTGGAGGGAATGGTTCACCGGCCGAACGTGTCTTGCGCAAGGTCAAGCTTTTGAGCGATGCTGTGCGCACGGCCCGGGAGTTGGAAGGTACAAGCCCATGAACTGGCTGTCGAACTTCGCGCGGCCCGGCCTGAAGAAAGAAAAGGCCGAAGAGAACAAGCGCGACACGCCGGACAATCTCTGGATCAAGGATCCCATCACCGGCGATCTGATCTACCGCGCTGAGCTCGAAGCCGCCGATTGGGTCACGCCTTCGGGCTTCCACATGCGCATCGGCCCCGAGCCGCGCTTCAAGCAATTGTTCGATGACCAAGCCTGGCAAGTGATCCCGCTGCCGAAGGTCGCCACCGATCCGCTCAAGTTCAAGGACGATAAAAAGTACGTCGACCGTTTGAAGGCAGCGCGCACCAAGGTTGGCCGTGACGACTGCATGTCCGGCGCCTACGGCCGCATCGGCGGCGCGCACGCGGTGATTCTTGTACAAGACTTCGAATTCATGGGCGGCTCGCTCGGCATGGCCGCGGGCGAGGCCTTCATCGCCGCCGCTGAAGCCGCGCTCCGCCGCAACGCGGCGATGATCATGGTCACCTCCTCCGGCGGCGCGCGCATGCAGGAAGGCATCCTCTCGCTGATGCAGATGCCGCGCACCACGTTTGCAATTCAGGCGCTGCGCGAAGCCGGCCTGCCCTACATCGTCGTGCTGGCCGATCCCACCACCGGCGGCGTCACTGCTTCCTACGCGATGCTGGGCGACATCCAGATCGCTGAGCCAGGCGCGCTCATCGGCTTCGCCGGCCCTCGTGTGATCGAGCAGACCATCCGCCAGAAGCTGCCCGAAGGCTTCCAGCGCGCGGAATACTTGCACGACAAAGGCATGGTCGACCTCGTCGTCGATCGCCGCCAACTCAAGGCCACGCTCTCGACGTTGCTTTCGGTGCTGATGCACAAGCGCAAAGCTACTCAGGGCGACACCGAACCGGTGACGCTGCCAACTGCCGCCGTGGAAATCGCAACGGCGGAAGCGTCCTCCTCCAAGCGCAAAGTGCAAAAGCCAACCCGCGCTAAGGCCGCGGAATAGGGATTAGGTGTTAGGGATTTGGGATTGGATGCGCGCGCATGCCTTCAATCCCTAATCCCCAATCCCCAATCCCTCGTGAAGATCGCGTCCTCACAAAGTTCACCGGGCTCTTCGGCCCAGAGTTCAATCACGGCAAGCCGTTCGATCTCGCGCCGCTGCGTGCAGTCACGCGCGATCTGCAAGCCAAACTCCCGCCCGTCATCCACGTCGCCGGCACCAATGGCAAAGGCTCGACTATCGCCTTCCTGCGCGCCATCGCCGCGGCCGCCGGCTGGCGCGTGCACGCGTTCACCAAGCCGCATCTGTTCAAGCTCAACGAGCGCTTCGTCGTCGCCGGCGAAACCGCGAGCGATGCAGCACTGATCGCAGCCGCCGAACGCATCGCGCAGCAAGCGCCGCAGCTTTCTCAATTCGATGCTCAGGTCGCCGCAGCGCTCACGCTCTTCAGCGAAATCCCGGCCGACCTCGTCCTCATCGAAACCGGCATGGGTGGACGCGACGATTCCACCAACATCATCGACTGGCCGGTGCTCTCGATCATCACCCCCATCGGCCTCGATCACCAGGATGCGCTCGGCGCCAGCCTCGAACAGATCGCCGCGCACAAGGCCGGCATCATCAAGCCGCATGTCCCCGTCGTCGTCGCGCGCCAGCCGCGCCAAGCCATGGACGTCATCGAAGCCCACGCCGCGCGCGCCGATGCCCCGCTCTATCGCGCAGGCGTCGAGTGGGACGCCTTCGCCTCAAGCGGGCGCCTGCTCGTACAAACCGAAACGCAAACGGTTGATCTGCCGCTGCCGGCCCTCACTGGCCGTCATCAGCTCGAAAACGCCGGCCTCGCTGTCGCCGCCATGCTGTTCGGCCCGTTCAAACCCAGCGAGGACGCCATCGCCCGCGGCATCGCATCCGCCCGCTGGCCCGCGCGCTTGCAGCCGCTGACGCGCGGCCGCTTCAGCGCACCCATTCGCGACATCGGCGGCGAAGTCTGGGTCGACGCCGGCCACAACGCCCACGCCGCCAAAGCGCTCGCGGACGCCCTCAACGACATGGACCGCGCCCGCCCGCGCGAAAGCGTCATCGCCATCGTCGGCATGCGCGCCCGCAAAGATGCGGACGCCTTCATCGGCGCGCTCGCGGGCGCCGTCGACCGGATCATCGCCGTGCCGCTTTCCGAACCACACATCGCGCCCGACATGATCGCTGCCTACGCCGCGCAATTCAGCGTCGATGCAGCGACTGCGCCCTCGCTCGCCGCCGCCATGCAAAACGCGGCGCAGTTGCCTGCGCCGCGTGTGCTGATCTGCGGATCGTTCTTGCTGGCCGCCGAAGCGTTAGCAGCGGAGCAACCTTAGAGGCTTTCGTTCAGCCACTCGACGATCTTCGACTTCGGCATCGCGCCAACTTTGGTCGACGCCAGCTTGCCGTCCTTGAACACCATCAGAGTCGGAATGCCGCGCACGCCGTACTTCGTCGGCGTCGACGGATTTTCGTCGATGTTCAGCTTCACGACGTTGAGCTTATCGCCCATCTCGCCGGCGATTTCCTCAAGCGCGGGGCCAATCTGTTTGCACGGGCCGCACCATTCCGCCCAGAAATCCACGAGCACCGGACGGCCGCTCTTCAGCACGTCGGCTTCAAATGAATCGTCGGAAACTTTGTTGGTGGCCACGAGGATTTCTCCGTTCAAGAGAGGGTGCAATTGGTGGTGGATGTAGGCGTGAAAAGGGACGGATTCAACCACCCCGAAACTGTGCAAACGCAGCATCCAGCTGAGTCGGCGCCAATTCCATTAACAACGGTCGTTCAGTCCAAAGCAGCGCGCAATCAACGCGCTTGCCCGGAAACACCGCACGCAACACTTCGCGGTAGAGCGCAAGTTGCGTCACGTAAGCTAAAGGCGCATCAGCGGATTTCGTCGGCGCCGGGCGATCGGTCTTGTAGTCCAAAACCATCACGCGCTCATCATCCACCGCAAGCCGGTCAACGACGCCGCGCACGGGGCGTGTGCCTGCCATGCCAACGATCGGCGCCTCGGCGCGGCTCATCGGCCCGAACAACATGGCAAAGCGCGGATCGTTGAGAATGCTCATCGCTTCCCGTGCGTACGCCTCGATCTCATCGTCGGTTGCAGCCTGGCGCTTAAGCCAGGCTTTAGCTGCACTCTCGCGCCGCTCGCCCGCCACGTCCGGCAAACGCTCCAGCAGACCGTGAATCAGTTTGCCGCGCCGGAAGCGTTTCTGCCCATCGGCGCGCGGCGAAAACAACGCCGGGTCGATGTGCGCCGCGCGTGACGGCGTCGCCAGCTGCGCCGGCGCCGCGCCTGCCACCGGCACGCGCGCCCATGCCAGCAGCGCCGCGCTCTCCTTCACAGCCGCCGCTGCTTTCGCGGCGAACAGCGGCTTGCCGAAACGCCACCCTTCACCAAACGGCGTCTCACACGTCTCTACGCTCTTCATCTCGCGCATCGCAGCTTCCACTGCTGCGCGCCAGCTATTCTTGTCCTCGCCTTCCTCGCTCGACCCATGCTGCGCGCCGCACACGATCAACCGGTCACGCGCCCGCGTCATCGCCACATAAAGCAGACGCCAATGCTCGGCGCGCATCTGCTCCTTGTAGGCCGCGCGCGACGCGCTTCCCGCTGCATCGTCATCTTTCTCGCGCTGCGAAAAGTACGGTCCGTGCTCGTCGAAAATCAGATTGTCGTCTGGCTTTTCGTTCACCGCGCCGGTGCTGTCCGGCAAAATCACCACCGGCGCTTCCAAGCCCTTGGCGCCGTGCACAGTCATCACCCGGATGGTGCCGGTGCCGGCGTCCAACTCACGTTTCACTTGCCCGGAATCGACTTCGATTTCGTAGAGAAACCGCTGCAACGTGGCCGGCGAAAACGCCGAGGGCTTGATCGCGCGCTGCAGCAATTCCTCGATCGGATCGCGCGACTCCATCCCCAGGCGCGCCAGCAGCAGCGACCAGCCCGTAGCGCCCTCACGATGCGGCGTCTCCAGCGCCCAGCTCAAAAACGCAAACGCATCCACACCAGCGCGCGCCACCAGCGCTTCAACAAACATGCGCGCGTGCGCGTACTTGGCCTCTGTCGCCGCTTTCAGTCGTGCATAGAGCGTTTCCCCGGCGCTGCGTCCGTACGCCAACGGAAACAGATCAGCGTCGTCGTCCTCTAGTCCGCACCACGGCCCTTTCAGCACGCACGCCAGCGCCAGATCGTCCGCCGGGTCGAGCGCCACCCGCATCAGCGCCAAGCAATCCTGCACAGCTAGCTCATCGCGCAGCACCATGCGGTCGGCGCCCGCAACCGGCAGACCTTTGCGCTTGAACGCCTTGATCAGTTCCCGAAACAGCGCTCCGCGAGAGCGCACCAGCGCCAACACGTCGCCTGCCTGCATTGGCCGCAGCGCGCGCGTCTTCTTGTCCCAGACCGCTTCGCCGCCTTCGATCATCGCCTTCACGCGCTCGGCGATGTTCTTCGCAAGCTGCGCCGGCGCGCTCGATTCAATCGCCACATCGACCGGCGCATCCCACGGCTGCGCCGGTTCAACATCTGGGCGCCGCGAAATCGGCCACACCTCAACGCAGCCGCTTTCGGTTTCGCGCGCCGCAAAGTGCCGCGTCTCGTCATGCTTGCCCGGTTCGTCGGCGCTCAACGGCAGCTTCGCGAACGTCGCGTCCACAACCGCCAGCACTTCCGGCGACGACCGGAACGAGGTCTCCAACACCGGCGCCTTGAAACTGGCGTTGGCGTGATGCGCGCGTTTGGAAAGCCGCTGCTTCTCGCCCAGGAAGCGATCCGGGTCAGCGCCCTGGAAGCCGTAAATGCTCTGTTTGGGATCGCCGACTGCGAACACCGTGCGCTTCTTGTCGCGCACGCCGGCGCCGGCGAAGAACTCGTTTTGCAGCGGCGCGATCAATTCCCATTGCGCCGGGCTGGTGTCCTGGCCTTCATCGATGAGGATGTGATCCAGGCCGCCATCGAGCTTGTAGAGCACCCAAGGCGCCGCATCCGAGCGCTGCAGCAACGCCTGCGCATGCGCGATCAGGTCGTCAAAGTCCAGCGTACCCGTCGCGTGCTTGGCGTCTTCGTAGGATTGGTCGAGCTTCAGCGCCAGCGCCAGCAACGCCGCCGCATCTTCTGCGCGCTCCAGCGCATTTAGCTTTTCACGCGCCGTCTCGGTCTCTTCCGCCAAACGCCGCACCAGCGGCTCCAGCCAGGGATGCGCGTCTTTGGTTTTCGTCGTCGCGAAGCTGCTGCGCAGCGCACCCTCTTTCGTCAGCGCGAAACTGAAGCACGCATCCAGCGCGTGGCGATGCGCGCCGGCCTCCACGCACGCCAACACTTCGCGCAAACGATCTGCCGTAGCCTGATCTTTGCTACTGCCTTCCGACAACATCGCCGCAGCGTCGCGTAGCCTGTCCCAATCGTGCTGCGCCAGGAACGCGCGCGCATATTCATCCGCGGTGCCCTTGGCGTTGTGGCGATTGCGGATCGCCGCGTCGGCGAAAATCAGCCCCTGATGCTTCTCGGCGAAACGATGAAACTCGGCGCGGCGCAACGCCAAACGATCGAGTAGGCCTTCCAAGGCTTCGCCATGCAGTTTCGCCGCAAAGCGCCGGAACGCTTCCATCGGCGCGTCCGGCGCCAGCGCCGCCTCTGCCCGCGCCCGCGCCAGCAATGCCGCCGCCCGCTGCTCATCGGCGATATCAAATCCAGGCGGCACGCCCGCTTCCAGCGGAAACCGCGCCAGCAGGCGCTCGCAAAACGCGTGAATGGTTTGAATCCGCAGGCCGCCCGGCGTCTCCAGCGCTTGCGCAAACAGCGCCCGCGCGCGCCCAAGGTCGGCGTCTTCCTCACCAAGCTCTTTCAGATCCTTAGCGAGCGTCGCATCGTCGGCGACGCACCACGCGCCCAACCGTTCGAACAAGCGGCTCTGCATCTCCGCCGCCGCCGCCTTGGTGTAGGTGATGCACAAAAATGCGGCCGGCTTCGAACCTTGCAGCAACAGCCGCGCGATGCGATCGACCAGCACTTTGGTTTTGCCCGAACCCGCATTGGCGGTAACGAACACCGAATTTGCCGGGTCGGCCGCGATCCCTTGATTGACCTGAGCGTTCTTCAGCGCGCGCGAGCTCATTCTTCGCCCTCCGCGTCCGCCCATTCCTGACGCCGGGCCAGTTGGTCGTAGTCGTCGTAGATGCGCACGCGCAGCACCCGCGGCTTCGACAGAAACGCCTGCTCCGGCGCCGCATAGCGCTTCAGTAGCGCGCGCAAATTGGCGAGCGCGTCTTCGCCCGCTTCTTCCGCGGTAGACTCCAGCTTTACCGCCCGCGGCGTCGGATCGGCGCCGCCGAAGCGCCAATAGATCAGCTCCGTCGCCCGCGCCGCCGGCGTATCCTTGAACACGCCGCGCTTCAGCATCGCTGCTTCCAGCGTCAGCTGCGGCGACAGTCCGGTCTCGACCTGCTTGTCCGACGGCGGCTGCCCGGTCTTGAAATCGAGGATCGCCGCAAAGCCCGCGCCGATTTCGATGCGATCGGCAACGCCGGAGAGCACAACCCCGTCATCGAGCGTCAGCTCGCCGCGGCGCTCGCGATACACCACCGGCTGCTTCGCGCGCCGCTCCCTGAACCACGCGATCAGCGCCTGCGCCGACACCAGCATGCGCGCGCTATCGGCAAAGCGGCGCTCCGGCGCGATGCCGTTCAAGCGCAATTGCTGTTCCAGCAGCCGCATGAGCAGCGCCTGATCGTCCCCATCCTGAAACAGCTCAATCGCTTCGTGCACCGCCGTGCCGCGCTCAGCCGGCCCCGCCGCTTCGCCGATCGCGCGCAGCACTTCGAGCCCCAGAATCTTGCGCGCATAAAGCGCGTACGGATCGCGGATCAGCGTTTCCACTTGCGTGACGCTGATGCGCTTCAAGCGCGCGCCCGCCGGCGGCCGCGGCTTCGGCACTTTCGGCTCACGATGGGCGTTCGGCCTGTCCAGCGCCTGCGCCCAGGCAAGCGGCGCATCCGCCGTCGCCAGCGTTTCGCCCGCGCCCTTCACCAAAGTCTGCAGCCGCCACAGCCAGCGCGACGCCAACGTCGGCGCGCCTTCGCGCCGCAACGCGCGCGTCAACACCACCTGCGGCGCGCTCGCGAGCTGTGCAAAATCATGCGCGGCCAAGCCGATGCGCTCGTCGTGCGACGGCAGGCCCAGCTCGAAGCGCATCGGCCGCGACAGGAACGGATCTTCGCCCGGCGGCGCCGGCCACACGCCTTCGTTCAAACCGCCGAGGATCATCCGGTCGCGCCGCTGCAAGCGCGCTTCCAGCGGCCCCCAGATCGCCACGCGCGCTTCGCCGCTCGTCTCCGGCGGCACTTCGCGATCGTCCATCAGGCGCAACAACACGCGCGGCGC
>DASZWS010000032.1:0-13931 GCA_035546515.1 Vitreimonas sp. | reverse complement strand
GATCAATTTCTCCGTCGACGCCGGCGCCATGATCGGTTGTGCGTCGGAGGCGGAGAAGACGGCGCTTTCACGCTACGCGCACGATGTCGGCCTCGCGTTTCAGATGGTGGACGATCTGCTGGATGCCGAAGGCGTGGTGCGCGACACGGGTAAAGCCGTGCGCAAGGATGGCGCGCGCGGCAAGGTGAATTTCGTGACGGTGCTTGGCGTTGATGCGACCCGCGAGCGCGTCGGCTTGCTGGCGGCGCAAGCCAAACGTCATTTGTCGATGTTCGGCCCGCGCGCGCGCATCCTCCTCGACGCCGTCGATTTTATCGTTGAGCGGCGCTATTAGGCTGGCGCATGAGGACGGGTATCGTAGAATTTTGGAAGACCCACAGATGGCTGGCGCGCGCACTTGCCTCGTTAGCAATGCTCAGCGCTGTGGTTTGGGGATATAGCAGTTACGTTGGCGCGCCTTTGGCGACCTTGGATCACGGCGTGCTCCTGATTGCCATCCGAGAGGATTCTCCATGGTTGCCTCAGCAGGTGCAGCTTGCATTGCGTACGCCGGCGGTGACCGTCACCGCTTCTCCAACGCATTGGCGCACGTTGGCCCCCGGATTTGACGTCGCGGACGTCGCCGTGCTCGCCGTTGGCGTAGAGGTGGATCGCCTTTATCTCTCACGCGTCGATCCCGCGAAGTATCGTTTTATCGTCCGGAATGATCCGAGTAACAGCCGTACGCTCGATGATTGGATGCAACGTTTACACGCGGTCGCTGTCATCAACGGAAGCTATTTCGGTGGCGATTATCGTCCGGCCACGCCAGTCGTCATCGATGGGGCGCCGCAAGGCCCGAGTGAGTATGACGCGAAACAGGGCGCATTTATCATGACTGCGGGCGAAGCGCATATCCAAGATCTCGCGCGGCAGGATTGGCGAGACGCCTTGCACGGCGCTGACGAGGCCATGGTATCCTATCCAATGTTGATCGACGCCGATGGCCAGAGCCGCGTGTCGCCGTCTCGTTGGCTCGCCAGCCGCAGTTTTGTCGCGCAGGACCGGAATGGGATGATTATCCTTGGCAGCACGCCGCGCGGTTTCTTTTCGCTCGATCGTCTCGCCGCCTTCCTAAAGACCACGCCGCTCGACCTAAGACTTGTGCTCAACTTGGATGGTGGCCCCGTCGCCTGCCAAGGTGTTCACGTCAGAGCCTATCGCCGGATGGTGTACGGAGAGCTGGAAATGCGGGTGCAGCCAGGCGTCGTGCAGACGCTGCCCACCTCTAGTGCATTTCACGCCACTATGCCCATGATCCTCGCGGTCGTGCCGCGAACCGTGCCCTAGGCCGGCGCGACCTCCGCGGCTTCGTTCTTGGCGACGTCCTCAGCGGTCGGCGCTAGCAGTTTGCGGAACGCCAGCGCGAAAATCACCAATGCTACCGCGCCGGCGCCGATGATAGCGGCGTGCATGGTCCAGAATGCCGTACCGCTCATGGTTTCAAGCATGCCCGCGAGCTTGCCGGTGGCGAGGTTGCAGATGAACAGGTGCAGATAATAGACGCCCACAAAGAGCCCGGTGACGCGCTTGGGCGCTGCACGCGTGTAGAGCGCGAGGCCCACCGGGAAAATCATGGCGAAGCCCACGTCGTTGATGATGTGGAAGCCGAGCCCGTAGATCAGCGATGCTTTCTGACCGGTGGCGGCTTCCTGGGCGCTTGCCGCCGCCAGCAACAGCGGCGCCCCCGCAGCGATGGCTGCGCCAATCGCGAGCTTGACGATCTCGTCGGGTTCTTTGCGAAATTTGGCCCAGATGGTCCAAAACGCGAGCGCGGCGCCAACGGTCACCGTTGAGATGATAGCGTCCAGAGAGACCAACCAGGTCACCGGCATGGTCTGGCCGAAGAATTCCAGATTGTAGTGATCGTTGCCCCACAGGAGATAGGCGTTGAAGATTTCCTGGTTGCCGACGGCAGTCGACGCCAGCACCGGCAACAGCAAAATCAAAACGCCAATGGTGGCCCAGTCGCGGCCGGTCAGATGCGGATGCAGATTCTTCGCTGCCGCGCCGCGCGGACGTTCCGGCGGCAGATATTTGCGGCCCGAGAGGTAGATCATCAGCGCGATGGCCATGCCGACACCGGCGGTGCCGAAGCCCCAATGCCACGCGACTTTCTGGCCGAGCGTGCCGATGACGAGCGGGGCTGCAATGACGGCGATCTGTACGCCAAGCAGGAAGATCTGAAAGCCGTTGGAACGGCGCAGGTCGTCGGGGCCATAGAGCTCGCCAACTTGACTGGCGATGTTGCCCTTGAACAAGCCAACGCCGATGAACAGGCAGCTGATCGCCGCGACGAACGCGACGTCGAACGCCATCAGGAAGTGACCCAACACCATGATGATCGCGCCGGCGGCGACGGCCACGGTACGGCCGGTAAATTGGTCGGCGATCCAGCCGCCAATGATCGGCGTCAGATAGACGCCGCCTGAATAGAGCCCGGTGATGGCCGCGGCCGTTGCGACCGGTGTGGCGAGTTCGCCGAAGATTGATTGCAGAAAGGCGCGGAAGGGCACCATGCCGGCCACGTGCTCGATGTGACCCGGCACGAGCAGGTATTGCGTGAGGTACAGCACCAGCAGCGCCTGCATGCCGTAATAGGAGAAGCGCTCGAAGCCTTCGCAGAACACCAGGTACCCAAGTCCGCGCGGGTGGCCGAGTACGTCTTTGTACGCCGGCGCCGGCGTTGATGCGGCTTCAGCACTCATATGTTTACAGTCCCACTCAGAATCGTGTCCCTGACGCGCCGTAGCAACTCGGGCTGCTCCACGCCAGCGTCGAACGCTGAACCGGCTGCTGGCCGGGCCAGCTTGCGCCCGCTGCGCTAGTTTGCTGCGAGCGCGAACGGACGCTGCGTCAGCGTCGACGCGCTTCGGCGTTCGGGTTTAAGCTGCTCCCATGATGAATACGCCCCTCTGCAAGCGGCTCGGCATCGAGTTTCCTCTGTTTGCGTTTTCGCATTGCCGCGACGTGGTTGCAGCGGTCTCCAAGGCTGGCGGCATGGGCGTGCTGGGCGCGACCGGCATGAGCCCGCAGCATCTGCACGAAGAACTGGACTGGATCGACGCGCATGTGAACGGCAAGCCGTACGGGCTCGATCTGATCGTGCCGAACAAGTTTGAAGGCAAAGGCGAAGCCTTTAATGCGGACAGGATTTTGGCGGCGGTGCCGCAGGCACACAAGGATTTCGCGGCCAACCTTTTGAAGCAACACGGCGTCGATCCGAGCGCCGTTGAGCAGAGTCGGCGCGGCTCCGCTGGTTGGTCTCAGAATTTGCGGGAGGAGGGCGCGGCGCAGAGTCTAGAGGTGGCGTTTCAATACCCGCTGAAACTCATCGCCAACGCGCTCGGGGTGCCGCCTCCAATCATGCTTGAGGAGGGCAAGAAGCGTGGCGTTGCTGTCGCCGCGCTGGTTGGCGCCAAGGAGCACGCGATCGCGCAAGCCAGCGCCGGTGTTGACATCATCATCGCCGCGGGCGGCGAAGCTGGCGGCCATTGCGGCGATGTGTCGACCATGGTGCTGGTGCCGGAAGTTGTCGGCGCGATCGCCGATATGGGCCTCGACACGCCGGTGCTTGCCGCCGGCGGCATTGTTACCGGCGCACAGATGGCGGCGGCGATGGCGATGGGTGCGGCCGGCGCCTGGTGCGGCTCGGTGTGGCTGACCACGCCGGAAGCGGAAACCAATCCGGTGGTGAAAGAGAAAATGCTCGCCGCCACGTCGCGCGACACGGTGCGGTCGAAAGCGCGTACCGGAAAGTATTCGCGCCAGCTGCGCTCGGTGTGGACAGATGCGTGGGAGAGCGAAGATGCGCCGAAGCCGCTGCCAATGCCCTTGCAAAGCATCGTCACCGAACCGGCGCTGCGCTACGTCGATAAACTGAGCCAATCCGGCCACGCGGGCGCGCGCGATTTGGCGACATATTGGGTAGGCCAAGGCGTGGGGCTGATGAACGAGAGCATCTCCGCGGGCGCGGTGGTGCAAAATTTCAAAGAAGATTTCCTGCGCGCTTATGAGCGGCTGGCTGCGGTGATGGAGGGCTGAGGATGCGCGCACTGTGGCTAACGCTCGCGCTGATCGTGTCGGCATGCGCTCTGCCTATGACCTTCGAGCCGAGCACCTCACCGTCGCGGCCGCCCGCTGATATCGAAGCCTCGGTTCCGCACGGGGCAGATCATGACCGCGCTCGCGAGGCAGGCGCGGCTGAGTGCGCAAAATATGGGCGGGTCGCGCGCTACAGCCGCCGCGACGGCGGACGCGCCGTCTATGAATGCGTCGACCCGGCGAGCGCCGCACAGGATGATTGAGGCGCCTGCTTCCCCTAGCCGCACGGAAATGCACGGGATTTGCGCAATTCGTACGGGGACGGGCGGTCGCTTTTGGGGGCAAAGCGGTCTAACTCTAGGGGGTTACGGCTGACCTGAGGATTCATGGCCCCGCAAACTCCGCTTCTGGACCAGGTCAAGTACCCCGCCGACCTCCGCAAACTTGCGCCAGAACAGCTGCCGCAGCTGGCTGATGAGCTGCGCGCGGAGATGATCAGCGCGGTGAGTCAGACCGGCGGCCATCTCGGGGCCGGGCTGGGCGTGGTGGAACTGACGGTGGCGCTGCACTACACGCTCGATACACCGCGCGACATCTTGATCTGGGACGTCGGCCATCAAGCCTATCCGCACAAGATCATCACCGGCCGGCGCGACCGCATCCGGACGCTGCGCCAGGGCGGCGGACTCTCGGGTTTCACCAAGCGCAGCGAGAGCGAATACGATCCGTTCGGCGCGGCGCACGCGGCCACCTCGATCAGTGCGGCGCTTGGTTTCGCCGTCGCGCGTGACAAGCGCGGTGATGACAATCACGTCGTGGCGGTGATCGGGGACGGGTCGATGTCGGCGGGCATGGCTTATGAGGCGATGAACAACGCCAAGTCGACCAAGCGGCTGATCGTCATTTTGAACGACAATGATATGTCGATCGCGCCGCCCGTGGGCGGCATGTCGTCGTATCTGGCGCGCCTGGTGTCGTCCAAGACCTACCGGCGCATGCGCAAAGCGGCGAAGTCCGTGGCTTCGGCGCTGGGCGAGACCATCCATGACGTCGGCAAGAAGGTCGAGGAATACGCGCGCACTATGGTGACGGGCGGCACGTTCTTCGAGGAGCTGGGCTTCCACTATCTGGGTCCGTTCGACGGTCATGACATTCCGAAGCTGCTGCGCATCCTCAACAACGCCAAGGAATACGACGGCCCGGTGCTGATCCACGTCGTCACCAAGAAGGGCAAGGGTTATGCGCCGGCCGAGAACGCCGCCGACAAATATCATGGCGTCTCCAAGTTCAACGTGGTCACCGGCGAGCAGGCCAAGGGGGCGGGGGCGCCGAGCTACACCAAGGTGTTTGCGCAATCGCTGATCCGCGAGGCGGAGAAGGACGCCAAGATCGTCGCTATCACCGCGGCGATGCCTTCAGGCACCGGCCTCGATATGTTCGGCGCCAAATTTCCGGACCGCACCTTCGATGTCGGCATCGCCGAACAACATGCGGTCACTTTTGCGGCCGGGCTGGCGGCTGACGGCATGAAGCCGTTCGCGGCGATTTACTCGACTTTCCTGCAGCGCGGCTACGACCAGGTGGTGCACGACGTGGCGATCCAGAAATTGCCAGTGCGCTTCGCCATGGATCGCGCGGGGCTCGTCGGCGCAGATGGCGCGACGCACGCAGGTAGCTTTGACTTGGGCTATCTCGGCGCGCTGCCGGGGTTCGTCATCATGGCCGCCGCCGATGGCAACGAGCTTTCGCGCATGGTCGCTACCGCAGCGATCATCGACGATGCGCCGTCCGCCATCCGCTACCCCCGCGGCGACGCCGAGGGTGCGATGCTCGCGGACGCCGCCACGCCGCTGGAAATCGGCAGGGGCCGCATCGTGCGTGAGGGCACGAAGGTGGCGTTGCTGAGCCTCGGCACGCGCATGGGTGAGGCTCTCAAAGCCGCCGATAAACTCGCGGCGATGGGCTTGTCGACGACGCTTGCGGACGCCCGCTTCGCCAAGCCGCTCGATGAGGATCTGATCCGCCGGCTGGCGCGCGAGCACGAGGTGCTGATCACTATCGAAGAGGGCGCGGTTGGCGGCTTCGGCGCATTCGTTCTGCACTTCCTCGCCAAGGACGGGGCGCTGGATCGCGGTCTCAAGGTGCGCACGCTGACGCTGCCTGACGTGTTCCAGGATCAGGATAAGCCGGAGGCGATGTATGCCACGGCCGGGCTCGATGCAGACTCCATCGTGGCGGCGGCGCTGCTGGCGCTGGGGCGCGGCGTGAACGAGGTGCGGGCTTAGCGCCGCGCCTTGAAGTCTCCGCAAATCGTGGCAATGCTCAGCGCGTCTTCACGACGGAGAGTGCCACATGGCCAAAGGTCAGATGCGTTCCAACAAAGAGAAGCGCAAACCGAAAAAGGACGCTGGCGATAAGAAGAAGAAATAGACGCCCGGAAGGGGCTGAGAATTTGGGAGCGCCGGACCGGAGGGTCTGGCGCTCTTTCTATTGGGCCGCCATTTCAAGGGCGCCGCCTACGACCTGACCAATCATCGCCAAGGCAATGAGCGCGCCCGTCATTTGTACGGCCAGCATGCCAAATCGCTTGAACGGCGATCGCTTGTTATCGTTGTCGGGGCGCGGCATGGCGGGTGATTCCTTAGAGCCGGCATCATAGCCCGCCAACCGCGCGGCGTCATTCAAGAGCTACGGCGAGGCGAAGGCCGCAACTCCCGTCGCGAGTTTCATAGAAAATTCTAGCCTCATCAACGCTCTGTACAACACGCGCGCAGCGCAAAGCCCGCGCCTTGCAGCGCGGGCTTCGAAGGCGTCGCTCGAGTGGCGCCTAGTTGTTGGGGTTGCCATCGGTGTGGCGCTTGATCGAGTTCGAGGTATCGTTGACCACGTGGTCGGCGCTGTTGCCGGCGTGGTTGAGAGCTTCGCTGGTGTTGTCGGCCAGCTGCTGGGTGGTGCGATCGATCGCAGCGCCAACGCGCTCGGCGCTCATATCGTTCTTCACCCACGCATAGGTGAAAATCGCGATCACCGCGATCAGCGCGACGAAAGCAAAGCCATTGCCGCCGGCTGCGACGCCCTCACCGCGCGGCAGAATGCCGAAGATCAGCGACAAAACAAACAACGCGACGAACACCCAAAACAGCACCACGGCGATGCCGGTGAAGGTAGTGGCGATGCCGCCAAATCCAAAAACCGCGGCCACGATGGCGGCCACGAAGAAGCCGATTGCCCATCCGAGCATGAGAAACTCTCCGTTCACTAACCTTTGACGCGAGAACGCCAGTGGCGCGAACGAAGTTCCCTACGGCTCAAATCGGCATGCGCAGAATTTCCTGGTAGGCGCTGATCACTTGATCGCGAACCGCGATCACCGTCTGCATTTGCGTTTCCGCAGCGGCGATGGCGGTCACGACATTGACGATGTCGGATTGGCCGCCAGCAACCGAGAGCGCGCTTTGCTCGGCTTGCTGCGTGCTGGCGCCGGCTTGATGAATGGCGTCCTGCACCAGCTTGCCGAAATCCATGCCACCACCGGCGTCAGCGCCGCCCGCCGCGCCGCCGGCATTGGCGCGCGCCGCCTGTTGATAGGCGCGAGCAGCGGAAATGGGGTCAATCGCCATGCGGCGTCTCCTTATTTGCGTAAGAGATCGAGCGCGCGCGAGGTCATGTTGCGCGCCGCATCGATCATGTTGAGGTTGGCTTCGTACATGCGGCTCGCGTCGCGGATGTCCATCATCTCGACGAGCGGGTCGACGTTGGGAAAGTTCACGTAGCCGTCGGGGCCGGCCGCGGGGTGGCTCGGATTATATTCGCGGCGAAAGCTGCTCATATCCAAGGTCGAGCCCTGAACCTTCACCCCTTCGGCGCCGCCAGCCAGCGTCGTGCTTTCCAGTAGCGGAATGCGGCGGCGGAACGGTTCGCCATTTGGGCCATCGGCAGTCGAGCTGGCGTTGGCGATGTTTTCCGCGGCGATGCGCATGCGGGTTTGCTGCGCGTGCATGCCGGAGGCGGCTGCGGCGATGGTTTGGTTGATGTCGCCCATCTAGATATCTCCGCCGTCTATCTTCCGGGAGCGCGCGCGGCCATCTTCAGAAGGTCGAGACCCTTCTGATAGAGCGCCAGGCCGGTTTCGAATTGCATGCGCGTTTCCTGCGCCTTGGCCATTTGGTCTTCGATGACGACGGCGTTGCCATCGATGGTGGTTTCGCTGTCGTCGCCGGTGGTGAGCGTCGCCTGACCTGTGCCGCCGCCCATGGTCATGTGGCCGGGATTGGTGCGCGTCATTTGCAGCGTGTTGCTCACGCCGCTTTGCTGTTGCAGCAGCTGATCGAACGAGGTGGTGTCGATATCGCGCGGGCGATAGCCGGGTGTGGAGGCGTTGGCGATGTTTTCGGAGATGAGCCGTTGGCGCTCCGAAAGTTGGCCGAGGCGAGCGCGCAGCAATCCGAAGAATGGGGTGTTGACGAGATCCATCGGCTCCGACTCAGCGCTGCAAGTTTTGCCTAGTCGAACCTTTTATGGTTAAGCGGGACTTAACCCGCGCCCGGAACGTTAAGAACTCGTTTACCAAACCGGCCCAGCCCAGAGCGCTCGGAACTCCAGAACGGAGAGCGTTCGGTGACTTTGGTGGATTGGGGGCGGGCGCTGTTTGCGCTCATCGCCACGTTGGCGTTGATCGGGCTCGTCGCTTATGGCGCGCGCAGGCTCGGGATGATTCAGCCAGGTGCTGCGGGGCCGCGCAGATTGAGGGTGCTCGAAAGCTTGATGCTCGACCCGCGGCGGCGGCTGGTCGTCGTGCGCTTCGATGATCGTGAGCATCTGCTTTTGCTATCGCCCGCCGGCGATAGCGCCATCACCGAGGTCGCCGCCAAAGAGCTGGTGCCGGGCGGGGAGACGCAGACGTGAAGCGTTCAATTCTGATTGCCTTGCTGCTCGGGCTGGTCGTGTTCGGCGCGGGCGACGCGTTTGCGCAGCAATCCGCGGCCAACCCCACGCTCAACATCAATCTCGGCACCGGCGATGGGTTGACCGCCCGGGTGCTGCAACTGACGGCGCTGATCACGGTGCTGTCACTCGCGCCGTCGATCCTGATCATGACGACCAGCTTCGTGCGCATCGTTGTGGTGCTGTCGCTGCTGCGCACGGCCATCGGCCTGCAGCAGGCGCCGCCGAACGCCGTCATCATCTCGCTGGCGTTGTTCATGACCGCGTTCGTCATGGAGCCGGTTTGGAACCAGGCTTACGAGGACGGCATCGGCCCGCTTATGCGTCAGGAATTATCGCTGGAAGAAGCGTTTCCACGCGCTACAGCGCCTTTGAAGAGGTTCATGGCCGCCCAGACCCGGGACACGGATTTGAGCATGTTCATGGACATGGCCCACCTCAATCCGCGTCCCACTCAGGTGGAAGACGTCCCGATCCGGGTGATGGCGCCGGCCTTCATGATTTCGGAGCTGCGGCGATCGTTCGAGATCGGCTTCATGCTCTTCATCCCGTTCTTGATCATCGACTTGGTGGTGTCATCGCTGCTGATGGCGATGGGCATGATGATGATGCCGCCGGTGACGATCAGCTTGCCGTTTAAGTTGATTTTCTTTGTGCTGGTGGATGGCTGGCGGCTGGTCGCGGGCAGCCTCATTGAAAGCTTCGCGGCCGGGCAAACGCCCCCGCCGCATTGAGCGTTTAATGCATCGAGCGCTGCTTAGCGCTCGATGCCCAGGTCGGCCATCAAGAGGGCCTTGTAGTTGTCCGGCTTGGCGCGGAAGAGGCGGCCAAAAAACTCGGACAGCGATTGCAACACCAACGACATCGTACTTCCCCTTGGGTCCTCGTGAGCTTCTACGCACGAGAGCGGACTAAGTTTCCGCGTCGTCCCTGAATCCAAGATGAGGTGGATTCGGGTGAATGGATGCTTGCGATGCAAACTCAGTTCCACTGTTGCGGCGTGGGCACGATTTCGCCCTTCAAGCGCTCACGTTCCCGTGTTGCGGAGGCTTAATCGGTACTCCACCGCGCCGGAAACCAGTCGTTAACCGCGTCACGCGTCCTTTCGGACACAGCCCGGCAGAATTTGCCGTGCGTAAGGAGCCGCCATGACCGGAGCGGAAGTGCTCGACCTCGGGCGTGAGGCGATTTGGGTCACCGTTCTGGTGGCGGCGGGACCGATGCTGGTGGGCCTGGTCGTCGGGCTTGTCGTGTCGCTGCTGCAGACGCTGACGCAGATCCAGGAGCAGACGTTGGTCTTCATCCCGAAGATCCTGGCGATCTTTTTCGCCATCCTGCTCTTCCTGCCGATTATGGGCGGGCTGCTCGGCGGCTTCATGACCCACATCTTCGAGCGCATCGCGGCGCACTGATGGACCTCACGCTCTATGGCGTCAGCATCTGGGGAGCCGCGCTGGTGTTCGGCCGCGTCGGCGCGATGATCATGCTGCTGCCGGGGTTCGGCGAGACCACGATCCCGGCGCGGGTGCGGCTCTCATTCGCGCTGCTGATCGCCATGGCGATTGCGCCGTCCTTGACGGGCCACATCCCCGCGCCTGCGGACACCGCCTTGGGTATGGCGGGGCAAATCGTCATTGAAGTGCTGATCGGGGTGATGCTGGGCGCGGCGGCGCGGATGCTGATGTCGGCGCTGGCGACCGCGGGTCAGATCATGGGGCTAGAGACGGGGCTCTCATTCGCGCAGGTCGCCGATCCGACGGCGGGCGGACAATCGGGACAATTGTTTGCGGTGTTCTTGAGCACAATGGGCATCGCGCTCATTTTCGCTACGGGCCTCGACCGCATGTTCTTGCAAGGGGTGGCGGGCTCTTACGATGTGATCAGTCTTGGCGCGCGCGCGCCGGTTGGGGACGCTGCACAGCTTGGACTGAATGCTGCATCGAGCTCGTTCCGCGTGGGCTTTCAGATCGCGGCGCCGGTGGTGGCGGCGGGGCTCATCTTTCGCGTTGGCCTGGGTGTGCTGGCGCGGCTCATTCCCTCGATCCAGGTGTTCTTCGTTGCCTTGCCGCTGCAGCTGATGGGCGGTTTTGCCGTGATCGCGCTGGGTTTGTCGGCAGGCATGCTGATCTGGCTCGATAGCCTGCAGCAATATGCGACGTGGTTGAGGTAGCGCGATGGCTGCTGACGACGACGAGCGCACAGAAGAGCCGACGCAGCGCAAGCTGGAGCAGGCGCGCGAGAAGGGCGACATCATCTATTCGACCGAGGTGGGCGCGGCGCTTTCACTCGTCGCCGTCACCTGCATCATTGCCTTCATGTCAGGGCCGATCGCGTCGCAGCTTGCCCATGGATTCCTGGGCTTCCTGTCGATGCCCGACCAGTTTTCGACCGATCCGCGCTCGCTGCAGACCATCGGGATGGCCGTGGTGATGAAAGTGGTGGGCATTTTGGCGCTGGCGGCGCTGGCGCTTGCCGGCGCCGGGCTCGCGTCGCGCTACCTGCAGGATCAGCCCACGTTCACCGCAGAACGGCTGTCGCCAAAGCTGGACAAGCTCAATCCGGTGGAGGGATTCAAGCGCGTATTCGGGAAGGCGGCGTTCGCGTCGTTTTCCAAGTCGATGGTGAAGCTGGCGATTGTCGGCGCGGCGTTGGCGATGTCGCTATGGCCGAGCGACGCTTCGCTCGAGCGCATCTCGTTGCTCGATCCCGCCGCTATCTTGCCGTGGGTGCAGAGCCGCGCAGTGTCGTTGATGATTTCGCTCGCGAGTGCTGCGGCGGTGCTGGCGGCGATCGACTACATCTTCACGCGCCAATCCTACATGCACAAACTGAAGATGAGCCGGCGCGAGATCAAGGAAGAGATGCGCCAGAGCGAAGGCGATCCCATGGTCAAGGCCAAGCTCCGGCAAGTGCGTGTGGAGCGATCACGCAAACGCATGCTCGCGTCGATGCCCAAGGCGAGCGTGGTGATCACCAACCCGACGCACTATGCGATTGCGCTCCGTTACGAGCCCGATGAGACGCCTGCGCCAATCTGTCTGGCCAAGGGCGTCGATGCGGTTGCGGCACGAATTCGCGAAGCGGCCGAGGAACACAATATTCCGATCGTGGAAAATCCACCGCTGGCGCGAGCGCTCTTCGCCAGCGCCGAAATCGACGCGCCAATCCCGCGTGAACATTTCGAAGCGGTCGCCAAAGTGATCGGGTTTGTCATGCGCTTGGCGCGGCGTCGGCGGGGCGTACGCCCGCGCGTAAGTTTGTAACGGGGAAGAATCGATGGCGGACGGATTACCAACAGTCCCGCACGGTGCTCCCGGGGGCGAATCGGGGTCAAAAGGAGCGGAGTTCACAGGCCTTCAGATGACTGATCACGTTCAAACCCCACCGCCGCGCAGCGGCGGGCGGCTCGATCCGCTCCAGATTGCATTCTGGGGTCTGGTCGCCGTCGGCATCGCGGCCGCTGGCGTGGCGATTACCGCCGGCCCGGCGGTCGGGTTCGCGAGCGCGGTGCTGCTGGTGCTGGTGGTGGCGGCCGGGCTTGTGCTGTTCATGTGGATGTCGCGTGGCGCTGGCCGCAAGTTCGGGCCGTTCCCTGAGCGCGGCGTGATCGCGGCGGCGGCGCTTTCTGCTGGCAAGAACGATTTCGCGATGATCGAGGCGCTCGACGAGCCAGCGCTGGTGACAGATCACGCGTTGTCGCCGCTGACGGCGAATGCATCCTATCTCGCGCTGGCGCACGCCGCAGACGAGATGGGTTCCAGCGATCGCCCGCCGATGATGAGCCGCCTGTTTGGCGCCGACCCGATGCAATCGGCGCCGATGTTTCGCTTGGCGCGCGCGGCGGGCAGCGGGCAGCAGCGGCGCGAAGAGTTGCCGCCGACAAGTGCGCTCTCCCAAGATGGGCGTGTGATCCGCTATGAAGCGAGCGTCGGGCCGATGCCGAGCGGGCACGTGCTGTGGCGCTTGCGCGAGGTAAGTGCTGCGGCAGGCGCCGAGATATCGGCGGACGCGCATCAGGTATTTTTGGACGACGCGCCGGTGGGCTTCTTCGCCGCCAATCCGGATGGTTCGGTGGTCTATATGAACCGCGCGCTGCGGGCTGTGCTGGGCGTTGGCGACGATCCTGCGCCGCTGCGGGTGAAGGACATTGTGCGCGACGACCCGTCGCGCTTCCTGCGCAAAGACCGGCGCAGTTTTGGCCCACAGCGCGGGCGCATCACGTTGAAGAGCCGCGATGGGGTCGATACGGCCGCCTCAACACTGACGTTCTGGCCCACGGTTGAAGGCGATGGCGCAGTGCGCACGCTGATCTTCTTCGCGGATACCGAGGCGGCCGAAACGCCTGCCGTGGTGCGCGCGGATGCGGGTTCAGCTGACGGCGTGTTCGCGCTCGCGCCGTTCGGCGCAGCGGTGTTGGACACCAGCGACCCGGCTTCGGCGGCGCTGCTGGATTCCAACGCGGCGCTGATGGAGATGACGCAGGGGCGAGCGGCGCCCGGCGCGCCGTTCGCGGATTTGTTTGAAGCCTCGGAAGGGCCGGCGGCGTTGGCGCAGCGTTTGCGGCAGGCGGCGAACGAGCCGGTGGAGCTCATGCTGGCGACCGCGCCGCCGACTGCGGCGCACGTGCACTTCGCGCGGAGCGCCGATGGGCGCGGCATCGCTTACGTGCTGAACGTCACGCAGCAGCGCGAACTGGAAACGCGCTTGGCGCAATCGGAAAAGATGCGCGAGATCGGCGAGCTTGCCGCGGGCGTCGCGCACGACTTCAACAATCTGCTGACCGTGGTGATGCAGACGTGTTCGTATCTGCTGCGCCGCCATCCGGTGGGCGATGCCGATTATCCGCTTCTGCGCGAGATCACCGACAACGCCACCACGGCGAAGGAATTGTCGGAAATGCTGCG
>DASZWS010000031.1:0-2323 GCA_035546515.1 Vitreimonas sp. | reverse complement strand
GTCTTTGCCGGCGACGCGCGCGCCGTAGCGCATGCCATCATAGCGCGCGAGGTTGGATGAGGCTTCCGCGGGCGCGACGATGTAATAGGTCGGCAGCGCGTACTTCGTGTGCGGCAGGCTGATCTCTTTGATGTTGGCGCCCGCGTCCTTGGCCCAGGCGATGCCTTGCTGCCAGAGTTTCTCAATCTCCTCGGGCATGCCGTCGACGCGATACTCTTTGGGAATGCCGATCGTCATGCCCTTGATCGATGTGCCGCACGCGGCGCGGAAGTTCGGCAACGCAATTGGGAGCGACGTGGAATCTTTCGGATCGTGGCCCGCCATCGATTGCAGCAGCATGGCGCTATCTTCGACCGTCTTGGCGATCGGGCCGGCTTGATCGAGCGACGACGCGAAAGCGACGATGCCCCAGCGCGAGCAGCGGCCGTAGGTCGGTTTGACGCCGACGGTGCCGGTGAACGCAGCTGGTTGGCGGATCGAGCCGCCCGTATCGGTGGCGGTGGCGCCGAGGCAGAGGTCAGCGGAGACAGCGGCCGCCGAACCGCCGGATGAGCCGCCTGGCGTGAGCCTGGCGTCGGAATTGCCGCGCCGCCAGGGGCTCGTCACCGCGCCGAAGCGCGAGGTCTCGTTCGACGAGCCCATCGCGAATTCGTCCATGTTGAGCTTGCCCAACATCAGCGCGCCGTCGCGCCACAAGTTCGTCGTGACGGTGCTTTCGTATGTCGGCGCGAACTCGCCGAGGATGTTGGACGCGGCGGTGGTGCGCACGCCCTCGGTGCAAAAGAGATCCTTGATGCCGAGCGGCGCGCCTTCAAGCGGACCAACTTGGCCTTTGGCGCGGCGTGCGTCCGAGGCTTTGGCTTGCTTGCGGGCGGCGTCCGCGGTGACGGCGACGTAGGCGTTGAGGTGTGGATTGGCTTTGTCGATCGCGCCGAGAAACGCATCGGTGATTTCGGCGGAGGAGAATTGCTTCTTCTCCATGCCGTCAAGCGCGGCAGCGAGGGTAAGAGCGGTCAGGTCGGTCATGTGGTGAGGAGTTTTTCGTAATAGATGTTGTGCGGGCTGTCGGCGGGATAGTCGAGGAACGCGCCGCAGCGTGTGAAACCAGCGCGCTCATAAACGCGCCATGCCGGCTGGAAGCTGGCGACGGCGCCGGTCTCGAGCGCGAGGCGTTGGACGCCGTCCTGTCGGGCGCGCTTTTCGATCTCGCCGACAATCTTTCCAGCAACGCCGCTGCCGCGCAGCTGCGGGCGCGTGAACATGCGCTTGACCTCACCCAGGCCGTCGCCATGGCGCTTCAGCGCGCCCATGCCGATCGCTGCGCCGGTTTGGTCACGGGCGACGAAAACTGTCGTATCAGGCGCAGCCATTTGCTCGACGGTCATGTGATGCGTGAACTCGCGCGGCGTCTGCGTCAGCGCCCACTCGTTGAGCGCCGCGACCAGCGCACGCACATCGTCCTGCAACGGCGTTTCGGTGGCGATGGTGAAGCTCATGCGTGCATCGGCCGGCCATGCGGAAGGCGTGGCAACACCGCGACCGCATGCGCCACCGCATACTGGCCAAACTTGCCCATGAGCGACGGCGCGACACCAAAGTCACGCAAATCAATCAGATCGATCTGCGCGTTCGGTCCAAGCAGCGGCGCCAAGCCGAAGGAGAGCAGGCAATCGGCGCTCCACCAGCAGATGAGCGAGACGGCGGCCGCGACATAAGCATTACCGCGCGAGGCGAGCGTGCGCTGCGCAAGGCCCGTCGTCCCGTAAGCACAGGCCACGGCTATCGTCGCCATGAGAATGAAAGCGGCGAGCATGGCGCCTACTCCACCACCTTGGGCACGACGAAGAAGCCGTCCTCGGACTTGGGCGCGTTCTTCAGCACGCGCTCGGGATTGTCGCCGTCTGTGACGACGTCGTCGCGCATCGGCAACGAGAGCCCCTCCACAGCGCTGGTCATCGGTTCGACGCCGGCGACGTCGACCTCGTTCAGCTGCTCGATCCAGGCCATGATGCCGTTGAGTTCGGCCGCGAGCGCGGTGACGCGCTCTTCGGGCAGCGCCAGACGCGCCAGCTTGGCGACTTTGCGCACGGTTTTTTCGTCGATGGACATGGGGCTGGGGCAATAAGGCAATAGGGCAATAAGGCAATAGGGACGCAAACGCGCCCGCCGCCAACTGGCCTATTTGCCCTATTCCCGTACTGCCCTATTGCCATGCCGTGCCTCTCCTCGACCTCCCCGCGTTTGCCGCCGCGTTGCCGACATCCGGCGCGCTGATCGGGCTCGATCCTGGCGAGAAGCGCATCGGGGTGGCGGTGAGTGATGT
>DASZWS010000030.1:0-14459 GCA_035546515.1 Vitreimonas sp. | reverse complement strand
GCGAATGAGAGCACGCTGGCTGCGGCGAAGGTGGTGTTGGCGGAGCGGGAGGGGGCTTAGAGCGGCGTCGCCCCTCTCCCGCATTTGCGGGAGAGGTTAGAGTCTGCTTTTGGCCCGATTCAGACATTGAAGCTCCGCGCGTTTCGCCCGAATGACTTGCGGGGGAAGAACGAATGGCCCGCACTATCCAATACGCTTCGACAAGAGATGAGATTTGGCGCTGGTACTGGCGCTCTTGGCAGCGCGGCCTCTGGGTCACGCATGCCGTAGTGTTCTGCTGGGTCTCGGGCGTTGTTCTATTGCTCCTTTGGAGCACCAACCTTTTGCGCCCCACGAACGTAGTGCTGGCCATCGCGGCGGGCCTCGCCTCGATAGCTTGGATGTCGTTGTTTCCAATGATTCAGTTCAAGCCGCAGACCCGTACGCTGACTGTTGATGAGCACGGAATTTCCACGACTATTGGCGCCAAATCTGGCGTTCGAAAGTGGAGCGAAATTCGGTCGGTGACAGATGAGGACGGCGCGATTGTAATTGTCGGAAAAAACAAGAACGCATTCATCATTCCAGCGAGGGCGTTTGATAACGACGCGGGGCGCAGGGATTTCCTAGGCTACGCGAAGACCGCGTTTCAGGCCGCCCAATCACCGTCCTAATTTCCGCTCCCGGCGAAATGCAGACGGTCGCTACGGCGCCCTCGCGATTCAACGGAAGGCTCCACAAAGGCTGCGTTGGTGCGCTAGGGTGCGCAAAACACATAAGGGTGGAGCGCGGCCATGGCGGACATCGAGGCGGACTACATCATTGTTGGCGCCGGTTCGGCGGGGTGCGTGCTGGCCAATCGCTTGTCGGCGGATGGCGCAAACCGCGTGCTGCTGCTCGAGGCGGGCGGCGACGATCGGCCGACCTACGAGCCCTCGCAGTTCTTCTCCAATCTGATGATCCACGTGCCGGTGGGCTACGCGCAGACGCTGAAGGATCCCAAGGTCAACTGGCTCTACCAGACCGAACCGGATGCGGCCGGGCGCAGCCATGTCTGGCCGCGCGGCAAAGTGCTGGGCGGCTCCTCCTCGATCAACGGGCTGCTCTACATTCGCGGCCAGCACGCCGATTATGATGGCTGGCGCCAGCTTGGCTGCGAAGGCTGGGGCTGGGATGACGTCCTCCCCTATTTCCGCCGCTCGCAAAACCAGGAACGCGGCGCCGACGAGCTTCACGCCACCGGCGGCCCGCTGAACGTCTCCGACGTCACCGAGAAGCACATCGTGTCGGACGCCGTGATTGACGCGTGCGTCGAGGCGGGCCTTCCCGCGCGCGATCCCAATGGCGGCGAACAGGAAGGCGTTGCTTACTATCAGCTGACGGTGAAGAACGGACAGCGCTGCTCGGCGGCGGTGGCGTATCTGCATCCAGCGATGGCGCGCTCGAACTTGCACGTGGAAACGCGCGCGCTGGCGAGCCGCGTGCTGTTTGAAGGCAAGACCGCGGTCGGTGTCGAGTTCACGCAGAACGGGGCCAAGCGCACCGCGCGCGCCAAGAAGGAAGTGATCCTCGCGGGCGGCGCCATCAACTCGCCGCAGCTGCTTCAGCTTTCCGGCGTGGGCCCGGGCGCGCTTCTGCAGCAGCACGGCATCGCGGTGATCAGCGACCTGCCGGGTGTCGGCGAAAACCTGCAGGACCACTACGTGATCGGTATGCAGTGGCGGCTGAAGCCGGAGGTGATCTCGGTCAACGAGCTCTCCAAAGGCATGCGCATGGTGGGTGAGACCATCAAGTACGTGACTCAACGCAAAGGGCTGCTCACACTTTCGGCGGCGCATATCGCCGTGTTCTGCAAGTCGCGACCAGACCTCGCCGGCCCGGACATCCAGTTTCACATCCTGCCCGCGACCATGGACGCGGAGAAATTGGCGAACGAACAGAAGATGGTGCTGGAGAACCAGCCTGGCCTCACCATCGCGCCGTGCCAGTTGCGCCCGGAAAGCCGCGGTACAATCCGCATCAAATCGCCGGATGGAAGCGTGTATCCGTCGATCGTGCCGAACTATCTGTCCAATCCGCTCGACCAGGAAGTGGTGATCGCCTCGCTGAAATGGGGACGCACGATCGCCAATCAGAAGGCGCTGTCGCCGTACATCGAGAAGGAACTCAATCCCGGACCCGATTTCCAAACCGATGAAATGCTGCTCGCCTACGCGCAAGCTGGCGGCACCACCATCTATCACCCGGTCGGCACCTGTAAGATGGGCCATGACACGATGGCCGTCGTCGATCCGCAATTGCGGGTGAAGGGCGTCGAGCGGCTGCGCGTGGTGGATGCGTCGATCATGCCGCGGCTGGTGTCAGGCAACACCAATGCGCCGACGATCATGGTCGCAGAAAAGGCGGCGGACATGATTTTAGGGAAACAGGCGGCGGTGGCGGCATAACGGCTGTGCGCGCTTGGTGCAAAGCAGGCCCTCTCGTTAAACAGACCCAACACAACCGCAGCTCATGCAGCGTCTAGTTCGCAACCTACTGGCTCTTGCCGCGGCGCTCTTTGGCTTCTGGTGGATGCTTGTTGTCTTAACCCTGCCATTGGGACAACGTACCTTCGCACCCTACTTCAACATCGCATCCATTGTGTTGTCGCCATTTTTAGCAACAGTCGTTCACGAAGTCGGCCACGCGGCCGCCGGCGCACTCGTAGGCTATCGCATTCGACGCATCGAATTCGGCCCCTTTCTCGTCAACTTCGAGAACGGTTTCCACATCAGCTTCGGACCTCGCACGGACTTGGGAGGATATGTGGCGGCGCTTGCTGGGGGCAAGGGACCTGCAAACTTGCTCGTGTTGGCTGCGGGTGGTCCGCTGGCAAACCTCGCAACGAGTCTTATCGTTTTTCTCGCCGTGCCGCTCTCGAATTGGTCCGCCCCATTGGCGTGGGGAGTTGGTCTGTATTCGCTGGCGTTCGGGGTCTACAGCCTGTGGCCCAAAGCGAGCGACACATATCGGAGCGACGGCCAAGTCATAAGTGAAGCGCTGCGAGCGCTTTCTACTCGACGTAGCAACTGAATTTCAATTTCATTCCGAATCCGCGAACTCACTGCGACTAGCGGCGAGCGGCGAGCGGAGGCTCACGGCCACTTGGGGGCGCGGCTGACCATGCCTGGGGTGGTGCGGCCGAGGACGCCGCCGATGAACTTGGCGGCGTCGATGGCGCGGTCGAGATCAACACCGGTGTCAAAGCCCATGCGCGCAAACATGTAGAGCAAATCCTCGGTCGGCACGTTGCCCGCAGCGCCCGGCGCGAACGGGCAGCCGCCGATGCCGGCAAGCGACCCATCGAGCACGCGCACGCCCTCTTCCACCGCGGCGAGTGCATTGGCGAGCGCGGTGTTGCGGGTGTTGTGGAAGTGCGCGCGCAACTGGATGCGCGATGGGATCGCCGCTTTCACCGCGCGCACCCGCTCATGCACGTCGCTCGGCGCGCCGACGCCGATGGTGTCGGCGACGGCGAGTTCGAAAATGTCTTGCGCCACGCAGCGCTCGGCAACTTCGACGACGCGGCGCACCGGCACTTCGCCATCGAACGGACAGCCGAACGCGGTGGAGATCGTGGCAGAGAGGCGCGCGCCGCCGGCTTTGGCTGTGGCGGCGACATCAGGCCAGACTTTGAACGTCTCTTCCACCGTGCCGCCGTTGTTGCGCACCGAGAAGCCGTCGCTGGCGCAGAAGACGTAATTGATCTCCTTCGCGCCCGCCGCCAACGCGCGCGCAACGCCGCGTAGGTTCAGCGCCAAGGCGATGAACGTCACATCGTCGCGTTTCTGCAGGCCGGCGAACACCGCGTCGCCGTCCGCCATCTGTGGCACTTTTTTCGGGTTGACGAAGCTACCCGCTTCCAAGCGCCGAAAGCCCGCGCCGACGATGCGGTTGATCAGCTCGAGCTTGTTTGCAGTCGACACCACATCCGGCTCGTTCTGCAGCCCATCACGAGGGCTGACCTCAACCAGTTCAAGCTTCTCTTTCGGCACGCTTGTCTCCGAACGCCGGCAACGCCCAGCCATAATGTATGGCGCCGGCCCGCAAGCCGAAACCCGCGAGCGCGCCAGCCGCACCCGCCCATAGCGACGGAACTCCAAAACGATAGAGCACCACGAAGCCGGCAGCGGCCAAAAGCGCAGCCGAAATGCTGATCTCGCGCTTCAGCAGGATAGAGGGCTGCACCGCCAGCACGTCGCGGATGACGCCGCCAAAGCTTGCCGTCAGCACGCCCATGCCGATGGCGACCGCAGGATCGACATTGAAGGCGATGGCCTTCCCCGCGCCGATCACGGCGTAAACCGCCAAGCCCACCGCATCCAGCCATATCAAAGCTGACGCGCGCGCCAGCGGTGCGCCCGCGAACCAGACCACCAGCGCCGCACCCAGCCCGATTGCCAGATACGCCGGCTCGTTGATCCAAAACACCGGCGCACCGATCAAGACATCGCGCAGCGTTCCGCCGCCGACACCGGTCACCACCGCGAAGAACCAAAACGTAATGATGTCATGGCGGTCGCGCGCCGCCGCCAACGCGCCGGTGAGCGCAAACACCGTCACGCCCGCATAATCCAGGATCGGCGGCAGAACGAATAGCGGGGCCATAGCCGTGGGCTCCCACGAGTCTGGGTGCGACATCAACGCCGGCTTATGCACAGACTTAAGCAGATGTACTTATCAGTTTTCCTTATTACCTTGAAGGCATGGCCGAATCCGATAGCGTCGCCCAGCTCGCCGAAGCGCTGAGCGCGCTTGTCGGCAAACTGAAACGACGACTGCGCGAACGCGCGACCCTTGGCGATCTCTCTCCGTCGCAGATCGCCGTGGTCCTTCGGCTTGAGCGCGAGGGCGAAGCGACATCCGCCAAATTGGCGCAAGCCGAAGGCATGCGCCCCCAGTCCATGGGCGCGATCGTGCAAGTGTTGCAGACGGAAGGTTTGGTTGAGGCGGCGCCTGACCCAAGCGACGGGCGCCAGCTCATCCTTTCGCTTACCGCGGCGTGCAAAAAGAAAATCAAAGCCAACCGCGCGGCCCGCCGCGATTGGCTGGCGCAAGCAATTCAAACCAAGCTCACCGCCGCCGAACAGAAACAGCTTTCGGGCGCCATCGACCTGCTCAAGCGGCTCGCCGATGAGTGAGGTTGGCGCCCGCACGCAACAAGACGCGCGCGTGAAGGGCACGTTCCGCTCCCTTTCCATCTACAATTATCGAACCTGGGCCGCGGGCGCGATCATCTCCAATGTCGGCACCTGGATGCAGCGTACGGCGCAAGACTGGATCGTTCTTGCTGAACTGACCAATCATAACGCCACCGCGGTCGGCATCGTCATGGGCCTGCAGTTCGGTCCGCAATTGCTGCTGCTGCCTGTGACTGGTTGGGCGGCTGATCGCTTCAATCGCCGCAAGCTGCTGTTCGCCACACAGGCGACGATGGGGCTGCTGGCGCTCCTGCTCGGCCTCGACACCGTTTTTAACTTCGTGCAGCTCTGGCACGTTTACATCTTCGCCTTCCTGCTCGGTTGCGCAGCCGCCTTCGACGCGCCGGCGCGCCAGACTTTCGTCTCAGAACTCGTCCACGAAACGCACATCTCCAACGCAGTGGCGCTCAATTCCACGTCGTTCAACGCCGCACGCATGATTGGCCCCGCGCTTGCCGGGGTGTTGATCGCCGGCATCGGCACTGGCTGGGTGTTCTTGCTGAACGCCGTGTCGTTTGCCGCGGTGATCTTTTCGCTCACGAAGTTGCGCTTGCACGAGCTACACCCGCGCGAACGTTCGCCGCAGGCTACGAACGGATTGATCGCTGGCTTCCGCTACGTAGCGAAGCGATCCGACATCATCGTCGTGCTGGTGATGATGGGGTTGATCTGCACCTTTGCGGTCAACTTCCCAATCTTCATCTCAACCATGGCGGTCACAGTCTTCCACGCCGGCGCCAGCCAGTTCGGCATCCTCTCTTCGATGATGGCAGTTGGCTCCGTCGCCGGCGCGCTGCTGGCGGCGCGCCGCGAGCATCCGAGCCTGACGATCGTCATGATCGGCGCCGGCGCGATGGGTGTGGGCCTTGTGCTTGCGGCGATGGCGCCCAGCTACGGACTTTTCGGCTTGGCGCTCGTGTTCGTCGGATTGTCGGCGCAGACAGTCACCACCACCACCATCGGCAAAGTCCAGCTCTCCACGGAATCGTTCATGCGTGGGCGCGTTATGGCGATCGTCATGGCCGTCGCCATGGGCGGTACGCCGATCGGCGCGCCGATCGTGGGCTGGGTGGCGGACAGGTTCGGTCCGCGCTGGGCCATCGCTGTCGGCGCATCGTCGTGCCTGGTCGCCGCGGCGATCGCGGTCGCCTATCAGATGCGGCATCGCGACGACGCGCCGCCGCCGTCTCTGCGCCCGCTCGAAGCGACGCCAACCGCTGGACACTAACCGCGGTTGGCCTGCAATTGCATGGCCACGCCGAGCCGATCGACAATCTGCCAATGGCCGCTGATGCGATCGCCTTCAAAGTAATACAGCGTGATGCCTGACATCTCGATCTCACGGCCAGTTGCGGGAAATCCAGGAATGTCGCCGCTATGCACGCCGCGCCACGTCCACGAAACTGCGATGACATCGCCTTGCTCGACCATCTCAACGGCGTCGAACCGTTCTTGGGGAAACGGCGCGCGCGACACCGCCAAGCGTTCCTTGAACTCGGCGATGCTCAGCGTGCGCCCGTGCCAGAGGTCGCCCGGATCGTGCTTGATCGCGTAACGCGGCGCCAGATAGCGATCGACGGCATCGGCGTCGCCTTGGTTCCACACCTCGTCGAGAAAGCGTTCCAGGATCTGCGTGCGCGCCGACATTTGCCCTCTGTGGTGCGAGCGGCGGGAATTGAACCCGCACTCCCTTACGGGAAACGGATTTTAAGTCCGTTGCGTCTACCAGGTTTCGCCACGCTCGCGCCGGGGCCGATATGCCTGAGATGGTTTGCCTCCGTCCACCCATTCCGCCTGCAGAGGCGGGGGCGCGATGGCAACGGATCAGGCCTGGCCTTCGCTTAAGCAGGCCTCGACGAGTTCATCGAACGCTGGGCCGCCGCGAAGCGGATCAGCTGCAGGCAACTTAAGGCGCTTGCGGACGCGGGTGATTTCCTTTGCAGCGTCAGCCGCACTCAAGCGCGAGGTGTTCAGACTGACGCCAGCACAGCGAATGGCGGGATTGGTGCGCGCGCCAAGCTGAAGCGTCAGATCGATGGCTTCCTGCAAGTCCGGCAGCGGATAGTCCGGATAGCCGAGAACCGCGGTGCGGCTCGGATCGTGGCAGAGGACAATTGCGTCGGGCTGACTGCCGTGCAGCAGGCCGAGCGAGACGCCGGCATAGGCGGGATGAAACAGCGAACCCTGCCCTTCGATCACATCCCAATGATCCGGTGCATTGGCGGGGCTGAGCAATTCCGCGGCGCCGGCTTCGAAGTCCGCGACCACCGCATCCATCGGCATGCCCGCGCCGGCAATTAGAATCCCGGTTTGACCGGTGGCGCGAAAGTCCGCGTTTACGCCACGCGCTGTGAACGCGCGGGACAGGGCGAGCGCTGTATATTTCTTGCCCAACGCACAGTCGGTACCGACCGTGAGCAGGCGCTTGCCGGCGCGTTTGGCGCCGCTGGCGACAGGAATGTTCGCGGGCGGTACGCGAATGTCGATGAGTTTGCGGTCAGCGGCCTTGGCGGCGGCGACGAGTTCGGGAATGGCATTCAGCTTGGCGTGCATGCCGCCAATCAGATGCAAACCCGCTTCCAACGCCTCCACGAGAGGCGGAATCCAATGCGCGGCGATGACGCCGCCAGGATTGGCGACGCCGATCACCATGGATTGCGCGCCCGCTGCTTTTGCCGCGGCCGGACGCATGGGTGTCAAATCAATGCTCAGCCCGCCCGGCAACGCAAACTCGCCGACGCACGCATCGCCTGCCCAGTCACGCAGCCCGTAAGCGGTCTTTGCGTATCCGGGTTCGGTAATGTCGCCGAGAAAAAGCAGATAGGGGCGCGGGAGTTCGATCAATGGACTGGTCTAACCGTTGCTGGCGCGACGCGTATGCAATGGTTCGGCGACCGCTTCGATAGACTTCGCGCCATGCGTCGCCGCCACCAGTTGCGCCTCCGCGCCCGTGCAGATCGACAACACCCGGCACGGACCTTCCGTGACGGCGATGTAAGCGTGACCCATGCCGCTGTCGAAATAGATGGAGTCGCCGACATTGAGGCGGACGGGCGTGTAGAGACTGGTGTGCAGGTCGACTGCGCCCTCGAGCACGTACGCGAACTCTTCGCCAGGGTGACGCACAAGCTCGCCGAATTCTTCAAGGCTGCGCGCGCGCACATCGGCGATGATCGGCACGAAGCTCTTATTGAGCAGGTCCGCCGCGCAATAGAGATGCCCGTAGTTCGGCGTGTCGATCGAACGGCCCTCGTGGGCGCGCGTCACGCTGCGGCGGCCTGATAGCGTCTGCTGGGGCGCGTCGGCGCCGCCGAACAGCCGCGAAATATCGATGTCGAGCCCTTGGCTCAACCGCGCGAGCTTATCGTAAGTCAGCGAAATCTTGTCGTTTTCTACCTTCGACAAGGTGGAGATCGGCAGCCCGGTGCGCGCGCTGGCTTCCGCCAGGGTCCAGCCTTTGCGCAGGCGTTGTTCCTTCAGCACAGCACCCGGCCGCGCCTCTGATCGACCGCCACTATCCGACATGGACCATCTCCGCTGCCCACGATCCTAGCCGGGATAACGTCAATAAACTACAGGTCGACGACAAAATTTCCCCCGTTTTGCAATTTGATTGCATAATCGGCAAATCTATGGTCGAAAATTGCGAAACGGCTGCGGTGACGGGAGCCGCACGCCTTCTGCAGGGGGAGATCAGTATGCTCAGCCGGATCGCGCTCGCGCTCGTGGCTTCCGCTTCGATGCTGCCGATGGCCGCTCAAGCGCAAGAAACCAACAGCGCCGGAAACGCCACCGCCACCGAAGAGATCGTCGTCACCGCGCAAAAGCGCGAAGAGTTGCTGCGCGACGTGCCGCAATCGGTGTCGGCCATCACCGGCGACACGCTGCAGCGCGTGCAGGCCAATGACTTCAGCGATTATGTCGGGCGCATTCCCGGCATGTCGGAAACCGGTTCGCAGCCGGGGCAGTCTCGCCTCACCTTGCGCGGCCTCGACGCGGCGGGCGTTGCCTCCACCATCGGCACCTACATCGATGAAACACCCTTCGGGTCGAGCACGGCGCTCGCCAATGGCGGCGTCCTCGCCATCGACCTCGATCCGTATGACATCGCTCGCGTAGAAGTGCTGCGCGGCCCGCAAGGCACATTGTATGGCGCCAGCACCTTGGGCGGCCTGATCAAGTTCGTCACCGTCGATCCGACGCAAAATTTCGAAGGCCGCATTTCCGGAACAGGTGAAAGCACAGAAGGCGGCGATCCGTCCTGGGGCATTCGCGGACTGCTCAACATTCCCCTTGGCAGCCAAGCGGCGGTGCGTGTCAGCGCATGGAACCGCTCGCAAGGCGGTTACATCGACGATCCGTCACGCGGCGAAGACAATATCGACAGCGTCGACACCACCGGCGCGCGGATCAAGTTCATCCTGCACGCCAATGAAGACGTCACTGTGCGCCTCTCGGCGATGACGCAAGAGATCGATAGCGATGCGCAGTCGGTCGTCGACTATTTCCCGTCCCCGCTTGCGCCAATCGCCGGCGACACCGACCAGCAGCGCGCGCTAAACGAGAGCAACGACGTTATCTACAACATCTTCAATGGCACGGTTGATTGGGATCTCGGCTGGGCCAGCCTCACTTCTTCCAGCAGCTATAACGAGTTGAACCAGGGCAGCCGGCTCGACTCGACCGCTGCGTTCGGCCTGGCGTCGTTCATCGGCGCCGACATGGATCAGAACAAGTTTACGCAGGAATTCCGCCTCGCCTCGCCGAGTTCGGATCGCCTGGAGTGGTTGGCGGGCGTGTACTATTCAAAAGAGAGCGCTGCACTCTTCCAGGACGTGTTTCTGATTCTACCGCCGCCGACCGGCAACGTGGAATCCGGCCTGAACGTCGGCCTCAATTCCAACTATGAGGAAAAGGCGGCGTTCGCGAACCTCACCTACCATTTCTCTCCGGCGTTCGACGTCAGCGTCGGCGGCCGCTACTCGCACAACGACCAGCACGTCGTTCAGTTCGGCACCGCGGGCGCGCCGGGTGTCGGCGACTCTAGCGACAACGTCACGACGTTCTCGGTGGCGCCGCGTTGGCACGTCAGTGACAACACGATGATCTATGCACGCGCCGCCAGCGGCTATCGCCCGGGCGGACCGAACGTGCTCTCCGCCTTCGGCACCATCCCCTCGACGTTCGGACCGGATCGCGCCACCAACTACGAAGTCGGCTTCAAGAGCGATATCGCACCGGGGCTGTTCCGCCTCGATGTTTCGGCCTTCTACATCGATTGGAAGGATATCCAACTGCTCGTCAGCGACGGCGTTGTCAGCGGCAACGCCAATGGCGGCAGCGCCGTCAGCCAAGGCGTGGAATGGACGGCGACACTCACGCCGATGGAAGGCCTCTCGGTGTTGTGGGCGGGCGCGTACACCGATGCGCACCTCACCGCCGATACCGATCCGGCCGGCGGCCCGGTTCTCACTGGCGGCCTCGACGGCGATCAGTTGCCGAATGCCGCCAAGTGGACCAGCTCGCTCGATGTCGATTACGGCTGGTCAGCCTTCAACGGCGCGCACGCGTACGTGGGCGGCAGCTGGCGCTATATCGGCGAACGCTACACGGCGTTTGACACCAACTTGATCCCGGTCGTCGGCGCCTCGCAGCTCAAACTTCCAAGCTACAATGTGTTCGACCTCCGCCTCGGCGTTGATTTCGATCGCTATAGCCTCGAACTGTTCGCCAAGAACGTCACCGACGAGCGCGATCCGATCAGCTTCGGCGGTTTCGGCTCGACACCGCCTAGCTCGCCGGATCCCAACGGCCAAGCATCGATCCTGCGCCCGCGTACGGTCGGCGTGAGCGTGAGCGCGCGCTTCTAAAAGAAGACGAACCCCAAGAGCAAATTGCCCTTCCCGCGCGGACAACGCGGGAAGGGCTTTTCTTTGCGGCCTATTCGGCGTTGGACGGCGTCGTGGTGTGCGCCGCCGCTGGCGTGAAATCGAGATCCTGATAGTCGAAGCTGAAATCCGCCTGCGGCGAGACTGCGCGCATGCGAATGCGGTCGACTTTTCCATCGGCGCCGAGATTGAACGTCATGTACGCAGGCTCAATTACCGGGTCGCCCCAGACGACCCGGAAGGTGTCGTACTGCCAGTGCGTCATCTCCCCGCTCATGCCCGGGGTTTGTTTGAAATCGACCATCAGTTTATCGCCGTGCTGCGTGATGGAGATCGGCCCGTACCAGGGATCGACAAAATCGCCGGTGTAGCTGGCGAGCGGCAACGAGGGGCCCGCCTGCGCCGGCGCCGCCGTTTGCGTCTGCAACGCCGCCACCGCGCGCTCATCGCGCGCGTGCACGAATTGCTGCCACGCGGCGCCCCAATCGTAATAGTCCGCACCCAAATAATGATCGAGCAGCTCATAGGCGACGCCCAGCGCCGCTTCGCCGTCCTCGCAATTGATCATCACCGCAAAGCCGACATTGCGGTCTGGAATCAGCACCAGGATCGCTTGCTGGCCAATCACCGCGCCGGTGTGCATCAGCAAGCGGTGGCCGCGATAATCCCGCTCGGTCCAGCCCAACGCATAGGATTGAAATTGCGGCGTGGCGGCGCTCACGGGCGCCGGATAGCCGCCGATCGGAATGTGCACCTGCGGCAACCACATTTCGTGCGACGCAGCTTCGCTGAACACGTGCTGACCGTTCGGCAGCGCGCCATGCGCCAGCTGCAGCGCAATCCAGTGACCCATGTCATTGGCGCTCGCCGCGATCGCGCCGGCCGGATTCGAGCTGGCTGCAAGCTCGGGATCATATTGCGCGCGGCCGCTGTCATCGAGCACGACCTGCGTACCCATGCCGTGCATCGGCCCATCATTGCGCGCGTGCGGCCAGGCGCGATTGGCGACGCGGCGGCGGTCAGCGGTGTTGTCGGTGGCGGTGCGCATGCCCGCCGGGCGCAGGATATTGTCGCGCACAAAGTCTTCCCAGCTCTGGCCGCTGACCTCTTCGATCAGCTGGCCGGCGGCGATGTAAAGCACGTTGTCGTAGGCATAACCGCTGCGGAAGCTCGTTGCCGGCCTGAGATACCGCAAGCGGCGTACGATTTCGCGCCGCGAAAGGTTCGAGCGCGGCACGAACATGAGATCGCCTTCGCCGAGCCCTAAGCCGCTGCGATGCACCAACAGATCACGCACGGTCATTTCCCGCGTGACCCAGGGGTCGTACATCTGAAACCACGGCATGTGGTCGATGACCTTGTCATCCCAGTTGAGTTTGCCCTGATCGACAAGAATGCCGATCGCTGCAGTGGTGAAAGCCTTAGAGATCGAGCCGATGTGAAAGATGGTGTCGGCGTCGACATGCTCATTGCCGCCGAGCCTGCGCACGCCGAAGCCATGCGCATAAGTGGTCTGGCCGTTTTCGACGATCGTCACCGCCATGCCGGGCACCCCGACCTGCTGGCGGATGGCCTCCACGCGCGCGTCGAGATTGGCAGGCGGATCGGCGAAAGCGGCGGCGCCCGCCGTGCACCACGCCAATCCGGCGAGCAGCGCCAGTTTGAATCCACGTCCTGCCATGATCTCTCCCCTCATGCGTCTTGCATCGCGGCCGCACGCGGGCGTGTCAGCCGCCAAACTCCCAGCGTCAGCAGCGGCGCCACGAAGATCACCAGCACCGCAATGGCCAGCGCGCGATAGCCTTGCGCGATGAGGTCAACGAGACCGATGCGCTCGGCGATAAACACAGAACCGATGAGCAGCGTGGCCGCTATCGCAAGCCGCGCCTGATGCGAAAGCTCCTTGCCGCGACGCGCGCGGTAAGCGCCGGCGATGCGCTCGTTGAAAGCGTTGACCCCGCCCGCGCCGCTCTCCACCAGCGCTGAGAAAATCATCAGCTGAAAGACGATGTGGAACGCCGGCAGATCGAGCTGGCGCAGTAAAAAGTCCGAGGGCAGCGTCTCGTTGCCGATCTGCGGATAGAACGCCGCCATGCAGATGAAAAACACCAGCGCCGGCCAGATCGCCAGCGGCCCCGAGAGCAGCCCGGCGATCACCGCGTCCTTCGAACTGGTGAAGTGGCGCACCACCGGCAAAATGACGACAGCGCCGATGACATTGTAGCCGGCATAGGTCAGCCCGTTCAAAGGCCAGCCGGCGAGCGGCGCCGACGATGCGATGTTGGCAAGCGCCGAATGGCCAAACTTACTGAGCGCAAGCACAGCGAACACTGCATATACAGCATAGAGAAAAATCGTCACCCACTTGAACAACCGCTCCACGGCGACGTTGCCGTACGCGGTGACTGCGGCGATGACGACGACGAGTGCGATGGCGCCGGCGAATGCGGGCAAGCCGAACACCGCCGCGCCAATGGCGCCGGCGGCGGCGCCAAACACTGAAAGAATGAGAACGATGAAGAGCAGATAGGCGATTTCGAACGCGATCCAGAACGGACCGAGCAATTGCTTGAAGAAACCGCGATAATCAAAGCTGCGCGTGCTGTAAGCGAAGGCGAAAGTCAGAGCGCACACCACGCTCCACACCAGCATCGCCAACAGAATCGCCAGCACGCCGCCCAGCGGTCCGCCGGGCAGGAAAAACTCCGCCAGCTCGCGCCCGGTCGCGTAACCACCACCGATCACCACCGCCTTGAACGCAAAGCCCGGAAGCAAAAAGCGTTGGAAGCGGGTCGGCGCGGTTTCGCTCATATCAGGCTTCCGAGCCGCGGTTGCGCAGGCCCATGGCGAACAGAATGATCGCGGCCAACAACGTCGACACCGCGCCGATGCCGAAGAAATACTCCGCCGGAATCTGCTGCCACAGCGTACCGATATAACCGGCGGACAAACTGCCGATAAACTTGGCGATGTACCAGGCGCCCATCAGCGTCGACGCGATCTGCACCGGGGAGAGATTGCCAAACAGCGAGAGCCCAACGGGTATCACGAAGAGTTCGGCGATGGTCAACAGCACGAAATAACCAATGACCCACCACGCGCTCGCCGGGCCGTTTGCGTCGTAGGAGAACGCCGCAGCGACCATCACCAACGACGCAAGCGCTGCAAGCACGCATCCCAGCGCCATACGATGAAAAAGGTTCGGATGACGGCCCGCGTCGCGACGCTTGCGCCAGAACACCATCAATGGGGGCGTCAACAGAATGATGCCCAGCGGATTGATGGACTGAAACCACGTCGCCGGCACGTCCCAACCGCCGATATGACGATCGGTGCGATCCGACACCCAGAG
>DASZWS010000029.1:0-6645 GCA_035546515.1 Vitreimonas sp. | reverse complement strand
ATGCAGCGGCACACCCGCGTAGAAACGCACAAAGGGATCGCCGAGCACTGCAGGATTGTCAGCGAAGCGGTCATCCAGGCGCGCATCCGGCACGATCATCGGGTCATTGCCCAGAATTGTGTGCGCGCAAAACCCGATATCGCGCGCGCTTTCACTGAAATCGAAGCCGTAGTGCGATTTGTACCATTGCCGCTCGTGATCCACCAACGTCACCAGCGCCACCGGCGCGCCGAGCGCCGTCGCCGCGATGCGCGCGTGCCGGTCGAAGCGCTCTTCCGGCTCGGTGTCCAACAGACCTAAGCGATCCACCGCCGCCTGCCGCCGCTCTTCATCCTGCGGCATGCCCGCCGTGCGCCAGCGCAGCATCGAACGCATCAGCCACGCATGCAGCCGCGAGCGCGCATATTGCTCGCTGTAGGGCCGCGTCAGCCAATCGGTGACACCAGCCGCCTCGCCACGCTCTGAATCGACCCGATCGGTGACGACGACGATCGGCACGTGCTGGCCCTCGCGGCCCTCGATCGCGCGCAGATCCGTGGCGATCTTGAGCGGATCGCCTTCGGCGTCCCCCAAGAAAATCAACGACGCCTGTCCGCTGCGCACCGCCTGTTTCAACTGCTCGGACGAAACTTCGTCCACGTTGTGCACGCCATCCGCCTCGGCAGCCGCCGCGAGCAGAGCGCGATCGGCCTCGCTGACGCCGGAAATCAACACCAGTTCGTTGGTCAAATCACTGCCGGGATGCACCAGGCTCGAAGGCTGATACGGCGTGACCTTCGCCGCACCCTCAGCTCCGCGCAGATTGAACACGGCGCCTTCCGACGCGCCGGTCACAATCAGCGACGATCCCGCCGCCTTTACCCGTGCACGCGCCGCATCGATCAACGCATCGACCGCATCGTCCGTCCGCGCCGGATCATGGTGATAAAGCGCCAGCTGCTTCACGCCCGCCGCCATTGCCGCGTCAACGGCATACTCGATAGTGCTGTGGCCCCAGCCGATCTTTCCGGGATATTCCGCTGCCGTGTACTGCGCGTCGTGGATCACCAGATCGGCCCGACGCAGAAATTCGACATGCTCTTCGTCACCGGCCTCCGCTTCGGCCGTGTGGCCTTCGCCGGCTTCAGCACTATGCGGCTCATGGTCGGACGCATACACGAGTGACGCGCCGTCCGCCTCGACCCGATAGCCCACCGTCAGCGCCGGATGGTTGAGATAGTGCGTGGTGACGCGCACGTCGCCGATGGCGAACGCGCCCTCCACCACCTCGTGATAATGAATCTTCGCCTTGAACTGGTTCATCGTCACCGGGAAGTATTCAAACTCCATCTGCCCGGCGAGCACGTCACGGAGCGATTGGCTCAAGCCACGCGGCCCGTAAATGTGCCACTCGTTGCCCTCAACGAAGAGCGGCGCGAAGAACGGCAGCCCCTGAATGTGATCCCAATGGGTGTGCGAGATGAGGATGTGCCCGGAGCACGCCTTGCCTTGCTCGGCCAACGCGCGGCCGAACGCGTGCGCGCCGGTGCCGCAATCGATCAGGATCACTTCGCCGGAGTCCGAACGCACCTCGACACATGAGGTATTGCCGCCATAGCGCAGCGTCGCGCCGCCCGGCGTCGCGATCGATCCGCGCGTACCCCAGAAACGCACCTTCATCGCGCCGCTCCTGGCGAAAATCGGCCGCGCTCACTATGCGACTCCCGCCAAGAGGCCGCAAGGGCGTGCGTTTGACGCGCGTCGCAACGCGGGCAAACATCGCGATCACATGAACGCCGCATATCGCATCGCCGTCATCGGCTTGGGCCAGCGCATCGCCCACGTGCTTGCCGCCATGCAAGAGGTCGGCTGGCCGCTCGACATCGTCGGCTACGCCGACCCCTCGCCGGTCGGCGCGCCAATCCTTGAAACAGCCGGCATCGCCAAGGGTCGCGCGTTTGCGTCGGCCGATGCGTTGCTTGCGGCCGGTCCGTTCGACTTGGTGATGATCGGCTCCCCCAATCACCTGCATCTCGAACATCTGACGCTGGCGCGCGCCAAAGGTTTCCCGATCTTCATCGAGAAACCCATCGTACGCACAGAATCCGAGAGTTTCGAACTGGCGCGCACGCTCGATAACACGCCGTCCGTCTATATCGGCCTGGTCATGCGTTCGATGCCGATCGTGCGCGAAACGATGAAACGTGTTCGTGAAGGTCAGGTCGGCCGCGTGGTATCCATCGACGCCACCGAACACCTGCATCCCGAACACGGCGGCTACCTCGCGCGCAACTGGCGGCGCAAACAGAAATGGGGCGGGTCTTACTTCCTCGACAAGGTCTGCCACGACTTCGATATCTTCAATGTCATCGCCGGCGCCCGCGCCCAAAGCGTCGCCAGTTTCGGCGGCCGTTCGATTTTTCAAGAGAACAACACGGCGCGCCCCGTCGCCTACGATTATCAGGAGGCCGGCTGGAGCGGGACCGGCGACGCCTTCACCTCGGACATGGATGTCACCGACCACCAGGTGGCTCTGGTCGAATATGCCAATGGCGTCCGCCTCTCCTTCCACTCCAATACCAACACAGCTTTGATGGAGCGGCGTTGGTATGTCGCCGGGACGGAGGGCACACTGATCGCCGACCTCGTCCGCAATCGCCTCATGGTCCGCCGCATCGGCGACGCCACCAAACCCGAGCGCATCGACTTCGGCGAACGCACCGCCGATCTGCACAATGGCGCCGATCAAGCCATGGCCCGCGACCTTCGCGCCGCCCTTGATGGCGTGGCCGCATTTCCGGTCACGCCCCGCGAGTCATTGGAAGCCGGGCTCGTCGTCATGGCCATCGATCACGCGATGGCCAAATGCCAAGTCGTCGACTGCACACCCATGTGGGCGCAATTCGATCAGGCGCTCGCGCATGTGCGATAGCTTCATCGTTGCGCCCGCGCGCAGCAGCAGCGGCGCCATGCTGTTCGCCAAGAACAGCGACCGAGAACGCAACGAAGCGCAGGCCTTGGAGTTTCATCCCGCCGCCGCGCACGCCCCGGGCGCCGCGCTCAAGTGCACCTACATCACCATCCCGCAGGCCGCACACACCCACGCCGTCATTCTCTCGCGCCCATGCTGGATGTGGGGTGCGGAAATGGGCGCCAACGAGCACGGCGTCGTCATTGGCAACGAAGCCATGCACGCCGTCACCGGCCCGCCAGAAGCCGAAGCGCTCACCGGCATGGATTTGCTGCGTCTTGCGCTCGAACGCGCCAGCAGCGCCAAGGCCGCCGTCGACGTCATCACCACATTGCTCGAACGCCATGGCCAAGGCGGCAATTGCGGCCACCTCAATCCGTTCTTCTATCACAACGGCTTCCTCATCGCCGATGGGCGCGAAGCCTACGTGCTTGAAACTGTCGGGCGCTCGTGGGCGGTTGAGCGCGTGCGCGATCAGCGTGTGCTCTCCAACGCCTACAGCATCGGCGCGACTTACGACGCCGTCAGCGCCGATCTCGCCGGCGCGCGCTTCGACTTTGCCGCCCGCTTCACCGACCTCGACCGCGACGCGCAAAGTTTTGGCCGCGGCCGCTGCGATCGTGGCACGTCGCTGCTGATGGCGCGCGAAAAGCACGACGCGCGTTCAATGATGCGCATCCTTCGCGATCATGGCCCTGAAGGCGAAGATTCGCACTGGACGCCCGAACACACGCTGCGCCGCTCCATCTGCATGCACGCCGCCGAAGGCGCGCGTCGCAGTCAGACCACCGCCTCCATGGTCGCCGAGTGGACGCCCTCTGGCTTGCAGCTTTGGTTCACCGCCTCTTCCGCGCCGTGCCTCAGCATTTTCAAACCCGTCCGCTTCGGCGCACCCATCCCGGCAGACCCCGCTCCACTCACCGACCATTTCGACGCTGCCGCCCGCTGGTGGCGCCACGAACAGTTCCACCGCGCGGCGCTTCGCAACTACCCCGCGACCATCGCCGCGATCGCACCGCAACGCGACGCCCTCGAAGCCCGTTTCGCCGCCAACCCCGCTGACATCGCCGCCTGCTGGCGCGACGCCGACGCGGCTGAAGCCCGCTGGCTTGTCCTCGCCCAGACCGCGCAACCAGCGCCGGCCGGCGCCGCGTTTTCCGCGAGTTGGGCCGATCACAATCGCATCGCAGGGATGCCGGACGTTACGTCACCGGCAAAATAGGCCGAAGGTTCTGCTTTGCAGGCCGCCGATGTTTGCTACCCTCCCGATCAAACAACACGACAAAATAGGGAGACGATGATGCATGATATCGTCATTCGCGGCGGCACGATTGTCGACGGCAGCGGCAAGCCGCGCTTCAAAGGCGACGTCGCCATCGACGGGACGCTCATCACCGCCGTTGGCGACAATGTCGGCCCCGGAAAACATGAGATCGACGCGACGGGCAAGATCGTCGCGCCCGGCTGGGTCGACGTGCACACGCACTACGATGGCCAAGCCACCTGGGATCAGGAAATGGCGCCCTCGTCCTGGCACGGTGTCACCACCGTGGTGATGGGTAATTGCGGCGTCGGCTTCGCGCCCGCCAAGCCCGACAAACACCAATGGCTGATTGGCCTGATGGAAGGCGTCGAGGACATTCCCGGCACCGCGCTCGCCGAAGGGCTCACCTGGAATTGGGAAACCTTCCCCGAATATCTCGATGAGCTGGAGCGCCTGCCGCGCACCATCGACGTCGGCACGCATGTGCCGCACGGCGCCGTCCGCGCTTACGTCATGGACGAACGCGGCGCCCGCAACGAAGAGCCGACCGAGCACGAAATCGCGCGCATGTCGAAGATCGTCGAGGAAGGCCTGCGCGCCGGCGCGCTCGGCTTCTCCAGCTCGCGCACCATTTTGCATCGCTCCGTCGACGGCGAGCTGGTGCCCGGCACCACCGCCACCAAGGAAGAACTGATCGGCATCGGCCGCGCCATGGGCCGCGTCGGTTACGGCGTGTTCGAGATGGCGTCCGACCTGAAGCGCGAATGGAATGAGTTTGACTGGATGGGAGAGCTCTCACGCGAGACCGGCCTGCCAGTGACGTTCGCGGCGCTGCAATCGATCGCCAAGGAACTCTCGCTCGACGAACAGCTCGCCGCCATGCGCGCCGAGAACGCCAAGGGCGCCAACATCGTCGCGCAGATCGCGCTCCGCGGCACCGGCATCATCATGGCCTGGCGCGGCACCGTGCACCCGTTCCGCTTCCGTCCAGCATGGCTCGAAATCATGGAAAAGCCGTGGGACGAGCAGCTGAAGCACCTGAAGGACCCGGCGTTCAAGCAACGCATGCTCACCGAGCCCAACCAATTCCCGGAAACTGAACTGATCGGCCTGCTCCAAGTCGTCGCCGGCGGCTGGTTCATGCAGTACGAGATGGACCCCGACTTCAATTACGAGCCGCAGCAGGGCGAGACCATCCAGGCGCGCGCCGCAGCGGCCGGCGTCAGCGGCGAAGAATACGCCTACGACATGCTGATGAAGGACGACGGCAAGGGCTTCATCTATTTCCCGATCCTCAACTTCGCCGACGGCAATCTCGAATTCCTGCATCCGCTGCAACACGACGCCGACACCGTGAACTCGCTCTCCGACGGCGGCGCCCATTGCGGCACCATCTGCGATGCGGCTTCACCGACCTTCATGTTGCAACACTGGGTGCGCGACCGCGCCGGCAATCGCATCACGCTCGAACAAGCCGTGAAGCGCCAATGCCGCGACACCGCCATGCTCTACGGCTTGGGCGATCGCGGCCTCCTGGCGCCCGGCTTCCTCGCCGACGTCAACGTCATCGACTTCGATAAAGTGAAGCTCGGCAAGCCGTGGCTGGCGTTCGATCTGCCCGCCGGCGGCAAACGCCTCCTGCAAAAGGCCGAAGGCTACGACGTCACCATCAAGTCGGGGCAAGTCACCTTCAAAAACGGCGAATATCTCGGCGTCCACCCAGGCGGCCTCATCCGCGGCCCGCAACAAACGCCGGTGAGCGTCGCGGCGGAGTAAACACGCCGCGCAGCGTCCACCCTCGTCATTCCGGGCAATGCGACGCGTCCTCCGAAGCTCGAAGAGCGAAGGCGGAAGCATTGAACCCGGAACCCAGGGGACGACAGAGCACAGGATGTTGCCCCTGGGTTCCGGATCGCGCTCCGCGCGTCCGGAATGACGACGCTAAGCAGCGCCGCGCAATTTTCACCTACGAGCCGCCCACGCCCCAGCTTATGCTACGCCGCTCGCCAGGGGGACCACATGCACACGCGCCGCAGCTTCACCGCCCTCGGCATGGGCGTACTCGCATCATCGTGTGCCACACTGGAGAATCTTGCGGACGGCGGCGCCCGCCTGCGCCTACCCAAAGTCAACGTCACGCCCGAACGCGTCATCCGCGTCGACGTCGGCTTGCGCCCCTATCGGCCCCAAGGCTTCCGCGTCGAACGCGAGGCGCTCGGCGACAAGGCGCTCATCCACAATTACGGCCACGGCGGCGGCGGCATCACGCTCTCGTGGGGCACCGCCGCACTCGCGGTCGATCTCGGCTACGACTCAACCAAACCCGACTGCGCCGTCATCGGCTGCGGCGCTGTCGGCATGGCCACCGCGCGGCTCTTACAAGATCGTGGCGCCAAAGTGCGCATCTACGCGCGCGATCTGCCGCCCAACA
>DASZWS010000028.1:0-2250 GCA_035546515.1 Vitreimonas sp. | reverse complement strand
TCTCGCTCGAATTCGTAGTTCACATCCACCCAGTCCGGTCTGCCGAGGCCCAGGCAACGGAGCACCATCTCGGCTGAATTTACCGCGCCATCGACCCAGCCATGGCGCTCCGCGTACGCTTCGCCACAGATGTACAGGCCTGGCGCCGGATTGCGGATTTGCTTGCGGACCTCCCAGCTGCGGACGCGCGGCGACCACGCGTGCCACCCGCCGCCGAAGGGATCGCAATTCCAATCGAAGAACACCGCGCCAGAGGGCGTGGGCACATCAATGTCATCGTGCAGAACATCGAGCTGCCGGCGCGCAGTCTCCGCCAAGGCGCTTGAGCAATTCAGAGCAACTGGAACGTCCTGTACAGGATTTTGGCAAAGCGGCTCGCTCGGGTGCATCAGCCCCCGCCAAAATCCCGACGACGTGTCGTCAGCGTAGGCCGCCATCAACACTGCCGGCGCCCCCGCCTGCGGCACCCCGAAATAGTAGCACTGCTGCATCGGCAGGTCCGTATAGGCGGCTGATACGTCCGCGCCGGTCAAAGACGCCGGCCCGACGACCGATTCGTCCCACCAAGGTCGATCGAAGGCCATGAAGACCTTGCAAGCCGGTGCGGGATCGACCGACTCGTCGCGCAAGCGCGCAAAGCCCTCGGCATCGTCGAAGACGCCGTCGCCAAAATCGATCAACTGCAGCGCCCGCCGCGGCATGGCAAGAATGAGTGAATCAGCAACGCGTCGCTGCGGCCCAGCGGGTGTTATGAATGTCAACAAAAGACCATGTGCGGCGCGGTCCACCCGCACTAAGCGATGTTCGAGGTGGCGTCCGACCTTGTCCGCGCAGGCGTCCCACAGCGTCTGCGGAAGCGACTGGTAGCCCGCGTCAATCTTGAAGAATTGCTGCTGACCGAATTCCTGCATCAAGTTCCACACGGCGTCGAAGGCGTTGGAGTTGCGGAAGAGGCCAACGCTACCGAGCGTGACGGTAAGCAGCTGATAGGCTTCGTTGCTGGCGATGTCGTTGAGGACGTTCCAGAAGCCGCAATCGTAAAGCGGGCGTCCTTCGTGCCTTAGCCTCCGCAGATGTTCGAAGGTCGCGCGCGGGGACGCCGGCGGGGTCTGGCTGATCGGCCACAGCGACTTGAAATCTGGAACAATCAAACCCAGCACGTGAACAAGCAGCGCTTCCGGGCTCAGCTTCGCCTCTGCGCCAACGAGATTGTACGGCACCTTCCCCGGATCGGCGTAGTCGTCATCATCAAGATACTTGCCGCGCAGGAATTGGTTGCGGCGGCTCCAGTTCACCTGCGAATGCGGCAGCTTCAGCTCTTTGGTGATGAGGCCGTGCGCGTTTTCGTGCAGCGTGCTGAAGAACATGCCGCCGAGTTCAATCGGTGCGGCAACGCCTTTGAGCTTCGCTGACCAAAGCCGCCCCCCAACGCGATCACTCATTTCGTAGATATCGACACATTCAGCGTACGCGTCGCGCAAACGGTAAGCCGCATAGCAGCCCGCAACGCCACCGCCGACTATGGCTATGCTCATCGCTTCTCAACCGCCCCGGCGCAATGACGCGCAGTCGGTCGATATCGCAGAAACGGCGACGATACCAACGTGATCTATTGCACGGACGGTTCGCGGTGCGTTTTACATGCAATTCGCAATTTACGAATTGGCGCTTCTTGCCTTGTCGATCGCGTGCGCCAAGGCTTCGGTCGTGAACGGCTTAGCCAACAGAAGCAAACCGCGTTTCGCAGCATCTTGCGTAAACGGCGCAGTGTAGCCGCTTGCGAGCAGCACTGGCATGTTCGGGCGCCGCGCGCGCGCCGCTGCCGCCAGCTCAAGACCCGTCATGCCCCCGGGCATCATCACATCGGAAAAAACAAGATCGATCGATTGGCCGCTGGTGATGATTTTGAGTGCGGCCTCGCCGCTCGAAGCGCGCATCACGTCAAAGCCAAGGTCTTTAAGCATTTCACTGGTGAAGGCAGCTACCTCGTCATCGTCCTCCACCAACAATGCCATGCCGCCCTGCGCGCTAGACGGCCGCGCCGGCGCCTCAACCTTTGGCGCTTCAACATGATCTTGACTGGCTCTAGGGAGCACCAACGTCATTGTGGTCCCGCGGCCGGGCGCCGACTTCACCTCCACACGGCCGCCGGACTGCGGCGCGAAGCCATGCACCTGCGCTAATCCCAAGCCTGTCCCGCGCCCGATCTCCTGGGTGGTGAAGAAGGGCTCGAAAATACGCGCTTGGACG
>DASZWS010000027.1:0-6202 GCA_035546515.1 Vitreimonas sp. | reverse complement strand
CGCCTTCAGCTTTGTCTGCGCCGCCTGCCACAGGGCGTGAGTCTGCGCGGGCGTCATGGGCGTGTGGCTTGTGGCGGCGGCCGTCGTCTTCGCCGGCTTCGGCGGCGCCGCGACGTTGCCGGCAAAAGCGGTGGTGACGAGAGAGAGCGAAGCCAGAGCCGCCAGCGCAATGATCTGAAATTTCATGAAAGGCCCTCCTGGGGGATGGCGCGCACGTCGACCAGACGGCGCGCGTCAACAGCAGCACGATGCTGCAACTTGCCCGCCTCCCCTTGCGCGGCCCTGACGCTTTCCTGGCAAATCCGTCAGGCACAAACCAAAATGCCGCAGCCTCGACGCGGGCGCGCGACACGAAAGCGCCATGGTGCGCGCCTGGAATCTGCGGCGCATCTCGGGGAGCTCAGATGCCCGATCGCATTCTCGTGGTTGAAGACGATCCCGCCGCCGCGGATTTCGTCGTTAACGGCCTGCGCCAAGAGGGCTTCACCGTCGAAATCGCCGGCAACGGTCCCGACGGTTTGCACATGGCCGCAAGTGAAAAGTTCGACGCCATCGTCCTTGATCGCAACCTGCCCGGCATGGACGGCCTCTCGGTGCTCAAGGCCTTGCGCGCCGCCGACAATCGCACACCCACGATCATTCTCTCGGCGATCGCGCACGCCGATGAACGTGTGAACGGTTTGCGCGCCGGCGCACATGACTATCTCACCAAACCCTTCTCGTTCTCGGAGCTGCACGCGCGGCTCGACAATTTGCTCGCGCAACACAGCGGCGGCGTCGATCGCGAAGCGGTGTCGCGCTGTGGCGATCTCGTGTTGGACCGGATTCGCCGCCGCGTGACGCGCGCAGGCAATCCCATTGAGCTCATGCAGCGCGAGTTTCAAATTCTGGACTTGCTGATGCGGCACAAGGACCGCGTCGTCACCCGCACTATGCTTCTGGAGCAAATCTGGGATTATCGTTTTGACCCGCACACGGGCTTGATCGACACTCACATCAGCCGCTTGCGCAAGAAGATCGATTTCGACGGCGCCAAGCCGCTGCTGCACACGCTGCGAAATGTCGGCTATCGGCTCTCAGAACAACCGTAGCGCCACACATGATCTGGCGCGTTCCCATCCTCGCCATCGTCGCTGCAGCAGTACTGGTGGCGGCGGCCTGCGCAGGGGCGCTGTGGATGGTGGACACCACCGGACAAGCCTTGATCGACAGACTCGAACGTGAATCCGCAACCACCGAATTGGATATGTATGCGGAGATGCGCCGCGAAGAAGGTGCTGCGGCTCTGGTGCGCGAAGTTGCGCGGCACGCGCGTGTGGCTGGCGAACACCATGTGGTGGCCATCGCGGACAAACACGGCCACCTGCTCGCGGGCAATCTGACGGCATGGCCCACCGTGCCGAATGGCGACACGTTGTGGTCACCGCTACCGACCGATGAGGGGCCTGACACAATTCACGCCGCGATCCGTACGATTCCGAACGGCATGCACCTCCTCGTTGGGCGCGACGACAGCATGCGCACCGCATTTGCCAGCGCCGTGCAGCGTGTGGCGCAACTCGCCATTCTTGCTGTGGCGTTGGCGTGTCTTCTGCCGTCTGGCCTATTGATCGCGCTCTCTGTCCGCAGCGTACGCGATCTTTCAGCGACGGCGCGTAAGATATCGGCCGGAGAATTCGCCGCGCGCACGCCGACACACGGCGGCTCCGGCCCCTTCGAAAGCATTGCGCAGGCACAAAACGCCATGCTCGATCGCATCGAGCATTTGGTGACCGGCTTGAAAACCGTCACCGACAGCCTCGCGCACGATCTGCGTACGCCGCTGGCGCGGCTGCGCGCGGCTCTTGAACGCGGCATGGTCGCGCCAGGAGAACGCGCCAAGCAAGACGCGCTAGAGGACGCGCTGGCCGAGACCAACCGCACCATTTTTGCGTTCTCGTCGCTGATCGACATTGCCCGCGCTGAAGGCGGCATTTCGCGCGAAGCCATGACGCGTGTCGACCTGGCCGCACTCATGCACGACGTCACCGAATTGTTTCAACCGTTAGCGGAGGAGCGTGGGCTCTCTCTACAGGTGCATGCGCCTGCGTCCCAAATCCTCGGTCACAAGCCGCTGCTCATGCAGGCCGTCGGCAATCTCGTGCACAACGCCATCAAACATTCGCCGCCCGGGTCGCAACTCGATCTATCCCTGATCCCCGAGGGCGACGATGTGCGCATCGTCGTCGCCGACCGCGGGCCTGGCATCCCGGAAAATCAACGCGCCGATGCGGTGAAGCGCTTTCAACGCCTCGGATCAGGCGACACGCCGGAAGGAATCGGCCTCGGGCTCGCCATCGTCGAAGCGTGCGCGCATTTGCATCGCGGCTCGCTTGAACTGGAAGACAATCATCCGGGGCTGAAGGCGGCCTTGGTGTTGCGCGCTTAGGCCTGCAGCGTCACGCGCAACAACGCACCCTTCTCGCTCTCAGCAATCACCACGTCTCCACCGTGAGCGCGCGCAATTGAACGCGCGGCCGCGAGGCCAAGGCCCGCGCCGCTTGCGCCCTCGTTCAACCGTACGAACGGCTCGAACACGCTTTCGCGTTGCTCCGCGGGAATGCCCGGTCCGTCATCCTGAACATCGACAACGACGAACCCGTCGCCGCGCGCGAGATGAATGCGCGCGTCACCGCCGTGCTTAAGGGCGTTGTCGACCAAATTGCCGAACAGCCGCTTCAGTCCCAAGGATTGACCGGTGATGATCTCGCGTTCTTCGCCGCTAAACGCGACCTTGCGGCCAGCGGCGACGTGATCGTCGGCCAAGCTCTGCAACAGCGCACTCAGATCAAGCCGCACGCGCGCCTCTTCAGCCGGATCGTCGCGAGCAAAGGCGATGAAGGAGGCGACAAGCGCTTCCACTTCGCCGATTTCCTTCGCCATCTTGTCGCGCAATTCGGCAGGCGCGTTTTCGGCCGACAAGCGCAGACGCATGAGCGGCGTGCGCATGTCGTGCGCAACAGCGGCCAACGTCTTGGTGCGATCAGCGATCAAAGCGCGCAGCCGGCTTTGCATGGTGTTCACCGCACGCGCGGCGCCTCGAAGCTCGCTCGGCCCCTCTTCAGTCACTGAGGCGGACTGCGGATCGACGCCCACGGCTTGCACGGTGTCGGCGAAATGTTGGATCGGCCGCGCCAGCTGACGCGCAAACAACAACGCCAGCAATGCGAGCACTGCGAGCGCGCCGCCGATGATGAGCCCTGCGCGCGTCAGCCAGTTGAACTCGGCCCAGTTGCGCCCTTGGCGCATGCTGAGCCAGCGCCCGTCCGGGAGTTCGGCGGCAAACTCGAAGCCTGAGATCAACGCGGTGCCGGGCGGCGTCGGAATCCAAAGCGGCGCCGGTTGGCCGGCCGGCGCTGGGGCCGGGCGCGCGGGATGTGGGCGCTGCGGCCGCGGCGGCGCCGGGGCGGATGGCGGCGCTGGGACAGAGACGGACACGTCCGGCGTGTCGACACGCACTTCCTCTCGAAAATGCGTCGGTGCAGGCGTGCCGGGCGGCGCGAACGCTTCGGGCGTTTCTGGGGGTTGAGGCGCCTCCGGCGCCTCGGGCGCGTCTGGAGTCGCCACCGGCGTCATCGGCATCGGCGTACGCAGGATGATGCTTTGCCCATGCACCGTGATGTGGCGCTCGGTGTCTTGCATGCGGATGACGTAAGTTTCCGTGCGCCGGTCGATGTTGGCGGCGGCGATGCGAATCTGATCGGGACGTAGATCCAGCTTGTCGGCAAGCTCGGCGCGGGTGATCTCCAGATCAGGCTCATGCAGGTTGTTGGCGGGTGGCGCGTCGCCGAGCGACCACTCCATGTTGTCGTTGGGAAGCGTGTGGCCGTCCGCGGCGGCGAAGCGGTATCCGGCCTGGAAATGCTCCGCCACCATGTCGGCGCGCATGACGTCCGGCGGCCGCGGCGGCAACCAGATCACCACCGCGAACACGCCCACAAATGCCGAGACGAACGCGAGCGCGACCAGCAAGCCCAGGTGCGCTGCGATCGGCATTCCGCGTGCTGCGTCGCGCGCTGTCATTATGCGCTCGGCTTCACGGCGAAGAGGTAGCCCTCGCCGCGCACGGTGCGGATGATTTCGACGCCGCCCGGGCGCTCGAGCTTCTTGCGCAGGCGGCTGACCTGCACATCGACGGCGCGATCGAACACATCGGCGTCGTTGTTGAAGGCGTAGTCCAGCAATTGCTCGCGCGTGAGCACGCGCTGCGGATGCTCGACGAAGGCGCGCAGCAGACGAAACTCGCCAGATGAAAGCGGCATCACCACGCCGTCGGGATCCACGAGTTCGCGCCGCGCGATGTCGAGACGGAAGCCGGCAAAGCGCAGCGAGTCCGAACTGACCGCGCCATCGCTGTCCTTTGCCCGGCGCAGCACGGCGCGCGCGCGCGCCACCAACTCTCGCGGATTGCAGGGCTTGGCGAGATAATCGTCAGCGCCGATCTCCAGGCCGACGATGCGGTCGGCGTCATCGCCCAAAGCCGAGAGCATGATGATCGGCGGCCGACCCGAACCTGAAAGCCGCTTGCAGGCCGAAAGCCCGTCCTCCCCTGGCATCATCAGATCGAGCACGATCAGGTCGGCGGTTTTGGCCGCGAGCGCCCGCTCCATGGACGCCACGTCACCCGCGCTGCGGGCCTCGAAGCCGGCGCGCTCGAACACTTCGACGAGGCCGGAGCGGATTTCGCCGTCGTCGTCGACGATGAGGACGTTTGGGCGCGGCGGCGTTTCGGTCATTGCGAGCATTTTAGAGCGAGGCGTCCTGGCCCGCACAGGGGAAACCCCAGGCGGACAGCGATGAATGAGGACGTCAGGAGATAGCCAGGGGCCGTTTCGGCAATGTTTCAGGGCTGACGTATTCGGGAAACGCGCGCAGGCGATGGTCTGCCCGGTCATTCGCCCGAATCGGGCTGAACAGAGGGGATCTTCCGCGATGAAATACGCTCTTATCCTGGGCGCGGCGGCGAGCAGCCTGGCGCTGAGCGCCAGCGCTCAGCCTACCCCGCCCACACCGCCGGCGACGCCGCATGTGATGATCATGCACCATGGGCCTGACCTGAACGTCGATGTGAACCACGACCGTTGGATTTCGCGCGCCGAAGCCAGCGCCGCAGCGGACCGCATGTTCGACGAATTGGATGTCAACCACGACGGACGGCTAACGTCTGCCGATCGGCCGGTCTGGCGCGACGCCGACGACCACGTGATGGCGATCCCGGACGACCGCAACTGCCAAACCTCATCCACGGGTGACGGCAACGATCGCCGCGTCACTGTGATCTGCCGCGATGAAGCCGGCCCTGGACAACACGCCGGCATGCCAGCGCCGACGGATCCGAACTGTCAAACCACGACTGAGGATCGGGGCCACGGCGAACGGCGGGTGACCGTGATTTGCCACGGCGATGAAGAACATGCGGATAATAGTCGCCAAGTGGAGCGCCGTGTGATCATCACCCGCAACGGATCGGATGCCGCCGCGCCGCAGGTGGAGCATGGCGAACAGCGCATCGAGCGCGAAGTCATCATCCGTAATGACGACGACACGGCAGAACTTCCCGAACCACCGGAAGCCCCGGCTGCGCCCGGCGCCCCGGTGGCGCCGCGGCCCCCGCATCCGCCGCATGCGCCGATGCTGATGATGCTGTTCGCCAATGCCGAGGAAGCGGACACAAATCACGACGGCGCGCTGTCGCGCGATGAGTTTCGTGCGCAACAACTGCGCTTCTTCGATGCAAGCGACGCCAACCACGACGGCAAGATTCGCTTCGAACCACCGCCCATGCCGCCGCAACCGCCCGCGCCTCCCGCCGCTCCGGAGCCGCCGACGCCCCCGGCCCCGCCTGCGCCGCACCACTGAGGCGGGCGCGGTGCTCCCCGCGCGTTTTCCAGGGCGCGCGGCGTGTGACCGTGGGCACATCGGCCGGTGCATCCATTCACTATGTTGGCTGCATCAAAGGTTCGAGACACCGAGAAGGGAGACGGACATGACCAAGTTTATCGCAGTAGCTTTCGCCGTGGCCCTCTTCGCCCCGGCAGCGTTTGCAGCGCTGCATCAAGCCGCTCAGATCGTCGCCTGATCCCCCAAACCCGCCGCGACGGTCACAACGAGGAAGGCGCGGACCGCCCCTAGGGTCCGCGCCTTTTTCTTTGCGCAAAAGTTA
>DASZWS010000026.1:0-12637 GCA_035546515.1 Vitreimonas sp. | reverse complement strand
GCTTGCTGGTCGTGCGCGGAGAGCGCCAGGACTTGTTGGGCTTCGGCGCTGACCGGCGCCACCACGGCGGCCAGGGTCAGGGCGGCGAAGGCGGTGCGAAAGGTCATTTCGGCCTATCCACTCTCTTAACGATGCGGGGAGCGTGCGACGCCTAGTTCGTCGAGCCACGCCTCGGCCAGCAGCAAATCCGTCCAAGCCAGCCGTTTTTGCTGCGGCTGACGCAGGAGGTATGCCGGGTGAAGCATGACCATCGCGTTGACGGGCGACGTGCTCCCCTCGCGGTTGTAGTTGAGCCGCCGCCCGCGCATGCGGGTCACCGCCTCGTCGCGCCTTAACACCGTGTTGCCGGCCGCCTTGCCCGCCAGGATCAGGAGTTTGGGCTGCATCAGGGCGATGAGCCGCTCCACGAACGGGAGGCAGGTGGCGACTTCTCCCGGCGTGGGGTCGCGATTGCCCGGAGGTCGCCAGTAAATTGTGTTGGAAATCAGGATATTGGCCTGACGATTCAGGCCGATGGCAGCCAGCATTTGATCCAGCATCTGGCCCGAGCGGCCGACGAAAGGCTTGCCTTGCTCGTCCTCGTCCTTGCCGGGAGCCTCGCCGATCAGCAGCACCTCTGCGTTGATATTCCCGTCTGAAAACACAGTGTTACGGGCGGTCTTCTTGAGCGCGCAGCCGTCGAACGCCTCGATCGCAGCGCGGAGAGCGGGGATGGAATCGGCGGCGGCGGCAAGGGCGCGGGCGTCCGCGACCGGGGCGTCGGCGGTGGGTGTGCGGCGGATGCGGGGTGCGGCCGGTTCGCGAAGCGGGGCGCGGTTCAGAGGCTCTTTGACTTGAGTCGCAGGGGTGGGCCGGGCCGCGCCGGTCACGAAGACCGCCTCGGCCTCGTCCATGTCGACGCCGGCCGCGCGCCAGAAGGCGAGCAGGGCGCGAGCGGCGGTGTCGGGCGCGTTCATTCGCCTATTGTGGACGGACTCGGGCGAATCGACAAAGCCGCGAGGCGTCTGGATAAACGGACAGACTGAACCGGGCTGAGCTGGAAGGAATGGGAATGGCGGACGAGGAAGTTGCGCGCGAGGCGATGGAGTATGACGTCGTCATCGTCGGCGCAGGGCCTGCCGGCCTGTCCGCCGCTATTCGCTTGAAGCAACTGGCGGCCAAAGACGGCGGCGAGATTTCCGTCGCGGTGATCGAGAAGGGCGCGGAGGTTGGCGCACACATTCTTTCTGGCGCGGTGGTGGATCCGAGCGGCTTGAACGAACTCATTCCCGACTGGAAGGAAAAGGGCGCGCCGCTCGACACGCCGGTGACGATCGATCAGTTCAAGATTCTTGGGCCCGCGGGTGCTGCGGCGCTGCCGACGTTTCTGATGCCGCCGCTGATGCACAATCACGGCAACTACATCGTCTCGTTGTCGAACGTGACCAAGTGGCTGGGCGCGCAAGCTGAAGCGCTGGGCGTTGAAATTTATCCGGGCATGGCGGCGTCCGATGCGGTGTATGACGAAAGCGGCGCGCTGAAGGGCATTGTCGCCGGCGTGTTCGGCATCGCCAAGGACGGGCATCGCAAGCCGGATTATCAGCCGGGCCTGGAGCTGCATGGCAAGTATGTGTTGATCGCCGAGGGCGCGCGCGGTTCGCTCGCGAAAGTGCTGCAAAACAAGTACGATTTGTGCGCCAAGAGCGATCCGCAAAAATACGGGATCGGCATCAAAGAGCTCTGGGAGGTGCCGGCGGAGCAGCACAAGCCGGGCTTGGTGCTGCACACGGTGGGCTGGCCGCTGGATGATAAAACTGGCGGCGGCTCGTTCATGTATCACTGGGGCGATCGGCTGGTGTCGGTCGGGTTCGTGGTGCATTTGAACTACAAGAATCCGTACCTCTCGCCGTTTGACGAGTTCCAGCGCCACAAGCTGCATCCGGAAATTCGCCAATACATCGAAGGCGGCAAACGTATCGCCTATGGCGCGCGCGCCATTACTGAAGGCGGCTTTCAATCGGTGCCGACGCTCGCGTTCCCGGGCGGCGCGCTCGTCGGCTGCGCGGCGGGCTTTGTGAACGTGCCGCGCATCAAGGGCAGCCACAACGCGATCAAGACGGGCATGATGGCGGCGGAAGCAGCGTTCGCCGCGATCCGCGCCGGGCGTCAACGCGATGTGCTGACGGAGTACGACGAAGCCTATTGCGAGAGCGACGTGCGCAAGGACCTGCTGCGGGTGCGCAACGCCAAGCCGCTGTTGTCACGGCTCGGCACGTTCTGGGGCGGCGTTGTCGGCATGTTCGATATGTGGACCACGACGCTGCTCGGCGGCGTGTCGTTCCTGGGTACGCTGCATCATGGAAAGAGCGACTCGGCGTCGACCGAGAAGGCGTCGCAGCATCAGCCGATTGCCTACCCGAAGCCGGACGGCAAGCTGACCTTCGACAAGCTGAGTTCGGTGTTCCTCTCCAACACCAATCACGACGAAGACCAGCCGTCGCATTTGAAGCTCAAGGATCCGTCGATCCCGATTAAGGTGAATCTGCCGGAATACGCCGAACCGGCGACACGATATTGCCCAGCTGGCGTGTACGAAGTGCTTTTCGACGAGTCCGGGTCCAATCCGCGCTTCCAGATCAACGCGCAAAACTGCGTTCACTGTAAAACGTGCGACATCAAAGACCCGAGCCAGAATATAGTCTGGACCACGCCTGAAGGCGGCGGCGGTCCTAACTACGCCAACATGTGAAGTGAAACTCCGCCGGAGCAGCTTGAAATCAAGCGGCGGAAGAAAGGTGACGAACAATGCGGTCGAAACGATGGGCGATTTTGGCGGCAAGCGCAGCCGCAGCCTGTTTCACCCTGACAGAGGCGGCGAACGCCGCGGGCACGCCAGCCGCCGCCGCAGCCGCGACAACTCAGCCCGCCGCCGCCAACGTGCCGCAAACGTCGGCGCAGCTGCGGGTGACGTCACCGCCGAACCCGGCGCCGGATCGCACCTATAGCGACACCTCCGATGCGCTGCTCGCCGCCGACGTCGACTATCTTGTCCAAGAAGCGCGGCGCGAGTTGGCGACCGGCGATCAGACGCCGTTGTGGACGGCGTTGGTGTTTGCCGACGATCTGGCCTCCAATCAGTTGCAAGAAGCGCGCACCGCGCTCGCCAACGCGCCCGGCGGCGTGCAGGGCAGTCTCGGCGATATGCTGGAGCCGTTCCTGCTGGCGGCCGAAGGCAAAGTGCAGCAGGGCGTGCAGCGCGTCGAAGCGGGCGGCGACAATCTGCCGGCGCCGTTGCCGGATGTGCAGCGCGGGCTCGTGTACGAAGCGGGCGGACGCTTGCAGGACGCGGCGCGCGTCTATGCAACCATGCTCGGCAAGCTGGATCTGACGCCGCCGAGCACCACTGAAGCGACATCGATGGACGAGTTGCAGCGCCAGCTCGCGGGGCCGCGGGTGGCGCAGGCGGTGTATCGCGCGGCGATCGTCAATCACCGCTTGGGCAATCGCGACGAAGCGCGGCGTCTCTATGGCATTGTCGATCAGTTCGTGCCGCGCTCAGCCGACGTGCAGGAAAACATGCGCCGCCTCGCGGCCGGCCAGCAGCCATTGGAGCCAGCGCTCGACGCCAAGTCGGCGGCCGGGCGGTGGATGCTCTTCTTGTCGGAGTATCTGACGCAGACCGAAAGCCTTGCCTCGATGCTGCAGCGGCAGGATCCATCGCCGGGGTTGCCGTCGTCGTCGGGTGCGGCGCTGCTGCAGCTCGGCGTGCTGCTGGCGCCCGATGCGAGCGATTGGCGTCTCTACGCGGCGCAACAACTTGAACAGGCGGGTGGTTTGGACGGCGCCCAGCGCGTGATCGATCAGATGCCGGCCGATAGCGTGTTCGCGCCTGACGCTGACATTCTGCGTGCAGGGCTCGCCATTGACCGCAAGAATAACGACGCCGCTGTCGCCGCAGCCCAGCACGCGCAAGCCAACGCCAATGGCCGCTGGTCGATCGTCGCGTCGGCGGCGGATGTGTATCGCCGCGCCGGGCGTACGGACTTGGCGCTGACCGCTTACAATGCTGCGCTTGGCATGACGCAAGAGGCCAAGGATCGCGCCGATATTCTGGGGTATCGCGCCTACGCCAACCGCTTCGCCGGCAATTACGCGGCGGCGACCGCGGACATGCGGCAAGCCTACACGCTCGATCAGGGCGTCGACACGCGGCTCTTGTACGTCTCAATCCTGATGGATGATCCGACGGCCTGGCATGATGGCATCCAAGTCGCGCGCGGGCTGTTCGCCGAGCAGCCGGATTCGGTGTTGCGCATCAATGCGCTGGGCTATGCGCTGATCCAGCATCCGGAAGGTCTGGAAGAAGGCTATCGCCTGCTGACGCGCGGTTACGCGTTCGGACCTACTGATTACGCAGTGATCGATAGCTTGGCCTGGGCCTATTATCTCTACGGCTATTTCGACGCCGCGCGCGTACTCGACGAACGCGCCAACACGCTGGCAGTGCGTGATCCGAATGCCGAAGTGCTCGATCACCTTGGCGACATCTACTGGCGTCTCAACCGCCGCGAGGACGCGCGCAATTCCTGGACGCAGGCGCTCGCCGCGCACCCGGATGTGCCGCGCCAGCGGGCGCTCGAGCAAAAGGTGGCGCATGGGCTGACGACGCCGGCGCCGCGCCGGCGCGATCTGCCACACGTCGATGTGCCGGATGGCCCGGCGCAACGGCAGGACACGTGATCCGCAAACTTGCGTGGGCGGCGTGCGTCGCGCTCGCCGCCTGCGCGACCACCACCAATGACAGTCAGCCCCCGGCGCCAGTTGGCCGGGCTGATTACGCCGACTTTCTGGTGGGGCGCGTCGCCAATCTCAATGCCGACTATGCCGCTGCCGCGGAGCGCTACCAAGCGGCGCTCATACGCGCGCCGCACGACCAGGACTTGCTTGACGGCGCAGTGTCGGCGGCGCTTGCCGCAGGCGATATCGAGCGCGGACGCCGCATTGTGCGCAGTGCGCCGGAAGACACGACCTCACCCTATGCGCGGCTGTTGCGCGGCGCCGACGATCTGAGTGCGCGGCATTTTCGCGATGCGGCGCGCGAGCTGGCCGCGGTGCGTGGCGGCGGTGCGCAAGAATTTGCCGCGGCGATCCTGGGGATGTGGGCCAAGGCTGGGCAGGGTCAGGCTGATGTGATCGATGACGATTTGCGTCCGCTGCTGACGGTGCGGCCGTTTGGCAGTCTGCTCAATGCGCAACAGGCGATGGCGTACGATCTCGCAGGCCGCAACGCTGAGGCGTTGCAGGCGTATGCGAGCGCAGCGGAGGGCGGGTTGTGGCTGCCGCAGGCGATTGTGCGCCACGCCGATCTGCTGGCGCGCACCGGCGCTGGCGAACAAGCTGGCGCGGTGCTGAGCGACAGCGCCAATGCGGGCAATCCCGAGATCGTGGCGGCGGCGGCGCATTTGGCTGCAGGCCAAAGCCCTGCTGCGGCGGCGCTTACGCCAGCGCGCGCGGCAGCGATCGGGCTCTATGGTGTCTCGGCGATCTATTTTCAGCAGTCAGATTCCGCCAACGGCTTGATCGCTCTGACATTGGCGCAAATGCTGGACCCGACGCTCGACGCCGCGCGCATCGCTGCGGCGACACAACAAGCGCGGCTCGGTCACGCCGATCGCGCCATCGAAACGCTGCAGGCCATACCGGCGGCGTCCGCGTACGCCAGCAGCGCGCGCGTTATGGAAGCGTGGACGCTGGTTGATGAGGGGCGCGGCGACGACGCGGTGACGTTGGCGCAACAAGCAGCGGCGAGCGGCGATGTGCGGGCGACGCGTGCGCTTGGCGACATTTACCGCCAGCTCGGCCGCTACGATGCGGCGGAAGGCGTGTATTCAACGCTGATCACAGCGCATCCGGATGATTGGCGGCTTTATTTCGCGCGCGGCGCAGTGCTGATGCGGACAGATCGCGTTGCTGACGGCGAGGCTGATCTGCAACGCGCGTTGGCGTTGTCGCCCGATCAACCCGATGTGCTGAATTACCTGGGTTATGCGTGGATCGATCAGGGCGTGCGCCTGCAGGAAGCGCTCGGCATGATCCAGCGTGCTGTGGCGTTGCGCCCGGATTCGGCGGCGATCGTCGACAGCTTGGGTTGGGCGTACTACCGCATGGGCGATTACCCGCGCGCGCTGGACGCGTTGGAGCGCGCGGTGCAGATCGATCCCGGCGACGCGACGCTCAACGAACATCTGGGTGATGTTTATTGGCGCGTTGGACGCCGCACAGAGGCGCGCTTCCAGTGGAATCATGCGCTGGCGCAATCGCCCGATGACGCGGATGCGATCCGCGCGAAGCTGGCGCACGGTTTGCCAGCGGCGGCTGTCAATCATCCGGCGCGGCGATGAGCGTCCGGGTTTTTGCGCCGGCCAAGATCAATATCACGCTGGAGGTTGGCGCGCCGCGCGCGGATGGTTTGCATCCGCTGCAAAGCGCGGTTGTGTTCGCCGATGTCGGCGATTGGGTGGAAGCATCTCCGGCGGATACGTTGTCGCTTGCGATCGATGGTCCGTTCGCAAACGGGCTGCGCGCTGATGAGGACAATCTGGTGCTGGCGGCAGCGCGATCGCTTGGCGCGCGAAGCGGCGCGTCGTTGCGGTTGACGAAGAACCTTCCCGTCGCGTCCGGCATCGGTGGCGGCTCCGCTGACGCCGCGGCGACACTCAGGGCGTTGAATCAGCTGTGGGCGCTGGGTTTAAGTGAAAGTGATCTGGAGCACAGAGCTGCCACGCTCGGCGGCGACGTTCCCGCATGCGTTCGCGCGCGTGCGTGCTGGATGACTGGCGTTGGTGAGAAGCTCGCGCCGCTCAATGCGCCGGCATTGCACGCTGTATTGGTCAATCCGCGCATGCCGTTGGCGACGGCCGCGGTCTATAAGTCGTTCGACAGCGCCGGCATGGGCCGCGCGTTTTCGTCGACGGCCGCGCCGGATTGGCGTGATTTTGAGCACGTCGCGCGCGACGCGGCGGGTCGCGGCAACGATCTTGCGCGCGCCGCTGCCGGAATTCTTCCGGAAATCGATCGCGTGATCGCACTTTTGCGCGACGACCACGCAGTTCAGTACGCGAATGTTTCGGGTAGTGGCGCCACGTGCTTTGCGCTGGTGAAAGATCGTGACAGCGCCGTAGGACTTGCCGCGCGCGTCGTCGCGCAAAGGCCGAATTGGTGGGTCGTGCCTACGGTTCTCAACGCCGCTTGACGGGTGCGGGCGGGGCTCGTAGCAGCGCTGCGGTGCTGCTGAGGCACGGTCGGGAGCGTTGATGGAACTGTTCGCCGTCGCCGCTCTCGCTGCACTGGTCAGCGGCATCGTTTGCGCCAGCATGATCGGTGCAGGACCGATCGATGCGCCAAACGTCAGGCGCAAATCGCATCGCGCGCCGACGCCGACATCGGGCGGTATCGGCATCGCCTCGGGCTTTGCAGCGGCGTTGATAGCTTTGGCGCTTGCCGCCGATGTTTGGCAAGAAGCGGTGACCGCGCAGGGCACGCGCCTGCTAACGTCGGTGGCGTTCTTCTCTTACGCTTTTCTGGCCATCGGTTTTTATGACGACGCGCGTCCGCTCGGGCCGCGGATCAAGACGCTGTTGTTTTTGACCATCACATTGTTGGCGGCGTACGCGATCGGTCCCGCGCACAAACTGCCGTTCGGGTTTGCGACGCTGCGCTTCAGCTATCCCGGCGCGCTGATCGGCAGCGCGGTGTGGATTTTCGCCATGGTCAATTTCACCAACTTCATGGACGGCGCCAACGGGCTGGCCATGGGAATGATGGCCATCGGTCTCGCAACGCTTGGCGTGATCGCGATGCTGCTTGGCTCGCCGGCCGCGGCAGGGATCGGCTTCAGCGCTGCCGGCGCTTTGCTGGGATTCCTGGTTTGGAATTTTCCGAAAGGAAGGTTGTTTGCGGGAGACTCAGGCGCGCTGTTTGTCGGCGCGCTAGCGGCGCTGTGTTCATTGCTGGTGATCCGGCGCACGGGGCTCTCGCCGTTCGTGCCGGCGCTGGTGTTTCTACCCACGATCGCCGATGCAGCGCTGACGCTGATTTACAGGCTCTCGAAGAAGCGCTCGATGCTGGAGGGGCATTCCGAGCACATCTATCAGATCGCCACGCGCGCCGGTTGGCCGCATTGGCGGGTTTCGCTGACCTATTGGCTGGTCACCGCCGGTTGTTGCGCGGTTGGGCTCGTGGTGGCGTTCGACGCTTCGCAGATGTGGCCGCCGATTGCGCTCTTGGTGCTGACGCTGATCTTCGTTGTGGTTGCGGCGCGGATTCGCAGCGCTGCGATGAAGCGCGGCATCGCCGAAATCTAGCTGCCGCGCTCGATCACGAAGGCGGCGAGGTCAGTAAGGGCGTCGCGATAGGCGTTGGCGGGCAGGGTTTTCAGCGCCGCCGCCGCGCGGTCGGCGTGATCGCGCGCCGCGTCGAGCGTCTTGGCGAGGGCGTCGTGACGTTTGATCAGCGCGACGGCGCGGTGGAAGTCGTCGTCGTTGCGTTCGCCGCCCATGACACGGCGCCAGAACGCCCGCTCGGCTTCGTCGCCGGCGTCGCGTGCGAACACGACAGGAAGGGTGACTTTTCCTTCCTTGAAATCGTCGCCGGTGTTTTTGCCCATGACCGCGGAGGCGCCGCCATAGTCGAGCGCATCGTCAACGAGCTGAAACGCGAGACCGAGTTCGCGGCCGTAGATTTCGAGCGCTGTTGCTTCAGCGCCCGGGCGTCCTGCGGCGACGGCGCCGGCTTTTGCGGCCGCTGCAAACAGTGCCGCCGTCTTAGCGCCGACGATCTCCATGTAGCGTTCGCGCGTGGTTTCGGCGTCGTTGGCCGCGGCCAACTGCATGACCTCGCCTTCGGCGATGATGCTGGCGGCGCGGGCGAGGATATCGAGCACCATCAGGTCGCCGGTTTCGACCATCAGGTTGAAGGAGCGCGCGAACAGAAAATCGCCGACCAGAACGCTCGACGCATTGCCCCAGACGATGTTGGCGGATTTCTTGCCGCGCCGCATGGTGGAGTCGTCAACCACGTCATCGTGCAGCAGCGTGGCGGAATGAATGAACTCGACCGCCGCGGCCAGTTTTCGCGGCCCGTCGCCACCGCCGCCGAGAAGGCGCGCCGCGGCGAGCGTGATCAGCGGACGAATGCGCTTGCCGCCAGCGTCGACAAGGTAGGCCGCAAGATTGGGGATCACCCCAACCGGGCTTGCCATGTAGTGATGGATGATCGCATCGACCGCGGTCAGGTCTTCGGCCAACAGCGCCGCCAGGCGGTCCACCGCATTCGGCGTACCGGCTTCCTTGGCTTGTCCGATGGCCGGCGGCAAAGAGCTCCCCTTGACCTTGTTTCACTGAAAACGATGCTGGCGCGCCTAGCACGGGTCAAGCTTGGTTGACCAGCCGTGGCGAAAGGGTCGCATCGAAAATGTCCGAAGGCGTGACCGATGACGCCATTTTGAATGGGCGCGTGCGCGTGCGTCAGCCGGCGCGCGGTTACCGCGTCAATGTCGACACGCTGCTGCTCGCAGCCGCAGTAGAAGCGGCGCCGCAGATGCGTCTGATGGAAGCTGGCTGTGGTGTCGCCGCGGCGTTGCTCGCCGTTGCCGTACGCAGCGAGAACACCAAACTGGTCGGAGTCGAACGCGATACGAACATCGCATCAATTGCACGCGAAAATGTCGCCATGAACGCGATGTCCGATCGCGCGGAAATCGTAACAGGCGACGTGCTGAAAAAAGTGATGGATGTCGGCGTGTTCGATGGCGTGTTCTGCAACCCGCCGTTCGACGCAGATGGCGAAGGTCACGCACCTGCGCCTGCACGTCATTACGCGCACGTGAGCGAGGCTTCGGTTGATGCGTGGATCGCCGCGCTCGCAGATCGCCTCACGGGTGGGGCGGCGCTGACGCTGATCCATCGCGCCACGAAGCTGGGCGAGATTGTCGCCGCACTTGAGGGGCGGCTCGGCGGCGCGGAAGTTATCCCCATCCGGCCGCGCGCCGGCGAGCCTGCTAAACGGGTGATCGTGCGTGCGCGCAAGGGTTCGCGGGCGCCGCTTAGACTCTACGCTGGGTTGGACCTTCACGATGCGTCCGGGGCCAAATATGCCCCCGAAATAGACGCCATCCTAAAGGGCGAGGCGGTCCTCCAGTTCCGCTGATTGACTCTCTACCGCCGCCACACCAGTTTCCGCGCCAACGGAGCAGGGCCGACGGTTCGAGTCGCCCCTGTCCGGCCAGACATTTGAACCCCGCGGGAGAGAGCAGCGAATAAGGCTGTCCCCGAAGGAGCAACCGCCCCGGAAACTCTCAGGGAACCGGACCGTGGGGGGATGAACACGCTGGAAAGAGCCGTGCCCGCCTTCAGGGATGCGGCCGCCGAAGGAGTAAATCTCTCAGGCGCCAGGACAGCGGGGGCTGCATGCGGCTTTGCATGCGCCGCGCAATCCTGGGATGAATATGGCCGACGCCGGAAACCTGAAGAAGCTGCCGCTCGATGCCGTCTGGCGCGCGCGCACCTCGAAGTTCGCGGACTTCGCCGGCTACGACATGCCGATCCAATTCGAAGGCTTGATCGCCGAGCACAATTGGACGCGCGAGCACGCCGGCTTGTTTGATGTCTCGCACATGGGGCCGTGCTTTTTTGCTTTGCCGAAGGGGCATGGGCTTGAGGGCGATGCGGCGCATAAGAAGGTGGCGGCGCTGATCGAGCGGCTTGTGCCTGCGGACATCCAGGGGCTCAAGGCGGGGCAGGTCCGCTACACGATGCTGCTGAACGACGAGGGCGGCATCCTTGATGACTTGATGATTGCGCGTCCGGCGGAAGGCGCAGCGGCTGGCGATCTCTATATTGTCGTCAACGCCGGCTGCAAAAACGAAGACTGGGCGCTGATCGAAGCGACGACCAAAGACGAAGCCAATTTGGTGCGCGCCGATGATCGCTGCTTGCTGGCGCTGCAGGGGCCAAGTGCGGCCCAAGTTGCAAGCACAGTGATCGCGCCGGAATTGGCGGACGCGGGATTCATGACGGTGCGGCGTTTGGAGACGCAGCGCTTCGGACGGCTGACGGTTACGCGCTCGGGCTACACTGGCGAAGACGGCTACGAGATTCTGGTGAAGGCCGAGCACGCCACTGACCTGACCAACGCGTTGCTGGCGCATGCGGAAGTGAAACCGATTGGCTTGGGCGCGCGGGACTCGCTGCGGTTGGAAGCGGGGCTTTGCCTCTATGGCCACGATCTCAATCCAACGACCTCGCCGATCGAAGCGGACCTGAACTGGACCATCCAAAAGCGCCGCCGCGAAGCCGGCGATTTTCCAGGCGCGAAGCGCATCCTGCGGGAGTGGGACCTAGGCGCGTCGCGCAAGCGTGTCGGCATTCGCCCCAACGATCGCGCGCCGGCGCGTGAGGGCGTCGAGATCATGAAGGACGGCAAGACCATCGGCGTTGTGACCTCGGGCGGCTTCTCGCCGATCCTCAATGGCCCGATCTCGATGGGCTATGTCGAAACCGAACACGCCACGCCCGGCCACACGGTCGACCTGATGGTGCGCGGCGTGCCCCGCGCGGCCACCATCGTGCCGATGCCGTTCGTCCCGCACCGTTACTACCGCCCCAAGAAAGGTTGAGAGGAAGAAGCCATGACCCGGTACACCAAAGATCATGAGTGGGTGCGGATGGAAGGCGACGTCGCCGTCATCGGCATTTCCGCTTACGCGGTTGAACAGCTCGGCGACGTGGTGTTCGTCGAAGTGCCGGGCGAGGGCAAAGACTTCGCCGCGCACGACACGATGGCGACGGTTGAAAGCGCGAAAGCCGCTTCCGATGTGTATGCGCCCATCAGCGGCAAGATCGTGGCCGCGAATGGCGCGCTTTCCGACAAGCCAGAGTTGGTGAACGAAGCGCCGGAAGCTGACGGTTGGTTCGTGAAAATTAAGCCGTCGAACAAAGCCGAGATCGACGCGCTGATGGATGAAGCCGCCTACGCTGACTACGTGAAGGGTCTTTGATGACGGGATTCGCTCGTTTTCAAGCAAACGCGCAGCGCTCGATTCTGAAGCGTGCGCGGCAGCTGATCGCCCCCCTTCCCCTACCCCTTCCCCGCAAGGGGGAAGGGGGCGTGTTTGGTTTCGAGGTCTGCGCCATATGAGATATCTCCCGCTTACCGATGTTGACCGCAAAGAAATGCTCAGCACGATCGGCGTGACGTCGGTCGACGCGTTGTATGCTGACGTGCCGAAGGCCGCGCTGCTGAAGGATCTCGTCGATCTGCCAAAGGTGCAGAGCGAGATGGAGGTGCATCGCCACATGCTGGCGTTGGCGGAGAAGAACACGCCCGCGGGGCGAACCGCGTTCTTCCTTGGCGCCGGCGCTTATCGCCATCACGTGCCGGCGACGGTCGATCACATCATTCAGCGCAGTGAATTTTTGACCGCGTACACACCGTATCAGCCGGAAATCGCGCAGGGCACGCTGCAGGCGCTGTACGAGTTTCAGTCACAAGTTGCGATGCTCCCGACATGGAGGTCTCCAACGCCTCCATGTACGACGGCTCCACAGCCTGCGCTGAAGCGGCGATGATGGCTGCGCGCGCCACTAAGCGGAAGAAGATC
>DASZWS010000025.1:0-2439 GCA_035546515.1 Vitreimonas sp. | reverse complement strand
AAGTTGCCGCGATCCACTTCCCCCGCAGGCGGGGGAAGATGCGATGGCGCGGAAGCTCACGCGCCATGAGTCTGGGTTAGTGAGGTCGAGGGCGTTGGCGCCATATTGCGCTTGATCCTGAACCTCACCCTTCGTCTCGCGGCTTCCGCCGTCGCTCTTCGAGCTTCGGCGGACAAGTTGCCGCGATCCACTTCCCCCGCGTGCGGGGGAAGAGTTCGGTTCTAGCAACGCGGCTTCGATCAGCAGCAGACGGCGGATGAGCGCTTCGGCGGCGCGGAGCCAGGGGAGGATGAGTTTGTAGTCTTTGAAGAGGAGGGTGTGACGGTCCGCCAGCTCTTGCGGCTCGCCGAAGAGGCCGAAGCATTCGCACAGAAACTCGCGCATGCGCCGCCAGAGGTCGATGGGCGCATTGCGGTGATCGGGTGGGAAGGTCGGCTCGGACATGTGCGTACGAGTATGCGGCAACGCGCAAGCCGGTCGGATTGATTTTGGTCCGGGTGTTGAAGCGAAACGCGATTTGCGCGGTTGGGTGTTGGATTGAACCAAAACTATCCAACAGGTGAAGCGAGCAACCGCTCCAGATTGGCCATTGCCTGCGGACGCGCGTCTTTGATGCGGCGGCGGATGGCTTGCGCTTCGGGGTCGTCGGGGAGGCGCGTGCCGAACCCGGTAAGTCGATGCGCGGCGCTCCATTGGCGCATGTTGCGGTCGCCGCTCCAGCGTTCCGTGGCGCGCAAATCCGCAAGCGTTCCAGAAGCCCAATCGGTATCTGTGAGCGCCGCCGGAATGGGGGCGCAAAGCGCGTTCTTCTCCGTGTCAGTTGCGTATGCCGCCTCGACGTGCGCAATCGCGGCGGCGCTCAAGCTGACGAGTTGGGCGCGCACGATTTGCGGTGTGATGAGCGGGCCGTCAAACACCGGCGTCGGCGGACGATCGTTCAACGGATTGGCCGAACAATCGACGTAGATGGTGTCGGCGTGGCGCGCGAGCGCGCCGTGTTCAAAGACAACGCGCTCCTTCTCAATACGGCGCACATGACCGCGGCGGACGACATCTTGGATGGTGCGTAGCAGTTCGACCTCGGACGGCGTCATGGTGGCGCCGCGATACATGGTGGGTTGCACGGTGCGATCGATGCGCAGCAGCTGGTTGTCCGCCTCAAGACGCGCAAACAGGTCGGGCAAATCCTTCGCTGCTGCGGCGGCTTCGAGTTGCAGGGCGTAGCCGCCGAGCGTGCGATGCAAGAAGGCGTCGCCGGGCTGCACCATTTCGCGGTTCATCAGCCAGGCTTCACGTGGCTTGACCCAGGTGATGTCGATGGCGGGTACCCCGTTGGTAAGCAGCCAGCTTGCCGCGTCCATTGCGGTCTTGCCGGCGCCGAGCAACACGAAATGCGCGCCGGTGGTGTTGAGTTCGGGAAGCGCGTTCGGCGCGACGACGCTGACGCCGGCGCTGATTTCGTAGGCGGGTTTGCGCGTGGAGGGGACGCCGGTCTTGAAGAAGGTGGCGTTGACCAGCTTGCGGAAGCCGATGCGATGGCGCTCGCCGCCGCCCGCGGTGAAGACGCCGCCGCCGCCGTAATTGCACTCTGGAAAGTATTGAACGCGGCCTGACGGAAGGAAGCGCTCACGCATCAGATCGGCAAAGTACCGGCGAACCTCTGCACCGGTCGGCAATTCATAGAGGCCGGCGTTGAGGCCGGTTGCGTCGATCTGGTCGCGTCCAACCGGGCGGGAGCCGGCGCCGTAGTAGGTGGCGGGTTGGTGCAGGCGCACGAACGGGTAAGCGTCGTTCCAGTGGCCGCCGGGTGCGGCGTGGCGGTCGACGATGGCGATGGTCGCATCGGTCTCGGTGAGGAGCTGATCGGCGAAGATCATGCCGACGGCGCCCGCGCCAATGATGAGATAGTCGACGTCCTGCATCTCAAGCTCCCCGGCCGTCACAGAAATAGCGCCGCGCCGGTCCTGGGGCTTGAAGAAGTCTAGGAGATTGCCTGGAGGTGGCGGCCGAGGCTGGCAGTCCTGCCGCCCTGGATAGCTCGGACCGCCGCCGTTGGCTTGCCTCCCCGGGCCGTTCCCCCTATATCCCGCGCCTCACTTCGCACGCGGGAGCGGCGGGGCGGTCTAAAAGCGGCCGTTTCCTCCATCCGGTCCGGGTTTTCCCGGTCTCTCCCGCGGCGGCAAACCGGAAAAGGAAACGAACCTCATGGCACTGCCAGAATTCAGCATGCGTCAGCTCTTGGAAGCCGGCGCGCATTTCGGACACCAGACCCACCGCTGGAACCCGAAGATGGATCGATACATCTTCGGCGAAAAGTCCAACATCCACATTCTTGACCTGTCGCAAACCGTGCCGCTGCTGCATGCGGCGCTGGTGAAGGTGCGCGAAGTCGCCGCCGGCGGCGGACGCGTGCTGTTCGTCGGCACCAAGCGTGCGGCG
>DASZWS010000024.1:0-5206 GCA_035546515.1 Vitreimonas sp. | reverse complement strand
GGCGCAAGGCCAGGATGCACGACCGCCCCGCCCTTGGTGACCAGCGCGCCTTTGATGATCTCGTCGTCCCAGGCGGGTTCGAAGGCTTTGCTGTCCTTGTTGGTCAGGAGCGGCAACAGCGCCAGCAGGTTGCGGGCGTAGAGCGATGAGGCGTCCGCGGGCAGACGCGCGGGCAGATTGGTGAAGCCCATAATTTTCACGCCGTTCACTTCCACCAGCTGATCCGGTTTCGAGAGCGGACAGTTGCCGCCCTGCGCCACCGCGAGATCGATGATCACCGAACCCGGGCGCATCGACTTGGCTTGCGCTTCGGTGACCAGCACCGGCGCGGCCCGGCCTGGGATCAGCGCTGTGGTGATGACGATATCCTGCTTAGCGATGTGTTCGGTGACGAGCGCGGCTTGTTTGGCCTGATATTCTGCGCTCATCGGCTTGGCGTAGCCGGCGGTGGTTTCGGCTTGCTTGAATTCTTCGTCCTCGACGGCGACGAACTTGCCGCCGAGCGAAGCTACTTGCTCCTTCGTCGCCGGGCGCACGTCGGTGGCGCTGACGACGGCGCCGAGGCGGCGCGCGGTGGCGATGGCCTGCAAACCGGCGACGCCAACGCCCATGATGAACACTTTGGCGGCGGCAACGGTGCCGGCGGCCGTCATCATCATCGGAAAGGCGCGACCGTAGAGCTCAGCGGCTTCGATCACGGCGCGATAGCCGCCGAGATTGGCTTGGCTGGAGAGCGCATCCATGGATTGGGCGCGGCTTATGCGTGGAATGAATTCCATCGCCAGCGCGCTGATCTTGGCCTTGGCGAGCGCATCGATCGCGGCCTTGTCGCCGTAGGGCTCAAGCAGTGACGCGAAGCCTGCGCCAGCCTTCATCGCGCCAATTTCGCTGTCCGTGGGCTTGCGCACCTTCACGACAAGATCGGCGCTGCCGATGCCGCCGTCGGCAGCAATCTCCGCGCCCACCGCTTTGAACTGCTCGTCCGGGGCGCTTGCACTCGCGCCGGCGCCGGACTGAACGACCACGGTGTGGCCAAGTCCGACAATCTTCTTCGCCGTGTCTGGCATACACGCGACCCGTGTCTCGCCGGGCGCGCTCTCCTTGAGAACGGCGATCCGCAACGGCTCAGCCCATCAGGCCGGCCAAGGCCGGCACGATCAAACCGCCCAGAATGATCAGCACCCACTGCGCGACTTGGGCTGCCCAGTAAACGCCGGACATTTTGAACACCAAGCCCGCCACAACGCCGATAACGATGAAAACAACGACCCCTGACCACCAACCGGCGCCAATGGCGAAAGCCAGCGTCGCGAGGGCCACAAACTGGGCGATGTGAACGCAGGTCCAAACTGTGGCGACGAGAAAGCCATGAAAGGTCTCGCGCTGGTCTTGAATGTCCATTCCGCCTGTCGACTGCGTAGTGGCCTGCGCCATCCCGTGCTCTCCTCGTTGGTGAGCGGTGTCTAGACTGCACCGGGGCACTGAACAAGCGGCGCAGGCGTCGCGCCTGGACCTTTCCTTTCAACGCTTAGGAGGGACCTCTGCGCCCCGATCCGAGACTGAAACAAAGTCCACCGCCTCGCCCTCAAACCGGGCAGCGGTCAAGGTTCCGGATGCGTAGGCGCCGGTATCCACCCCCACCCGGCGGGCGTCCGCGTAGGGGGTCGCCACCGGGGTATGGCCGTGCACGACGCGGTGCGAAAAGCGCCGCTTGGAATTCAGGAAACGCTGCCGGCTCCAGTAGAGATCGTCGTCGGTTTGATCTTCGAGCGACCTGGCCGCGTCGATGCCGGCGTGGACGAAGGCATAATCGCCCATTTCGACGTAGCGCTCGAGGCCCTCGAAAAACACGCGGTGTTCAGCCGGCAACGCCGAATTGAGGTCCGCGGCCGCCTGGACCCAATCGGCCTCGGTAGCATTCAACGGCGACGGCGGCTTCACGCCATACGACATCAACGTCTCCGCCCCGCCCTGCAGAAGCCACGCACGGTTCTCGAGCGGCGCGGCGGCAAACGCCATCATGGCCTGTTCGTGGTTGCCGCGTAGAAAGCGGCGGTCATACCCCAGTGGGCGGCCGGACAGGATCAGGTCGATGACGCCACGCGAATCCGGGCCGCGATCCACATAATCGCCGAGAAAGACAACGACCGGCGCGACGCCTTCACGCGTGTCGGCGCCGGCTTGAGCCTCCAACCGGGCCAAAAGCTTTTCCAAGAGATCGACGCGGCCGTGAACATCGCCGATGGCAAAGCCCACCCGTCCTTCGGGGAATTTGGCTGACGCGTCGTGCGTTCGGGAGAACAAGCCGAGCATGTTCATGCGACTTGGCTTAGGCGTCGGCATCTGGCGTGGCAATGCGGTTCCCCGACCGGCCGCAGTTGCGGAGCAGAACTTGCAGCAGCACCCGCCGTCGGCGAGGAATAAGACACAACACGCATGAGCAAGAATGACGCCGCCATCCGGGTGTCGGTCATCATGGCCAACTATAACGGTGCGGCGCACATCGCCGCGGCGGTGGAGTCCGTGCTGCGCCAAACCGAGCCGGCGCTCGAATTAATCGTCAGCGACGACGCCTCGACAGACGACAGCCTATATATCGCGCGCAACGCGGCAGCGGGCGACGCACGGCTGGTTCTCCTCACGAGCGAAACGCGCGGCGGGCCGGCAATTGCGCGCAATCGCGCGCTGGCGATCGCGCGCGGCGCCTGGGTCGCCATCGTCGACAATGACGATCACATCGACGCCGAGCGCTTAGAAGGCCTTATCAACCGCGCCGAAGCCGATGGCGCCGACCTCGCGGCTGACAATCTCCTCAACTTCTACGATGACGCGCCCGAACAAAAGCGGCTGCATTTGCCGGCGCGATTTGCACGCGCGCCGCAATGGATCAGCGCCGCCGCCTATGTCGACGCCGACAATGGCAGCGCCGGCCTGGGCTACTTGAAGCCGATCTTCCGGCGCGCGGCTTTCGGTGATGCGCTACGTTATGACGAGGCTTTGCACATTGGCGAAGATGCGCAACTCATGACTCAGCTGCTGAGCCGCGGCGCACGCCTTCGGCTCTATCCCGAGGCTTGGTACCACTATCGCAAGCGCCACGGCTCCATCTCGCATCGTCAGAAGCCGGAGACGATCGAGGCCATGATCGCTGCGCTCGACCGGATTGATCCGGGCGCAGATGAGGCACTCGCGGCGGCTTTAGCGCTGCGCCGGCGGAATTTGCTGGACGCGCTCAGCTTTATTGACCTAGTCGCCGCATTGAAGGCGCGCGACGCCGGCGCTGTGGCGCGCGCTGCAATCAAACGCCCTTCTGCGCTGCGCTTGTTGAGCGAACCGATTGCGGCGCGGCTGGGCTTGCGGCCCCGTACATAGTCAGATCCTTTGCGCCCAACACTTTGGCGAGCGCACCCACATGAAGCGCGCCGCGGATCAAGTTGCGACGGACACGGACGGGAGACCAGGCCGTCAGCAGCGCGGCGGCGCCGCAATAGGCGGCCTTTGCGGTTGAAAGCATGGCGATTGCCGGCGCGCTCTGGCCACGCAATTGCGCCGTGCGCGCCGCGGTTTGTCCGGTTCTGAACGAACGCCGCAACAGCCACGGCAGATTGAGCCGGTTGGCAGGCACATCTTCCGATGCAATCGCCTCCGGCGCAAAGTTCAACTTCACGCCGCGGTTGTACAGAAGGGCGAAAAATACAGTGTCTTCGCCTCCGACGCGACCCAATGCCGGGTCGAAACGCAAGTCACCGATGGCGCCGCGCCGCAGCAGCACATTGCCGGAATAGCCCGTACGAATGTCGCCACCGGCCAGGATCACCGGCCGTGTGCTGTGAAAGTCGCCCTTTTCGGCCCACGCCGGCGCGTCGGGTGGATAGCGCGCAGGCACTGGGCCGAAGACCGCGCCGTAGTTTGTGATGCCGGACACCAACGCCGCTAACCAGGTGGGGACCGCGATCTCGTCGTCGTCGATAAAGGCGACCAGGTCGGCGGTCGCAGCTTCCAGGCAGGCGTTGCGGGCAATCGAAATGTTGCGCGCTGGCGCGTGGACGTAGTGAACATCGAGACCGAGTTCGGCGCGGGCGCGCGCTGCGACTGCGGCAGCCGACGGCGTATCATCATTGTCAGCGACGATGACGCGCATCGGCGGCGCGCCAATTTGTAACGCCAGCGACGCAAGGGTGTCCCACAAGCTTGTACGGCGGAAGGTGCAGACGCACACGTCCACCGCCGCTTCAGCCTTATGCTGCTGGGCCTCACCCATCGTTGTCTCCGCCGGCGCGCTTAATGTTACGCCAGCCGGCGCGCAAAAGCTTGCAACGGCTGCGCCGCAAAGCAGTAAGCAGCGCGATTTGGCTTGCCAGAAATCGAGCTAGAGCCCCAATAGGCGCGAATTTCGCGCTTGCGCTGCATTGGCTGGAGTTGACGCCCCCGCCCGATCAGAAACGCCGCTCGATTTGGTCGGGCTCGACGTGGTGAAGGCCGGCCCGATTAAGCATGCTGCGGCAGAGATTTTGCGATGCGCCGGGGGACGCTCGCTTGGGGACGTTGGGATGCCGATTTCGGACAGTGTTCGCCTGGGCGAAGGTGTGATGATCCATCACCCACAGCTTGTGAACCTCTACGGCTGTGCCGTGGGCGCCGGTTCGCGCGTGGGCGCTTTCGTGGAGATCCAGAAAAACGCCAGCATCGGCGAGCGCTGCAAGATTTCGTCACACACCTTCATTTGCGAAGGCGTGACCATTGAGGAAGAAGTGTTCGTCGGCCATGGGGTGATGTTCATCAACGACATCTTCCCCCGGGCCACCAATGACGACGGTGGGGCTCAAAGCGAAGCGGACTGGGCGGTGGTGCCAACCGTGGTTAAGCGGCGCGCCTCGATTGGTTCAAACGCGACCATCATGGGCGGGGTCACGATAGGTGCAAACGCGCTGGTGGGCGCGGGCGCGGTTGTGACCAAAGATGTACCAGACTACGCCATCGTCGCCGGCGTCCCGGCGAAGGTGGTCGGCGACGTGAGAGATAAGAGGGAATAGGCGACGCTCGCGAGCACGGGCGCCGCTGTTGGGACTTTTGGGGACTGATCAGAATGATCCGCATTGGTGTTATCGGTTACGGCTATTGGGGCCCGAACCTCGTCCGCAATTTCGCGGAGCTCGGCCGCGCTGAATTGGCGGCGGTCGCTGACCTCGACCCGAAGAAGCTCGAG
>DASZWS010000023.1:0-5980 GCA_035546515.1 Vitreimonas sp. | reverse complement strand
GAGATCGATCCAGCCGGCATGTGGGAGATTCTGAAGCGTCTGCGCGACGACTACGGCAACCCGCCAGTCATCATCACCGAGAACGGCTGCTCTGATCCGTTCAGCGATGGTCCCGCGCAACTGAACGACCAATTCCGCATCGCCTATCTGCGCCGCCATCTCGAACCGGTGTTGGCCGCCATCGAAGCGGGCTCACCTGTCGGCGGTTATTTCCATTGGACGCTGGTGGACAACTGGGAGTGGGAAGAGGGCTTCCGCTCCAAGTTCGGCTTCGTCGCGCAGGATCGTCACACCGGGCAGCGGCTCACCAAGGCCAGCTACGCCTGGTTCAAGGCGTTGGCGATGGGCGGGCTATTGCCGGCTGCGTGAGCGCTTGCACCAGCGCGTTGGCCGCCGTCGCGTCGTGACCCGCCGCAATCAGCGCATCAATGTCGGCGCGCGGCAGCGATACGCGGGTTGGCAAATTGTCGACGGCGTCGCGGCGCGCGGCGTCCACATCTTCGAATGAGACCATGTCGACCCGAATCGACACATCCGCGCAATTCCATGGTGCGCCGCCAGTGATGCGCGCGACATCCGCGCGCGCCAGCCCGCAGCGATACGCAACCAGATCGCGTTGCCATTGCGCCGCCACGGCGCGGAAATTATCATAGGTCATGCGGTTCGCCGCTTCGATGATCACGCCATAGAGGGTGTCCGCCACTTGCGGTCCCGACGGCGTGTCCGGCCGCATCTGGTAGGTCTCGTGACGTACCGGTTCGGCATTGACGACGAGAATGCTCAAGCGCCGCAGCCGTACCGCCGCCGCAGGCGAGAACGGCGCGTACGCGTTCCCCGCGGTTTCACGCGCCAGCGCCAAATTGGAGAGGCCAAGATTGTCGATCACGCCGCCATCGACAAGGTGTACGTACGAAAGCGCGTTTGCATCTCGATAGCTGGCGAACGCGCGCGCCGCGGCGTGCTCCAGCGCTGAAGCGCCGGGCGCTTGAGCGCCAGCCACCCACGACGGCAGAGGTGCGCACGCTGCATGCTGTGGCTGAAGCAGGATCGGCTCGAACACGATCGGCACCGCCATCGACGCCGCCACCGCGTCGGCAACGCGCACGCGCGACAAGTCCGAACACAGGCCATCGAAATAAACCGGCGCGAACGCGAACACCGTGCCGTTGTGCAGGTCAGCCGCATTCAGCCAAACCTGCGGCGCCCCCGCGCGCCACAACGCGTCCATGTGTGCGCCTGCAAAAATTTCACGGTCCAGCCACGCCGCAAGCCGATCATCGCCATTCAAGCCGCCGTTCCACGCACGCAGCCAATTCAGCGGCCAGGCTGCGCTCACATGCAGCGCCCAGGTCTTGTCCAGATAAGCGCTGCGAAATGTGTCGAGGCCCTCGGGGCCGTGGATGCCGTAGTAGGCGGCCAGGATCGAACCGCCGGAGACTGACGAGAGCAGCGCAATGTGATCGGTGAGCGGCTGACCGTCGGCGTCGCGTGTTTCGCGCAGCGCCTGCAGCGCACCCAATCCAAACGCGGCGGCCCGCGCTCCGCCGCCGGAGAGGGTGACGAAAACCCCGTCGCCGTCCGCACCAACCTCAATCGCTGGCGACGGGTTGGCGGCGAGCGGCGCGGAATTGACCGGCGTCAGCGGCGCAGTCGCGCACGCGCAAAGCGCCAAACTCAGAGCTGCTATGAAGATGCGCATACCCGCCCCGCTTTGGGCAGCCCGCGCTTACTTCCGGCGCGCGGCCGCCTTCATCGAGGCTAGCGCCAAGTCGCGCCGCGCTTGAAGCATAAACGCCTCGTCGGCTTCCTTTTCGCGCTGCGCCTTCGCGGCTTCGAGCGCAGCCTTCGCCGCTTCCATCGCCGCTTTCTTCGCAGCGATGCGCTCTTGCTCGGCCTTCAGCGCCTTTTCGATCTTTTCATCTTCAATGCGCTGGCGCCGCGCTTCTTCCGCCGCGGCGCGACGCTGGTCGCGGGCGAGGCTGGCTTCGGCCATTTCCTGACGCCGCTTTGCGGTTTCCGGGTCTTCCGCCTTCTTTTTGAACTTTTCGAGCGCCGCTTGGCGCGCCTTGGCCGCTTCCGCGGCGCGATCGGTCAAACTGGGGAAGTGCTTGGAACTCACGCAAACGTCCTTCGGGAAAAATATGGGGAGCGACCCCATAGCCGAATTGGCGCAGAGATCAAACCGTCAGGTAGTCGCGCTTAGCCGCCGCGACAAGCGACGGGTGCGGAACGACCCACCTCCCATTGCACGTTCGCACCAGCGCCGCGCACGCCGTAACGTCCGTTGGTATAATAAGGTGCGTCCGCACCGCCGGCGCTCGGCAGCACCATGGAGGGGCCGCCAATGATCGACACGCGCGCCTGATTATTCTCTACATCGACCATCAGCTGCGTGCCGTCGGCGCAGGTATAGGCGATTGGGCCATTCTGAGGCAGCGGCGCAGGCCCCGGCTCTGGATTGAGGATGCCGCCGGGTCCCAGCGGTCCACCGGCGCCGCAGGCCGCGAGTGCGGCTACCACGAGCAGCGCCCCCAACGTGCGAAATGTTTTTGACATGCGGTCCCCCATGCTCAGTTGGCGCTGCGCTTACACAAGACGTCTGCCAGATAAGCCCTGCCACGCTCTGTCTGCAGCCCGACATTGCCGACAAAGCTGTAGCCATTCACGCGGCAAAACTCGACCGCGGTGTTGCGCGCGCACGCGGCGGTGGCTTGGCCGCGTGCGCAGGCCGGAATGCGTTGACCGTGATACGAAGGCTGCGTGAAGAACATGGCCGACATGCCACGCAAAGAGGGGCCCGCGCCGCCGGCGCCCGGCGGACTTTCGACGATCGGCCGCAACGAACGCGTGCGCACGATCGGTGAGGCGATGATGATGTTGCTGACGCTTTGCGTTACCGTTGTGCACTGGCCGGTATAGTTGACGCCGGTGCAGAGCTGCCAGCGCCCGCGCGTGACGCGCACGCTCCGCACCACCCAGTCGCGGCCAATATCCGGCACCGCCGTTTGAACGCGAATGTGCGGTCCCGCAAAGCCGTTCTGACGATAGAGGCTGATTTCGCCTTCGGCTTGTCCCCCGCTCGGTGGACGCCAAAATCGCTCCTCCTGCGCGGCGGCCGCAGTGATCGCGCTTGCCGTCAGAACCGCGGCGAACAACGCCGCTAAAGTCTTGCGCATGGTTTTGTCCCCTTAGGTTCCGAACACCGCGCGTCCCGCTACGAACGTCCTCTTGACCTTGCCTTGCAGCAGCTTGTCGTCGAACGGGGTGTTCTTGGATTTGGAGCGCAAAGTTTCTGAGTCCAGTTTGAAGGGCGCGCCGATGTCGATTTCGATGATATCGGCGGGCGCGCCTTTGGCGAGGCGGCCTTGTGGCAGATTGAGGATTTCCGCCGGCTTCAAGGTCATCGCGCGGATGATGGTGTTCAGCGGCGCTTCGCCCTTGTGATGCAGCGAGAGCGCGCCGGCGAGCAGGGTTTCCAGTCCCACCGCGCCCGGCGCCGCCTCTTCAAACGGCAAGCGCTTATCCTCGGCCGGGCGAGGGTCGTGCCCCGAGACGATGACATCGATCAGTCCATCGCTGACAGCGCCGCAAAGCGCCACGCGGTCATCTTCGCTCCTGAGCGGCGGTGAGAGCTTGGCGAAGGTGCGATAGCCGTCGACGTCGTTTTCGTTCAAAACCAGGTGATGCACGCTCACGCTCGCGTTCACGCGCACGCCGGCTTTCTTGGCGCGCGCTAGCGACTCCAGCGACCGCGCTGACGAGAGCATATCCACCAGCAGCCGCCCGCCGGTCAGCTCCGCAAGACGCAAATCGCGCTCCAGCATGATGTGTTCGGCGGCAGCCGGAATACCGGGCAGGCCAAGGCGCGCAGCCAACTCGCCCTCATGCATCACGCCACCCTCGGCCAGATGCGGATCTTCCGGGCGATGGGCGATAAGCGCGTTGAAGGCGGTCGCATAGGCGAGCGCGCGGCGCAGCATGCGGCTGTCCGCAACCGGCTTGTCACCATTGCTGAAGAACACAGCGCCCGCTTCGGCGAGCAGGCCGATCTCGGTCATCAGCGCGCCGTCGAGATGTTTGGTCAGCGCCGCCGCCGGCAAGATGCGCACGCCGCCGGTACGCTCCGGTGCGCGGCGGATGACGAAATCGACCAAGCTCTGATCGTCGATCACTGGCGTGGTGTTCGGCATCATCACCAGCGTGGTGACGCCGCCCGCCGCCGCTGCGCGGCCCGCGGACTTGAACGTCTCTTTATGCTCTGCGCCCGGCTCGCCGATCACCACGCGCATATCGATCAGGCCCGGGGCAACATGCGCGCCGCCGGCGTCGATGATCTCCGCGCCGTCCGGGGCACTCGTGACCGCGCCAACGTCGAGGATTTTCTCGTCGAACAAGATCGCGCCGTCCGCGACTTTGTCTTTTGCCGGATCGATCAGCTTGGCGTTCTTGATCAGGACTGGACGCACGCTCATGCCGCGCCCTCATTGGCGCCGGTTTCGGCTAGGGCTTCCAGCACCGCCATGCGCACCGCCACCCCCATGCGCACCTGCGTTTCGATCAGCGAGACGTTCGGATTGTCAGCCACGCTGCTATCAATCTCCACGCCACGGTTCATCGGCCCAGGGTGCATGACGAGTGCGCCGGGCTTAGCGTGCTTCAGCTTGTCGTCATCCAGTCCGTAGAACCAGAAGAACTCGCGCGTCGATGGGAAGAAGCCGCCGTCCATGCGCTCGCGCTGCACCCGCAGCATCATCACCACGTCGGCGCCTTTGAGGCCTTGGCGCATGTCGTGAAACACCGTTGCGCCCCAGCGCTCCGCGCCCGGCGGCATTAGAGTCGGCGGGCCAATCAATCGCACTTGCGCGCCAAGCATGGTCAGCAGCGCCACGTTTGAGCGCGCTACCCGCGAATGGGCGATGTCGCCGCAGATGGCGATGATGAGACCCTCGATCGTTCCCAAGCGTTCGCGGATAGTGAAGGCGTCGAGCAGCGCCTGCGTCGGATGCTCATGCTTGCCGTCGCCGGCGTTGATCACCGCGCAGTCCACTTTCTGCGACAGCAGCTCCGCCGCGCCCGACGAGCCATGCCGCACGACGAGGAGATCCGGCCGCATCGCGTTCAGCGTCGTCGCGGTGTCGATCAGCGTCTCGCCTTTAGCGACGCTCGAGGACTTCACTGACATATTGACGACATCAGCGCCCATGCGCTTTCCAGCCAGCTCGAACGAGCTCTGCGTGCGTGTCGAATTCTCGAAGAACAAATTTATGAGAGTTCGCCCGCGCAACGTGTCGAGCTTTTTGATCTTCTTCTCCGCCAGCGGCGCGAACGCCTCGGCACGATCCAGCAGGCTCTCGATCTCGAAACGATCCAGATCGGCAATGGCCAGCAGGTGCTTGTGACGGAAACGAACGGGGCTCGATCGGGGCTCTGATTTTCCTACGCCAGTCGGTCGCTGCGCCATGCGCGCTTGTTAAGCCCTGAGTCCGCATTGCAGCAAGCGTGGCCGGACCATGACGAAGATTTTCGTTTCCGCCGCATTGCCGTCCCGGACTCGGTGCTGTACTGCTTTTGTTCTCAATGGTGGGAACAACCAAGGAGGGCGCGATGAAGCACCCCAACCGTGATGACCAACTGACGCTCAAGCCGGTGGGCTTGGCTTTGGCTGCCGTGGTGGCCGGCCTGGGCGCCGCCAAGGCGCAGCCTGTGGATAACCGCCCATCGCTCCCGCTTGAGCAGAACGCCCACGCGCAAAATTACGTCGCCGACCCGACCAACGCGCCGGGCTATGACGAGGACCTAGATATGAACGTCGGCCCCAGCGACCCGGTTGCGCCATTCGGCGGGCGTTAGCGCGCCTTCGCCGCCCGCATTCATTCTTGATCTCGGTTTTACGCCAGCCGTGCGCGCGGTTCCCTCAGTGCAGCGTCAGCGCAATGGCGATCGGCATGGTGATGAAGGATAGCAGCGTGGTGGCGGTGAT
>DASZWS010000022.1:0-3546 GCA_035546515.1 Vitreimonas sp. | reverse complement strand
TAGCGTTGGGCGCGCGCGGGCGAAGTACAATGTGCCGGCGCCGGCGATGAGCGGCGACCCGATCTTCGAGCGGCATTTCCGCGTGCATATGAACACGCTGGAATGGCTGCCGGTGTTTCTGCCGGTGATGTGGCTGTTTGCGATGTATTGGAGCGACGCGATCGCCGCCGGCATCGGCGCGATCTGGATCGTCGGCCGGATCATCTACATGACCTCGTACGTGAAGGACCCGAAGAGCCGCAGCGCCGGTTTCGGTATTCAGGCGTTGGCGACCTTGGTGCTGCTGGTGGGCGCGATCTGGGGCGGCGTGGCAGCGCTGATCCCGACGCCGTAACGTACTTGCTTTGGCGCACGCACGCGGGTAGGTGAGCCCGTCCTTTGGGGAGTAGCCGCCCGCATCTGAGCGGGGCATGCGTCAACAAACTTGCCGGCGACGGCATGGCGCACGCGGCCTTACTGGCATGGCGAGACTGAAGGCTAGGCTTCCGCTCATGGATCGGGCGGGGAAGTCTGGCCTTTGGTGCGCGCGCCGCCCGATCCCTCGGAACGTTCGATGCCAAGTGTTGTGATTGAAGGCGCGCTGCTGCTGGCGGCGGCAGGGGCGATCTATGTCGCCTGCGAGTTTTTCGTGAACGGCGTCGAGTGGCTAGGCCGGCGCATGGCGGTGGGCAGCACCGCGACCGGCACCATTCTGGCGGCGATCGGCACGGCGCTGCCGGAAAGCGTAGTGACCTTCGTCGCGGTGGCGTTCGCCAAGGACGACGCGCATCGCGACCTGGGCGTGGGCGCGGCGTTGGGCGGGCCGTTGGTGCTGGCGACGATTGCGTATGCGACGGTGGGCCTCGCGCTGCTGTTGAACAGGAAGCCGCTGCAGCAGACCGGCGGCGCGAATTTCAAGCGACTGGCGCGCGACCAAGCGTGGTTCTTGTCGATCTTCGTGGTGAAGCTCGGCGTTGGGTTGATCGCGTTTGCGTGGAAGCCGTGGTTGGGCATCGCGTTTCTGGCGGCGTACGCGCTTTATTTTTGGCGCGAGATGTCCGGCAGTGACGATGCGGAGGAGAACGAGCTTGAGCCACTAAGCCTTGCTCGCAAGGCGGGCGACGAGCCGCCCCTGGCGATGATTTTGCTGCAGACGATTGCGGCGCTGGCGGTGATCTTTTTTGCGTCGCGCTTCTTTGTCGATCAGCTCGGCGTGTTGGGGCCGGCGCTTGGCGTAGCGCCGCAAGTGTTGGCGCTGTTCTTGTCGCCGATCGCGACGGAGCTGCCGGAGACGATGAACGCGATCATCTGGGTGCGGCAGGGCAAACACCGGCTGGCGCTTGCCAACATCTCGGGCGCGATGATGATCCAGGCGACAGTGCCGACGGCGTTTGGTTTGTTTTGGACGCCGTGGCTGCTGGATCGGACGCTGCTGGCAGCGGGGGCGGTGACGATGCTGGCCGTGCTGGCGCTGTGGCGCGGATTCAGTCGCGGGACGATCACCCGCGGGTATCTAGCGGCGATGGCGGCGCTTTACGCGCTGTTCGTGGCGATCGTCGCAGCGATGCAGTGACGATCTACACACCTAGAGTCATTCCGGACGCGCGGAGCGCGATCCGGAACCCAGGGGCAAAAAGCTGTGTGTTTGCCCCTGGGTTCCGGGTTCGCTCTCGCTACGCGAGACCGCCCCGGAATGACTCAGGATGTTTGCGCAGCGTTACGGCTGCGTCGGGTTTGGTTCGTCGCTGGTCCCCGTCACGGTGATGCCTTTGCCGAGCTTCGAGTTCCAGATGCCGTACACGAAGTAGATCAGCACGCCGACAATCACGTACGGGATGAAGAAGTTGCGTGTACGCTCTTCAGACATCAGCGACATCAGCAGCATGAAGCACATCACCGCGCCGAGCGTTGCGATGATGCAGATGAGCCAGGTCGGCATCTTGAACGGCCGGTTAAGGTTTGGCCGCGCAAAGCGCAAGTAGATGACGGTGATGCATATGAGCATGAACGCCACCAGCGTGCCGACATTGGTGGTGTCGCCGAGGAAGTCGAGACCGGTGAAACCGGCAAAACCGGCGGCGACGGCGCCGACGATCAGCGTGTTGGAGATCGGCGTCTTGGTCTTGGCGTTCACCCGGGCGAACATCGACGGCAGCAGGCCGTCGCGCGCCATGGTGTAGAAGATGCGGGTTTGGCCATAGAGCAGCACCAGCATCACCGACGACAGCCCCGCGAAGGCGCCGAGTTTCACAACGAAGGCAAACCAGCGCAGATCGGTTTGGCTATGCTCGGTGATGTGGTTCACGGCCGTCGCGATCGGCGCGGGGTCGGTTGGGCTGATTGAGGTGTAGGGCATAACGCCCACCAGCACGGCGCAGGTAAGGATGTAGAGGATCGTGCAAATGATCAGCGAGCCGAGAATGCCGATCGGCATGTCGCGCGCGGGGTTCTTCGATTCCGCACCCGCCGTCGAAACCGCTTCAAAGCCGATATAGGCGAAGAAAATTACCGACGCGGCGGAGATCAAGCCGCCGATTCCAAATGCGGAATCGCGGCTGTGACCGGTCATGACGTTCTCCAACGCCGCGGCAATCTGATTCAAGATCGGACCGTGCGCACCGGGAGAATCCGGCACTTGCGGCGGGATGAGCGGCGACCAGTTCGCGGTGTTCACGAACGATGCGCCGATGACGATGAAGGCGATGACGACGGTGACTTTAACCGCGACGATGATGTTGTTGACGGTCGCGGACTCGGTGACGCCGCGCGCCAGTAGCGCCGTGACGCCAACGATCCCGAGCAGCGCAGGCAGATCGATCGTGCCTGGTCCGGCTGGATTGTCGGTGTAGGCGACGGCAGTCACCCCGGGCGCAGCGCGCAGCGCCGCTGGAATGTGAACACCTAAGTCGTTCAAGAGACTTGACGTGTAGCCCGACCAACCGACCGCGACGGTCGAGGCGGCGACGCCGTACTCAAGCAGCAGCAGCACGCCCATGATCCAGGCGACGAACTCGCCCATCGACGCGTAGCTGTAGGAGTAAGCCGAGCCGGAAACTGGAATGGCGGCGGCGAGTTCGGAATAGCATAGCGCCACCAGCGCACAGAGCACGCCGGTAATGACGAACGAGATCATGATGCCGGGGCCGGCGAACTCGGCGGCGGCGCGGCCCGTGAGCACGAAGATGCCGGTGCCGATGATACAGCCGATGCCGAGCAGGATAAGGTTCAGAGCGCCCAGCGATTTCTTGAGTTCGCCCGAAGCGTTTTCGGCATGCATTTGCTCTACGGTCTTGCGTAGAAAAATTCTGCCAAGTGGGGGCGTGACTTTGCCGCCGCCAGTGTTTGTTGCTGTCACGATCCCAATTCCTCCCAAACCGTTGGCGGGGAAGCTAACCGACGGTTTAGGGAGCGCAAGCGCTAGGGATCGCTTTTAGCCCTTCGCAAGTGCGTCAGGCACAGCCCAGCCCCGGCGTGCGCAGGCGGCGAGCACGGTATTGCGCAACAGACAGGCGATCGTCATGGGGCCGACGCCGCCTGGCGAGGGTGTAATCGCGGCTGCGACCTCGA
>DASZWS010000021.1:0-8626 GCA_035546515.1 Vitreimonas sp. | reverse complement strand
GCTGAAGACGGCGGCGGGGGCGGGCTTCGACGTCGCCATCGACGCTTCTGGAGCGCCTTCGGTAATCAATACTGGCCTTTCGGTGCTCAGGCCGTATGGGGTTTTCGTCATCGCCAGCATGCCAGACCATCCGGCGCCGCTGGACGTGATGTTGCTGGTGCGTGGCCGCACGCAATTGCGTGGATGTTCGCGGGCCCCGGACTGGGCCTGGACTGACGCCATCGAGGCGCTCTCGAAGCATCCGAGCCTGTTTGCGCCGATGGTGACGCACGAGCTTCCTCTGTCTGAGGCCCTTGAGGGTTTTCGCCTGATGCGCGCGCGCGAAGCCTCAAAGGTGATTTTGCGGCCCAGCCAAACCTGAACTGGCGCGTGAACTGCGCGGCATTTCGTGTTTCGGAAATGCGTGATGGAGGCGCATGCGTTTGCGCGATATAACGGAAGCATGAACAAGCCGGTCCGCCCCACGCGTGGCCTCCCGCCACTGAATCCGTTGCGCGCATTCGAGGCGGCGGCGCGCCATAAGAGCTTTACGCACGCCGCTGACGAACTCTGCGTCACCCAAGGCGCCATCAGCCGCTCGGTGCGAACGCTCGAAGATTTCTTTGGCGTGCCGCTGTTTGAGCGCACCGGCAACGGCCTGGCTCTAACCGACAAGAGCGAAAAGCTCGCCGCCAGTCTCACTGAGGTGTTTGGTCAGCTCAATGACGCTACCAGCGAGTTTCTCGGTTCCAAGACTTCGCCGGTTCTAACGGTGTGGTGTTACACCAGTTTTGCGATCGGCTACCTCATTCCGCATCTGCCGGATTTCAAACTCCACTTTCCCAACATCAAGGTGCGCCTGGCCTCCGGCACCGACAGCATGGAGTTTAGCCACGATCAGATCGACCTGCGCATCCGCTACGGGCGCGGGCACTGGAAGGGCTACGATTCAACCTTGCTATTCAAGGAGGAGCTGCGCCCAGTGTGCAGTCCGAAGCTGCTCGATCCGAAGAAGCGGCCCTACAGCCCGGATGTGCTGCGCGCACTGACGCTTCTGCACCAAGATTTGCGCCGCAATGATTGGCCAGAATGGCTGGAACTAGCGGGCGCCTCCAGCCTTCGGCCACACGACAATCTGATGTTCGACGAACTGAGCGTGGCGTATCAGGCGGCGATTTCAGGTCTCGGCGTCGTCATCGCCCAGCGCGCCTACTTTCGGCATGAGTTGGAGACCGGGCAGTTGTTCGAGCCGTTCGAGCCGGTGCTGCATCGCGATTTCGGCTACTACGTGACGATCCCCAACGATCGCCGCGTCAACAACCAAGTGCACCAGTTCCGCGATTGGCTGGTCAACACGTTGCAGCAATCCCTGAGCGCGGCCTAAGCGACAGCGCGCGCCTTCATGGCTTGGGTGCGATCGGCAAACGTCATCACTTGCTCGGCCATGATGCGCAGCTGCAATGCGAGCGGCTTGTCGATGCAGGCGCCATCCTCGTCGAACAATTCGTTGAGCGAATTCACGGCAATGCCAAGCGGCGTGGGCCAGCCGCGAAGCGCGTGTGCAATCGAGCGCAATGCGGCGAGCACCGAGCCAGTGGCTTGCCACCCGTAGGCGCAGGCGATGCAGCCAACAGCGCGGCCATCAAGATAGGGGCGCGCGTCATCGCGGATGTCTTCGATGTAGTCGAGCGCGTTCTTGACCATGCCCGAGATCGAGCCGTGATAGCCCGGCGAGGAGATAATCACGCCATCGGCTTCCTTGAGCGCGGTGATGAGCTTCTGCGCGGCGGGATCGCGTGTCGGATCCTCGGGCGCGTAGAGCGGCAGCACAAGCTCCGGACCGGCGATCAGCATGGTGCGGGCGCCAAGCTTTTCCGCTTCCGCGAGCGCCGCGCGCAGCACCATCTCTGAGGACGAACCCTTACGTGTGGTGCCGCCGATACCGACGATCAGGGGTGCATGCGCCTTGTGCTTGGTCATGGCCGTCTCGGTCTGTATTATGGAAGATATCCCATATAGCAAAACGGACGGCATGGCAAGGTCGGCTGCATCAGGCTCCCCAATCAATATGCGCCCTGATCGCTGCCGAAGCGTCGTCGTACCAGCCCTTACTCCTTGCAAATGTGAGCATTTTTTCGAAGCCGGCGGTCCATTCCGGGGGACGCCCGGCGGCGGATTTCCGCACCCAAACCTCGGAAATCCAGGCATGCTCACCGTCGAACCGCCCGGCAGGGGCGAGCGCCGCCCCGAGCCCGGCGCGATCGGACTCGGTGGCGGCGACCTTGAACGCGGTCAGGGTGTCGATGTCTTCCAGCGAAACGCGGCCGCCTTGCACGCGAATGATCATGAGAGAGCTCCCTCGACGGCGCGCATGGCGTCACGCGGGCGCACGCGGCGCAAGCCACAACTGGCGCCGCCGCGATGATGAAAACGCATGCGGTCCCGTGCTGCGCTGGAGAGAAATTCTCAATTGCCCCGCAAGAGGCGCCGCCGCACTTTGCTGCGATAGGCGAGGAACATCGAAGGGTTGGACATGAGCATGCAAGCTGAAGCCTTGCGCCCGGCAAAGCAGGTGGTGACCGATGCCGAGGTCGCATCGTTCCTCGATGAAGGTTTCGTCTTACCGCAGCAGGGCCTGCCGGCCGAAGACACGGCCGAGATGATCGCCGCCTGCGAGAGCGTTTTTCGCACCAACGACAACTGGCAAAACCTGCTGCGCATGCCACACATCCCAAAACGTCCGGATCAGGACGAGGGCGTCAATGGCGGCGAGCATTTGTTCAAGTACGCAATTCACCCGGTCATTATCGACGCCGCACGGCGTTTGGTTGGTGAGAATCTCATCATGTGGGGCGGCGAAATTTTCGCCAAGCCACCGAATGTCGGCAAGGCAACGCCCTGGCATCAGGACTGTTACAATCCGGCGATCAAGCCGGGCCCGGGGCGTACGCGCGCCCGCAGCGCCATGATCTGGATCGCCATCGACAACTGCGACGAAGAGAACGGTTGCCTGCGCTTTATCCCCGGGTCGGGCCGCGGCGGCCTAGTTGAGCACATACGCGACGACAAGAGCGAAGCGCTGCTGAGCTTTGAGGCCGATACGCATGGCTTCGACACAAAATCCTCGGTGCCGGCGATCCGTAAACCGGGACAATTTTCGGCGCATGATTTGTATTGCGTGCACGGTGCGCAGCCAAACAACTCCAACCGCCGCCGTGCCGGGCTTACCTTCCACTACATGAATGCTGAGGATGTGTACGATCGCAGCTTCGGCGATGCAGTCGCTTCGGGGCAAGGCCGCAAGCCAGCGCCTTTAGCGCGCCGTCCGATTTGGCTGGTGCTCGGCGAAAACAAGAATCCCACCAACGATTTCATCGTCGGTCACCAGAATCTGTCGGATCTCGACGATCAAGCCGAAGAGATGCGCAGGCGTCTCAATCGCGAGTACGCGAGCTAGTCGAAGCTTGGGCTTGGCGGCAGCGCGATGCGAATGTCGTTGGGGTTCAGGTGCGCAAACGGTGACGCGAAGCGTTGTGGCGCCGCTGCGATAGATGCTTCCAAACTCTTGCGCGCCGACAGGAAGGAAGCGGGCGCCGATGTCGCGCCCGACTTCACGATCGGGCCATGCAGCACGAGCGCCCCGATTACCTCGCCGTTGCCGTTGCGTAGCGGCGCGCCGACGGCCGCCTTCTCCGATGACGCGGCAATCGCTTCGATGACCACGCCATCGCGGCGCAGCGATTGAGCGGAGCTGTGCGTCAGCTTGCGCTCCGCGCTTGTGGGTTTGAAGTACTTCTCCGCAAACGCCCAGTATTGCATGAGCGCACTGTCACCCAGCGCGCCGAGGATCACGCGCGACGGCAGCGACGCATGCAGCGGCGTTACCTCGCCGAGCCGGTCGCGGTGATAGAAGTCATGACTGCCATAGGCGACGGCGATGCGCAGACTGTACCAGCCGAGACGTACGCTGACCGAGGCTGTCTCGCCGCTTTCTTCCGCCAGCAGTCGCAGCAAAGGCGCGGACTCCCGCTGCAGCGTAAATCGGCGCAGAAGGGCGCGATTCAACAGGCGAGGCATCGCGCCAAGCTCGTACCGCGCCGAGCTTTGGAAGCGGTCGATGTATTCGGACTCCTCAAGCGTGATAAGCGCGCGATAGACGGTCGATGCCGGCAAGCCGAGCTGACGAGCGATGTCGGACGCGCCAACGGGCTCGCTCGCTGCCGCAACGATGCGCAAAGCATCGAACACATGCAGCGCCGATGTATTTACGACGGCGCGACCAGGGTTCTCGGCGTCGCTCACGCGGACTCCGCGGCATAGAGCTTGGTGCGCGCACGCAAATCGTCGACCAGCGCATGCAGAGTGGGGGCAAGCCGCGGCGATTCAGGATCAAACCGCTCTTCCGGTCCGCCGACTGCGATTACGCCGTGGAGACCACCCTCGGAATCGCCGATGGGGAAGGCCGCCGCCACCATTACCGGATTGGCGCCGCGACGCGCGATCTCATAGCCGCGCTGGCGGGTATTCTGAATGGACCGCCAAAGGTCCGCGGGCTTCATCACGCCGGTTGGACGTGTCAGGCGCATAGGCGAGCGTCGTTCGATGTAAGAATCGACGTCCGCGTCCGGCAGGGACGAGAGGATGACGCGCCCGGACGCGGACGCATGCAGCGGACGCAGCGCGCCGATCTGCGTGCGCCAAGCGCCGAGCTTGCGGGTTTCAACCGCGTCGATGAATACGGTGAAGTCGTCGGCGCGCACGGCGAGGGAAACGCTTTCGCCCGTGAGCTCGTAAAGCTGGCGCATGAACGGTGCAGCGAGCGCGCGAAAGTCTGGTTCGGCTTGAGCGAGGTTTTGCAGCTCGAGAATGCGGTAACCGAGCTCGTAGCGACCGGCCTTGTTGCGTATCAGGTAGCCTTGTTCTGCGAGTGTCGTCAGCGCGCGATGGACCATGTTCTTGGTCATGCCTAAGCGCTGATTGAGTTCGCTGACGCCGAAATCGTCCGCCTCGCTCACATAGGTCGAAAGCACGCGCAGGATGCGCGCGGTGGCTTTGTTGTGCTCGCGATCGGTTGCCTCACTCGACGCCATGAATTGTTCTTACCGAAGCGGACCGAGTCGGAAACCTATGGCGACAATTCGCCCCCTACGCGCCCGAACGGCGCGCCGTTCACCCAGCCCGTTCCTCATATGAGCGCCAATCATCCGCAAGTCACAAAAAATGGGTTGTGGCGTTTGGCCCCCGTCAGAACATTGGTGCGCGAAAAACCGTCTGCCGACAAGCCGGTGCGCGCTTCAAGGCGCTGACGATGTGGGGAGTGGCGAGGCATGTCAGCAGTGGCGCACGTGAAGCCCGGCAATGGCGAGTTGGTCGCCACGCGCGTCGAAGAGCCGTCCGAGGGCGGTCGCGTCGCCTATGTCACCGTCACCAATGAAGCCAAATACAACGCGCTGCCGGCCGAGGGCCGCCGCGCCATCGGCGAGGCGATGAAGACGCTGTCGCACGATCCCGAGTTGCGGGTGATCGTGCTGACCGGCGCCGGCGACAAGGCGTTTATCGGCGGCGCCAATGTTGGCGAGATGTCGGAGTTTCCGAATGCGCGGGTCGCCGAAGAGGGCAGTGCGCAAACCCACTACGCTTGCGATCAGATCCGCCGCGCGCCCGTACCGGTGATCGCACGCATCAACGGCTACTGCCTAGGGGCGGGCATGGAAATCGCCACCTCTTGCGACATGCGCGTCGCCTCCCGTAACGCCAAGTTCGGCATGCCGGAAGTGCGCTTTGGTTTGCCGTCCGGCATGGAAGCTTGCCTGCTGCCGCGCGTGATCGGCTGGGGCAAAACCATGGAGCTGATCTACACCGGCGAGATGATCGACGCTCAAGAGGCATATCACTTCGGTTTTGTCGAGAAGCTCGTGGATCAGAAAGATTTGGACGCTGCGACCGAAAGCTGGGTGCGCGCCATCGTCACCGCTGGGCCGCGGGCCATTCGGCTGCAAAAAGAGCTGTGCCGCGACTGGGAGCGTATGTCGATCGCCGACGCTGTGCAGCAGGGCATTCGCGCTGTTGGCCGTGCGCATTTGACCGATGAGCCGCGCCGTTTGCTGACTGCGTTCAAGAACCGCAAGCGGAATAAATAGCGTCGCCTGAAATTCTCGGGCCCCGCCGAAAGGGAGCGCCGCGATGGCAGACACACATTCGCGCAACGAACCGTGGCTGGAGAGTGTGCGTGCGCTGTTGCGCGTGGGCGAGATCGTTGAGCTCGGCCACACGCTGACAATGGATATTCCGCACAGCCCGAACCACCCGCCATTCATGTTCAGGCTCACCAAACTGCACGCCGACTCCAAGCTTGGCGGTGAGACCACGGTTTCGAGCGACATGTTCACGATGGGCAGCCACAACGGCACGCACATCGATGGGCTCGGCCACATCGCCTGCGGTGGGATCGTCGCTGGCGACCTAGTGGCGGCGGATATTTCAACGCGTCGCGATGGCTTCAGGGAAATCGGTATCGAGACGGTGGAGCCGCTGTTTCTGCGCGGCGTGCTGCTGGATGCACCGGCGTTCTTCGGCGTCGATGTACTTGAGACCACACGGGGCCTTGGCGCGGCGGAGCTGTCCGCAATCATCGACAAGCAAGGTGTGGAGATCCGCGCCAATGACGCGGTGCTGATCCGCACCGGCTGGGCGCAGCATTGGCGCGCGCATAGCAAGTATGTTGGCTTTCCCGAAGGGGCTCCAGGCATCACCGGCGACGGCGCTGCCTGGATTGGTGATCGGGGCGTCCGCGTCACGGGCACGGATACGTTCGCCTACGACGTGCGCCCCGCGCCGGCCATGCCCGCTCATATCGAGCTGATGGTGAAGCGCCGTATCAACATCATGGAAAACTTGAACCTTGAGGAGCTGGCGCGCCGCGGCGTGCATGAGTTCGTGTTCTGTGCGCTGCCGCTGAGGATTGTCGGCGGCACCGGCTCACCCATTCGGCCGATCGCGATTTACTGATGAAGAACGGAGGCAACGATGCTGATGCGGGTCACGTGGGGCAAGATCAAGCCCGGCAAATGGGACGAATACGAGAAGCTATGGAACGCCTACGCGAAGCGGACTTCCGGCGCGTCCGGTCTGAGAGGGCGCTATTTGCTGCGCGACACCGATACCAAAGACGCCGGCTACTCGATCTCGCTTTGGGAGAAGGCGGGCGACTTCGAGGCGTTCAAGAAAACTGAGCCGGACGCGAAGGAAATGGCTGAGTGCTTTGTTGGTCAGTACGTGACGACAGTGTGCGAGGTGCGTGGCTCGACGCCGTAATTATCCCGCGGCGAGATGCGAGACCGTCTTGGTGTAAGTGTAGCACTCAAGCCCCTCGGTTCCGCCCTCACGGCCATAGCCGCTATCCTTGAAGCCGCCGAACGGTGCTTCTGGCACCGTCGAAACGAAGTGATTGATGGCGAGCGCGCCGCATTCGAGCTCTTCCGAGAGCTTCATCACGTAGCGTGCTGAATCGGTGAAGGCGTAAGCTGAAAGCGCGAACTCCACGCTGTTGGCGCGCGCGATGGCGTCGCCGATATCGCTGTAGGGCGTAACGAGCGCCAACGGTCCAAACGGCTCTTCGGTCATTGCGCGCGCATCAGCAGGAATGTCGGCGATCACCGTGAGCGGATAATAATTGCCGGCGCGGTCCAGGCGTTTGCCGCCGGCGACAATGCGAGCGCCGCGCTGGGTGGCGTCCTTCACGTAGGTCTCGATGGCGTTGAGGCGCCGCTCGTTGGCGAGCGGGCCCATGAATGCGTCCGGCTCGCCGCCTGAGCCGACGCGAATCTCTGCCGCAGCGGCTCCGAGAGCGCGCACGAACGCGGCATAGATTTTTTCGTGCACGAAGAAGCGCGTTGGCGAGACACAGACTTGGCCGGCGTTGCGGGCTTTAGCGATCGCCGACGCACGGGCGACACGTTCGGGGTCGGCGTCCTCGCAGACGATCACGGGGGAGTTGCCGCCAAGCTCGAGGATCGCTGGCTTCATATATTGACCAGCCAGCGCCGCGAGATGTTTTCCCACTGGCACAGAGCCGGTGAAGGTCACCAGCCGCACCTCGGGTTTTGGAATGAGGTACTCGGAAATCTGCGCAGGTGTGCCGAATGCCAGGTTCACCGCACCCGCTGGCACGCCTGCGTCAATGAACGCTTTGACCAGCTGCATTGCGCCGGAAGGCGTTTCTTCCGCGCCCTTCAAAATGATGGTGCAGCCGGCGGCGAGCGCGCCTGCGACTTTGCGCGTCGGTGATGCAAACGGATAGTTCCAAGGCGTGAACGCCGCGACCACCCCGAGGGGATGGCGCGTGACCATTTGCTTCATGCCAGGCCTGGCCGGAACGATGCGACCGTAGAGGCGCCGGCCTTCCGTCGCGTCCCAGGCTATGCGGGCGATGGCGGTTTCGACTTCCACGCGGGCTTCGGGAAGGGTCTTGCCCTGATCAATCACGAGCCCTGAGGCGATTTCCTCCGCGCGGTCGCGAATGAGCTCCGCGGCTTTCAGCATAATCGCCTCGCGCTCAGCCGGCGCGCGTCGTGACCACTCGCGCTGTGCGGCGACGGCAGCATCTACCGCTGCGTCGAGCTGCACCAATGAGACGTGCGGCAGCTGG
>DASZWS010000020.1:0-4655 GCA_035546515.1 Vitreimonas sp. | reverse complement strand
CCGCGACTTGGCGGCGTGCGCGGCGCGGGCTTTTTCGTGGAGCCAGGCGGCGTGTTGCGGCGCTTTCTTGGTGCGGCTCCACTCTTCCAGCATCATCGGCGCGACGCGCTTCAGTTCCGCCAGTTCGTCGGCGGTGCCGGTATCGAACGTGAGTTCGAGGCGGTGTCCGTTGGGATCGAAGAAATAGATCGACTTGAAGATGCCGTGGTCGGTGGGACCAATCACCTCGAGGCCGCGCGCTTCGACTTTGGCTTTTGCGGACAAGAGCGCATCGAGGCTCGGCACCTTGAAGGCGATGTGCTGCACCCATTTTGGGGTGTTCTCGTCGCGGCCCATGTCCTTCTGGTTCGGCAGTTCGAAGAACGCCAGCACGTTGCCGTTTCCGGCGTCGAGGAAGATGTGCATGTACGGATCGTACTCGCCGGTCGAGGGCACGTAGTCCTCGGCGAAGGCGGTGGTGTAATCCATATCGAAGACGTCGCGATAAAAATCGACCGTCTGCTTCGCGTCCTTGCAGCGGTACGCGACGTGATGGATGCCGTTGGTAATCGCCATCAGACGCTCTCCTGCGATGCCGCAGGACGAACGCCTGCGTTTATTGTTGCGGCGGCGGCGCGACGTCCTTCTGCCGCGTCTTGCCGACGCCCAGGGCGATGCCGAGGCCCAGGATCACCAGCGCGCCGGCGATGATCCATCCGTGCCCAACGCCAAGCAGCGTCGCGCCATAAATCAGGCCGGCCAAGACGATGACCAACCCGGCCGCGTAGATCAGAAAAGACATGCGCTGTTCCCTTGGCGTTTCGATGTTCCAAGAGGACAACGACTGTCGCGGCGTTTTGTGCCGTCGTCACGGGCCAGAGCTCCAGAATTGGAACTGGTCCAGGCCGCTTTGCATGTCGGTGCTGGAAACGCCGGCGATGTTGCAGAGCGTTTGCGCAGTGCGGAAAATCGGCATGAAAATTTGCGGCGCCATCACCATCAGCACGAAGAAGATGAGAAAGATGATGTTGGTCCACGGCGCGATCATGGCGCGCTCGTGGGGCGGAAAAAATGCCTCGAGCACGCCGAAGCCGTCGAGGCCGGGGATAGGCAACAGGTTGAGCACGAAGGCGGTGGCTTGCAGCAGCGCCAGGAAGGCAATGCCGCCGGCGAGCAATTCGTTGACCGGCGCGAAGCGCAGTACGGCGGCGCACATAATCAGCAGCGCCAAATTCATGGCCGGGCCGGCCGCACTCGTACCGGCGCGCCACCATTTGCTTTTGAGCGCATCCTTGTTGACGTAAACGGCGCCGCCGGGAAAGCCGATGCCGCCCATCGCCAGGAACACCAGCGGCATGACGATCGAGAGCAAAGGGTTGGCGTATTTCAGCGGGTCGAGCGTGAGATAACCGCGCTCGGCGATGCCGCGATCGCCGCCGGCGTGTGCGGTGACGGCATGGCCCCACTCGTGCAGGCACAAGCTCATCAGCCAGCCGACAAACACGAACACAAAGGTGCCGATCTGGCCGCCGCGGCCGAGCGCCAATTCGGCGCCGGCGCCTACGAAGACGAGCACGATCAGCAGGAAGATCGGGCTGACGCCGCGCGCACCGGTGGTTGGACGGGTGATCGGACTATTCGTCATTGAAGATCTGCACCACCGGCTGGCCGCCCTGTTCCAGACGCGCACGATACATGCCCGACGTGTTGAAGCGCCAGACGGCGTGGCCGTGACCATCCATCACAATGACGCCACCGTCGCCGTGCATGGCGTCGAGTTCATCGAACACATGATCGGCGGCTTGTGCGGCGGTTTCGTGTGCAAACTCCATGCGCGCGCAGATGTCGCGCGCGACACCCACACGGATGAAATATTCGCCTGTGCCGGTGGCGGATACGCCGCAGACGCCGTTCTGCGCGTAGGTCCCGGCGCCGATGATGGGTGAATCGCCAACGCGGCCCCAGAGTTTGGCGGTGGTGCCGCCGGTGGACGTGCCAGCGGCGATGTTGCCCTGCTCATCCATGGCGACGACGCCGACGGTGCCGAACTTGTGGTCGTCAGGAAAGGTCAGCTGGCCTTGCGGCGCGGGCGGTGCGCCGGCCGGGCGCGGCGGGATCGGCAGATTGCGGGCGCGCAATTCTTGCTCAAGTTGCTGCCAGCGGCGCTCGGTGAAAAAGTAAGACGGCGGGACTTGCTCGATATTTTGCGTAGCGCCGAACGCCTCCGCGCCCTCGCCCGCCAGCATCACGTGCGGGCTGCGCTCCATGACGGCGCGCGCAAGCTGGATGGGATGGCGCGTGTGGGTGACGTCAGCGACGGCGCCGGCGGCGCGCGTGGCGCCATCCATGATGGAAGCGTCGAGGTGGTTCTTGCCGTCCGCGCCAAACACAGCGCCGCGGCCGGCGTTGAACAGCGGATCATCCTCCATGCCGGAGATCACCGCTTGCACCGCATCGAGCGACGAGCCGCCGCGGTCGAGAATCTCCGCACCAGTTTGCAGCGCGTGGTTCATGGCGGCGCGATATTGCGCTTCCATCTCGGGCGTCAGCTGTGCGCGTTCGATAACGCCGGCGCCGCCGTGGACGACGATGGACCAGTGGTGCGCAGGTGGCGCTGATGGCGGGGCGCAGGATGCAAGCGCAAGCGCTGCAGCGAGCGCCGCGCCGCTAGCGCGCACGCGGGGCCCGCGCGTAGGCAAGCAGAAAACCAGCGTAGCCAACGGCGATCATGGCCGTCACCCAAGGCAGGTGCACACGCCACGCCTCCACGGCCCCGACTGCAAACACCGGCGCAAGCGCAAAAATCGGAAGCATCTTCTTGAGCATGATCAGCTCGCCTTTAGCACGCCGCGCTTGATCTGGTCGAGTTCGATGCTTTCGAACAGGGCTTTGAAATTGCCCTCGCCGAAGCCTTCATTGCCCTTGCGCTGGATGAATTCGAAGAAGATCGGGCCGATGGCGTCCTTGCCGAAGATTTGCAGCAGCAGGCCTTGGCCTTCGCTCGGTGCGCCGTCGAGCAGGATGCGGCGCTTGCGCAATTCTTCGACTGGCTCGCCGTGGCCGGGCAAGCGTTTATCGATGAGGTCGAAATAGGTGTCGATGGTGTCTTGGAGCTCAACGCCGCGGGCGCGCAGGCGATCGACCACGTCATACAAATTGTCTGTGCCGAACGCGAGGTGCTGGATGCCCTCGCCTTTATAGCGCTGCAGATATTCTTCGATCTGATCGACCTTGCCTTCTTCGCCCTTCGATTCATTGAGCGGGATGCGGATTTTTCCATCGGGGCTGGTCATGGCTTTTGAAAAGAGGCCGGTGACTTTGCCTTCGATGTCGAAATAGCGGATTTCGCGGAAGTTGAAGATCTTCTCGTAATAGTCGGCCCACGTTTTCATGTTGCCGCGGAAGACGTTGTGCGTGAGGTGATCAAGATAAGTAAGGCCGATCGCGTTCCTGGATTCGTCGGCGCCCTCGATCGGCTTGAAATCGATGTCGTAGATGGTCTGCGCGCCGTAGCGATCGACGAGATAAATATAGGCGCCGCCGATGCCCTTGATGGCGGGGATGTTGAGCTCCATCGGGCCGACTTTGCCGACGACGGGCTCAGCGCCGCGTTTCACGGCTTCCTCCAACGCCTTGGCCGCATCCTTGACGCGAAACGCCATCGCGTTGGCCGACGGGCCATGCGCGGTGCGGAAATCGGCGGCCTGGCCGCTCGGCTCCATATTGAGGATGAAGTTGATGTCGTTCTGCTTGTAGCGAACGACATTCTTGCTGCGGTGCTTGGCGACGGCGGTGAAGCCGATTTGTTCAAAGTAGGCGGCGAGCTTTTCAGGCTCCGGCGAGGTGAACTCGACAAACTCGAAGCCATCGGTGCCGATGGGATTTTCGAACAGGTCAGCCATGAGCGCGTCCTCGATCTTGCAATTGCTCCCGATTTAGTTTCATTTGTAACCAATGGCAAGCGCGCGCATGAGAGCCGAAGCGAAAACGACGGGGAAATCCCCGGCCGATTTGCTCGTGTTGGAGCGCTTCCTGCCCTACCGGCTGTCGATCCTCTCCAACCGCGTGAGCCGCGCCATCGCCGCGCGCTACGCAAAGGCCTTCAACCTCACCATTCCGGAGTGGCGCATCATTGCCGTGCTGGGCCGGCGGCCTGGGCTGACGGCGAAGGAAGTCGCGGAAGCAACGGAGATGGACAAGGTCGCGGTGTCGCGCGCGGTGGCGAAATTGGTGAGCGCCAAACGCGTCTCGGCAGATGTGCACGATGATGACGGACGCGCTCAATCGCTGACGCTGACGCCGCAAGGCGAAGCGCTGCATGCGCGTATCGCGCCGATTGCGATCGAGAGCGAGCGGCGCCTGCTGGCGGCGCTGAGCATTACCGAACGCGCACAATTGGACGCGCTGGTCGATCGTCTGCTGGCGGCGGCGCGGCAACTGTAACGCACGCGATTGATCCGGAACCGTGTCCTGTGCGGCGCGTCCTTAAGGTATCGGGGCGCAACATAGGATTTAACACATGCTGAAAACATCATTGTGCGCAGCTGTGGCTGCGATCGCGCTTGCTGGTTGCGCCGGAACGGGAACCCCGGAAAATACCGCAGCTGCAGCCGCCGCGCCGACCACACAATCGGCGGCGTCATCAGCAGCAACGCCACGGCAGACGCCTGCGCCCG
>DASZWS010000019.1:0-10173 GCA_035546515.1 Vitreimonas sp. | reverse complement strand
CCGAAATCCGATCTCGGCGCAGCAATATTTGAGGGCGCGCTTTTTCGATCGGGGCGGCCACTTGTGCTGGTTCCGCGCGCATGGAAGCGCGGGACGCTAGGCGATACCGTCCTGATCGCCTGGAAGCCCACGCGTGAAGCGACGCGCGCTATCGCCGACGCCGCGCCGTTCATCAGTGGGGCCAAAACAGTCACCATCGCGACGGTCGATGGCGAACTCGATGATGATCGGCAGGAACCGGGTTACGACGTTTCCCGCCAACTCGCGGGCGCTGGCGCAAATGTCGCCGTGCGCAATATCGCCAGTCAGGGGCGCGCAACCGAAATTGCGATTGCAGATGAAGCAAGGGCGCTCGGCGCTGATCTCATCGTCATGGGTGGATACGGGCACGCGCGTATTGCCGAGTTCGTGTTTGGTGGTGTTACGCGATCTCTGTCGCGCGACTGTCCGGTCCCAGTTCTGATGTCGCACTAATTGGTCCGAAGGTCGCCTTATGAAATCGCCGCGCACCTGGGTTGTTGTTGTTGACGCGCATTCGGCCCGCTTTTTCGAGCGATCGACGCGGGCAAAACACGTCGTTGAGAAGTCGGAACTCGCTCTAACGGCGCCGCCGCGGCCCAAGCAGCGCGCACGCGCGCCGCGTGTGCACGAGAGCGTCGGGCCAATGCGTCATCGTATCGAGGCGCGCACACCGCCCCGAGTTGCGCAAGAGAAGGTGTTTCTTGAGGCGGTCGCAGGGGAGCTCAAGAGGCACGCGGACGCCAATGCCTTCGATCAGCTCATCATTAGCGCGCCGCCGCGCGCGGTCGGTATGTTGAAACCGGTCTTGGCCCCCTCGGTGAGGACCAGGCTGAAGGACTTTTGGACGAAGGATCTGGTTCACGAGGCGGCCGAGGATATCGAACGCCGCCTTTTCACATTGAGCGAATGAGTGAAGCGACCGCGGATTGGCTGCCACAGGTCCGAGTGGCCTCAGAAGTGCTTCAGACGACAACTTTCGAGCCAAACGTTCAGCTCGTCGTACGCTCCGCTGTGCTTTGGTTCTCCGTAGGCGGCAGGAAGCACAACACATGAAGCTTGCTCGTGAATCTGATCGCGCAACGACTTGGGCAGACTTGGCCAGAGCAAGCTGACGGCTGCTCCAAGCCTGATCAGCAGCCTCACTTCGTCGGCGTCCGGATCAAGCATGAACGACCGCGTGAGCGTGCAATCCTCTCGCGCCCGTGTGGAACGCAAGTCGGCCTCGGAAGACTTGCCAGGCGCTGGCACGGTTGGGGCGCCTTCAACTGGCCGGTGCGAGCCGGCCAATTCGTTGCCGCCAACGTCGGCGTTTTTGTCTGCGTAGTGCGGGTTCATATTTGCCTCGAAGAAGCGAGGGTAGCGCCAGTCCGACGCGACGCTTTGATCCAGCGCAATCGCGTTTGCGCATGCAACACAATGGCGGGATCGGACCGGCGAACCCGGATCGATCTCGCGCGAAACTTGTAAAAATATGCGTGTATGCTAATATGTGCGAGTTGAAGGTGTTTGTCAGAGATTAGCCTAAAGTGAGTGTCGTTTCGCGAAAGCCTCGTTCCATTGCATCGGCCCAAGCGGGGCGCCGCAAGCGTAGCACCATCGATACTAATCGTCTGGAATCGCGCGCTGGCGATGCGGCGCGCCTCCTGAAATTGTTGGCCAACGAACAGCGCCTCAAAGTGCTCTGTCGCCTGAGTGAGGGCGAAGTGTCTGTCAGCGAACTCGCGGAGCATGTCGATCTTGCGCAATCAGCGCTATCACAGCACCTCGCAAAGCTTCGCGCCGATCGACTTGTTGCGACCCGACGCGACGGGCAGACGATCTACTATCGGCTCGCTGACCCGATGACGGAGAAGCTCATCGGCGTCTTGTGCGACATTTACGGCGGACGTGACTAGTTGAATAGCGCGCCGGGTTTCACGCCCAAGCGCTTAAACACCATCGCCGCCGGGCAAAACCCCGTGAACGATGCTTGTATCATGTTAGCGCCGGCGAAGACTGCAAGCCAGATCCAGAGAGGGTGTACAAGGGCTGCAAGCACGAGACTGAGAAGAACGACGCTGCCAGCGAAGGCGAGAACGGCGCGGTCGAGATTCATGAGGAGCTCCGAACGTTAAGAGTGGAATTGAGCCAGCGGTTCAGCATGTCGGCGGTCAGGAGACCCGCCTGTTGCCCAGCCGGGCGGCCATCGATGAAGAGATGCAGGGCGGGAATGCCACGCACGCCGAGCTTGGCCGGTGTCTGGCACTGATCAGCGTTCATTTTCAAAAATACCACTTGGCCATTGAAGGTGCGCGCGGCCTCCGCAAAATGCGGCGCCATCGCGCGGCAAGGACCGCACCAGGGCGCCCAGATGTCGACGAGCACCGCGCCTTTGGTCATCCGCAGATGGCGATCGAAACCAGCGTCATCGACATCAATGGGCGCGCCTTCGAACAGTGGCTTGCCACAATGACCGCATTTCGCCGAGGTTGGATCGTCGCGTCCCGCGACGCGATTGCCGGTCCCGCACTTCGGGCAAGAGACCTGGGTGAGGTGGGCCATCACCGCGCCTTCCCCGTTTTGTCTTTCAGCTTTTCAATTCCCAGCGCGTGCAGCGCGAAGCGCTCCATGAACGGAACGCCTTGGCCTTTGCGGACTTTGCCAAGGAAATAGCTTTCGAACATTTCCTTGGCGGAGTGGACCCATCTGCCCTTGGCCGACCAGTTGACATTGCGCGGCGGGATCTGTGGCTCGGCAACGAAGGCCACGCCGCCGTCGCCAAAATCGGCGAGGCAGACCGCATTCCACGTCGCTTCGTTGTCAGCCGGCTTGCCGCGCAGGAGCGCACCGATGTTCTTGGCGGCGGCAGTGACCATGGATTCGATCATGAAGCCAGTTTTCGGCACACCAACCGGCACTGGCGTCTTGCCAACGGGCGCGATCGCGACGCCCACGCCGATGGCGAAGATGTTTGGAAAGGCTGGATTGCGCTGGTTTTTGTCAATGATGATGAACCCACGCGGATTGGTGAGGCCTTCAATGCCCCGTACTGCTTCAACGCCGCGGAACGCCGGCAGCATCATGGAGTAGGCAAACGGCAACATGTGGGTCGTCTTGATCGAACCGTCTTCATTGACTTCCTCGGCAATGACCTTGCCGGGTTCAACTTTTACCACGCGCGCGTTGGTGATCCACTTGATGTGGCGGCTGCGCATTTCACTTTCGAGCAACCCTTTGGTGTCGCCGACGCCGTCCAATCCAAGATGGCCAATATAGGGTTCAGGGGTCACGAACGTTATGGGGATCTGATCGCGCAGGCGACGCTTGCGGAGTTCGGTGTCCAGGATCATCGCGAATTCGTAAGCGGGGCCAAAGCAGCTCGCGCCTTGCACGGCGCCGACAACAATCGGACCGGGCGCCTTGCAGAAGGCCTCGAACGCCGCGTTGGCTTTCTCCGCGTGATCCACGTGGCAGATCGATTGCGTGTTGGCGGTTGGTCCAAGCCCCTCAATCTCGTCGAAGGCGAGATCAGGCCCGGTCGCGATAACGAGATAGTCGTAAGGGACGGAGCGCCCGTCATCGAGTTCGACACGGCTTTCGGTCGGATGCACGCGCTTAGCGCCTGTGGCGATAAAGTTGATGCCGCGGCGCCGCATTGCAGCCGGAAGCTTGGCTTCGATGGCGCCCCGCTTGCGCCAGCCGATGGCGACCCAGGGGTTTGAGGGGACGAAGTGATAGGTGTCGCCTTTGGAAATCACCGTTAGGCGATCGCCGCCGCGCAACTGATCTTTGAGTTCGTAGGCTGCGACCACGCCGCCTAGCCCCGCGCCCAAGAGAACGACCTCAGCCATCTTGTCTCTCCCTCGTCACTGGCCGGCGCGTCATACGCTGCCCGCCTTGACTATATATAAGCACATGCGCATATACGCAACTGCTAGGTGCGGGTAATGCGCCAACGACGCATTTCGGCACAACGGGATGGCTTGGTGTTGATCGGTATCAAACTCAGGCCGGCGCTCGGGGATAGAATCCGGCCACAGGCGCGACGCGGAAGAAGGAGCTTGATTATGCTGCGGCGGGGAGCAGTGACGGCCATCCTCATGAGTGCCGCTGCGCTGCTCGTCGGTTGCGAACCGTCGGTGCAGCACGAGGCCAGACGTCCGCAGACGCCGATCGCCGGACTGCTGACCATTCGCGAAATAACAGCGCCCGATTTCAAGACTGTCTCAGCCATTTTGACGAACCGCGACGTTGGCGATGCGCGGGCGCGTATTGGCGGCGCCTTGCAGCGCCTGGCCGTGCACGAAGGCGATGAGGTCCATCGCGGCCAGCTGTTGGCGGTTATCGCCGATCAGAGTCTCTCACTGCAGGCCCAATCCGGCAGCGCCAATGTCGCGGCCGCCGAGGCCGCAGCGGAGCGCGCACGCGCCGATCAGCATCGCTACCAAATCCTGTTCGACCAGGGATTTTTAGCGCAAGCGAGCCTGGACCAGTTCAATGCCGCCGCCCGAGCCGCCGACGCCCAGTTGCGCGCCGCCCGCGCGCAAGCAGGCGCGCTTGCCGCGGTCAGCGACCAGGGCCGGGTGGTCGCTCCAGCCGATGGGCGGGTGACAAGATTGCCCATCCCACAGGGCGCGGTGGTGCTTCCCGGCGACGTTGTCGTCGCCATTTCGACGGGCGCGCGGGTGCTGCGGATTGAAATCCCTGAAGCCGATGCGCCTGCTCTAACGCAAGGCCAACAGGTTCGCATCCTTAGCGAAAATGAATCCGCGGCGCCCCAGGTGGTCCTGGTCCGCCAAGTCTATCCCGCGGTGGACAATGGCCGCGTGATGGCTGATCTCGACGCGTCGAGTTTCGGCGCGACCTTTGTTGGCGCACGCGTTCGCGTGCTGGTGCCGACAGGCGAGCGCCGGGCATTCATCATTCCCGGTCGTTACATCACAACCCGCTTTGGCGTCGATTACGTCCGCCTGGTGCGGCACGGCAGCATTCTCGACGTTCCGGTTCAGCGCGGCGGCCGGGCGCCCATCGATACGATGCCTGACGGGGTCGAGATACTGTCCGGCCTGCGGGAAGGCGATCAAATCGCTCCCGCGACGGCGGGCGCATGAAGCTCGGAATCTCCGGCGGGCTGACCAAAGCGACGATACGTTCGCCGCTGACGCCGCTATTTCTTTTGACGGCGATCGCGCTCGGCCTCCTCGCGCTGCTGACTATTCCGCGCGAGGAGGAGCCGCAGATCAGCGTGCCGCTAGTTGATATTTCAGTGCAGGCCAATGGATTGCGCGCGCCGGATGCGGTTGAACTTGTCACCAAACCGCTCGAGACGATCATCAAGAGCATTGACGGCGTCGAGCACGTTTACAGTCAAACTCAAGACGACCAGGTTCTGGTCACGGCCCGATTCAGGGTCGGCACGAGCCCGGATGCGGCGATCACGCGCGTTCAAGAACGCATCCAAGCCAATATCGATCGCATACCTGTAGGCGTTCCTGCGCCGCATATCGTTGAGCGCGGCATCAATGACGTTCCCATTGCCGTCATCACGCTTTCACCGCGCCCCAACGTGGCCGACCGCTGGAACGATTCTGCGCTCTATTCAGTCGCACATCAGCTCCAGTCAGAGTTGATGAAGGTTCAAGACGTCGGTCTAACGTTCATCGTCGGCGGCCGGCCACAAGAAATTCGCGTCGCGCCCGATCCCGGACGGCTTGCGCTCTACGGTGTGCCGCTGAGTGCGGTGATCGACACCGTCCGCGGCGCCAACAGTTCGTTTCCTGCCGGTTCCCTACGCGGATTGAGCGCCACACAGTCGGCTGTCGTCGGCCGCACGCTCGATGAGCCGGCAGACATTGGCCTCCTCAGCGTGCGCGCCGCAGATGGGCGCCAAATCTATCTGCGCGATGTCGCCGATGTGACAATGGGCGCGCGAGAAGACCAGGCGCGGGCCTGGCGCTTCACCCGCGCCGGCATGGCGCCGGCGGTGAGCTTGGCCATCGCCAAGCGGGCAGGGGCCAATGCTGTAGTCGTTTCGCAGGCGATCGAGCGACAGCTGGAGCACCTGCGCGGCCGGCTTATTCCCGCTGACGTCGATGCGACGATGACGCGCAATTACGGCGAGACCGCCAACGAAAAGGCTAATGAGCTGCTCTTCCATCTCGGCTTGGCGACGCTTTCTATTGTCTTGCTGATCGCCTTCACCATCGGCATCCGCGAAGCGCTGGTAACAGCATTCGTCATTCCCACGACTATTCTACTCACGCTCTTCGCCTCGAACCTGATGGGCTACACCATCAATCGCGTCAGCCTGTTTGCGCTCATTTTTTCGATCGGCATTTTGGTGGACGACGCCATTGTCGTGATCGAGAACATCGCTCGCCACTGGGCGATGCGAGATGGGCGCAGCCGATACGACGCGGCGGTTGAGGCTGTTGCTGAAGTCGGCAACCCGACAATCGTCGCCACGCTGACCGTGATCGCCGCGCTGTTGCCGATGATGTTCGTATCGGGGCTCATGGGACCGTACATGGCCCCGATCCCCGCGAATGCTTCGGCGGCCATGATCTTTTCTTTCTTCGTCGCCATGGTGCTCGCGCCTTGGCTGATGGTGCGGTTTGCGCGCAAGGCGCTGGCCCAAGAATATGCGGCGCACCATCACGGCGAGGGCGTGTTGGGCCGCCTCTACCGGCGTGTCGCGACGCCGATCATCAAGGACCGGAAGCGGGCCAGAACCTTCCTTCTTGCGGTGGGCGCGGCAACGCTGGTTGCGTGTGCGCTTTTCGCGACGCGAACTGTCCGGGTAAAGCTGCTGCCGTTCGACAACAAGTCGGAGCTCCAGGTCGTCGTCGACCTGCCCGAAGGCGCCTCTCTCGAAGCGACCCAGCGCGTACTAATCGAGGCAGCGCAGATTGTGAGCCGCGTGCCCGAGGTGGTCTCGGTCGACGCCTATGCCGGGACGGCAGCGCCCTTCAACTTCAATGGCCTCGTCCGCCACTATTATTTGCGCAACCAGCCCGAGCAGGGGGACTTGCAAGTTACACTGTCCCCGAAGAACGATCGTCAGCGCGCCAGCCACGCGATCGCCATCGACATTCGTCAAAGGCTCGCGCATTTGCAGATTCCGCCGGGCGCGGTGGTCAAAGTTGTCGAGGTTCCGCCCGGGCCGCCGGTTATTTCGACGTTGCTCGCCGAAGTCTATGGTCCTGACGCGAACACACGACGCGACGTGGCTCGGCAGCTCGAACAAATTTTCCGCAGCTTCCCCTACATCGTCGACATCGACAACAGTTACGGCCAGCCGCGTCCGCGTTTGCGCCTGCTGCCGGACCGCGCGCAGCTCGAATATTTCGGTCTTTCCGAACAGAATGTTCTCGACTCTGTTGGCGCGACACTCGGCGGCACTATCGTCGGATATTCGCATCGCGGCGAAGGACGCGATCCGATCGAAATCGCGGTGCGTTTGCCGCAGTCGGCGCGCACGTGGTCGCAAAATCTTGCCGCCATGCCGGTTGCCGTGGCGGCGAACCAATCACGGCTCGTTCAACTCGGCGAAGTGATTCACGCGCAGCAGGAAGAGGGCTCTTACCCGGTCTTCCGCCGCGACGGCCGGTATGCGGAAATGGTCACAGCCGAGCTCGCAGGCGTCTATGAAGCGCCGATCTACGGCATGCTTGATGTCGATAACGCCATCCAACGTCATAATTGGGGTGCGTCGCCTCGTCCCACGGTGTCGCTTTACGGCCAGCCGGAGGATGAGTCGCATCCGACGGTGCTTTGGGATGGGGAGTGGGAAATAACCTATGTCACCTTCCGCGACATGGGTGCGGCATTCATGGTGGCGATCCTCGGCATCTACATTCTCGTCGTCGCGCAGTTCAAAAATTTCAAACTGCCGTTGGTTATCCTGACGCCGATTCCGCTCACGCTAATTGGCATCGTCATCGGCCACATTCTCTTCAATGCGCCGTTCACGGCGACATCCATGATCGGTTTTATCGCACTGGCCGGCATCATCGTCCGAAATTCAATTCTGCTGGTGGACTTCATCCGCCACGCCAAGACCGAGGATAAATCGCTGCGCGATGTGCTGTTGGAGGCCGGGGCCATACGCTTCAAGCCGATTCTGCTGACTGCTCTGGCGGCGATGATCGGCGCGGCTGTAATCTTGACGGATCCGATCTTTCAGGGTCTCGCGATCTCGCTGTTGTTCGGTTTGGCCTCATCGACCTTGCTGACCGTGCTGGTCATTCCGGCGATCTACGTCGTCATGCGCGATGACGGGCGCCCGGAGGGAAGCGCGCCCCACGCGCTGACCACTGACGCCGCGCAATTACGTGCGGCGGAGTAGTAGGCCAGCGACGCTAGCCGGACGAGGCGAAGCGTTTGATCGCGTCAGCCATTGTCGCGCGATATTGAGCGCCGGTAGGAAGCACGTCCACCATCGGGATCGAGGTGTGGATTTGCCCGCGAGCGCGGATGTGCGTTGCGCCTACGTCTGCGGCTTGCAGTTTGGCGGCAAACGCGGCGCCTTCATCCCGCAACGGATCGAATTCCGCGGTGACGACCAGCGCCGGTGGCAAACGGTGGTGATCGCCAGCGAGCAGGTTGAGGCGCGGGTCGCGGCGATCCTTCGCGTCGACATAATTGCCGACGAACCAATGCATCAGCGCTGCGGTGAGGACATAGCCTTCGCCGTTTTCCGCGTAGGAGGGTGTGGCGAAGGTGAAGTCCGTCACCGGCGTCAGCAGCACTTGGCCGCGCACGTGCGGTCCATCTGCGTCGCGCGCCATGCGCGCCACCGCGGCCGCGAGATTGCCGCCGGCGCTCCAGCCAGCGACGACAACACCGTCCGTGCGCCCGCCGAGTGACGCCGCGTTCTGCGCGACCCAGCGTAGCGCCGCGAAGGCGTCGGCGTGCGCGGCGGGAAAGCGGTGCTCGGGTCCGTGGCGATAGTTGGCGGAAATGACGACGGTGTCGGACTGCGCGCAGAGATCGCGGCACAGCGGATCGTCAGACTTTTCGCTGCCCAGAACCCAGCCGCCGCCGTGAAAATAGAGCGTAATCGAGTGCGGGCCAGGCGATGCAGGTCGGTAAAGCCGATAGGGCAAGTCTCCCGCCGCGCCCGGATATACGCCATCGACGATCTCGCCCACATTCGGGCCAGGCGGACGTTGCGCGTCCATTGCGTCGACAAAGGCCCGCGCTTGCTCCGGCGGCAGCGTTTCCAGCGGCGGCAAGTTGAGCTCGCCCATCATGCGCAGCACGGCGGCGACATCGGGCATCAATCGATTCACAACGCCATCGTTGCACTGCTCTTTCTTCGGCCCTTTCAGTTCGAAACCCAGATAGCCTTGCGCCCGCACGGCGTCGCAGGCGAGGCGGTAGGTGTCGACGCCGGCCACATAAGGCAGCAGCACACGGACTTTGCCGGCGACGTTGGCGCCGGTGTACCAGGATTTTGCATGCTCGAAGAGCGTCAGCGCGGCGGCGTCGCGGCAGTGTTGCAACCAGCCGTCCTCCGCGGTTTGCGTCGGCTCGATGGTATCGAAGCCTTGGGCGCGCATGTCATGCAGCGCGTCGGATATCCAGTCCACGTGCTGTTCGATCGACACCGCCATGTTGGAGAGCACGGAGGGACTTTGCGGCCCCGTGATCATGAAGAAATTGGGGAAGCCTTTGGTCATCAGCCCGAGATAGGTTTCGGGGCCGTGCGCCCAGCGCTGTTTGAGCGTGACGCCATCGCGGCCTTCAACATCGACCGCGAGGATGGCGCCGGTCATAGCGTCGAAGCCGGTGGCGTACACGATGGCGTCGAACGGCAAATCCTCGGCGCTGGTGCGAATGCCGGTCTCGGTGACGCTGACGATGGGGGTTTTCTTCAGGTCCACCAGCCGCACATGCGGCAGGTTGTAGGTTTCGTAGTAATTGGTATCGAGGCAGGCGCGCTTGGTGGCGATCGGGTAGTCCTGGCCGCAGAGCGCTTCCGCCGTGGCTTTGTCCTTCACCGTGGCGCGGATTTTGTCGCGCACGAAGTTCGACATGGTGGCGTTGGCGTCTTCGTTGGTGATGATATCCGCGAACGACGCGCCGACGGGGATGAGTTCGCCGCCCTCCCAAACCTCTTCATAGCGCGCGCGGCGTTCCTCCTCGCTCACGGCGAGGGCGCTCACCAGC
>DASZWS010000018.1:0-16572 GCA_035546515.1 Vitreimonas sp. | reverse complement strand
AAATCGTCGCTTGCATGCCACGCCACTTGCGCGCGTTCCCCCGGCAGAATTGCGATCGGCGCGCCGAACGCCGCCGTCGGCGCTGCATCTGGCGTCGGCGCCATGTGCCACACCGCGCGCGTGTGAAAGCGAACGATCTTCAAATCACCGGCGCCCGGCAACGCAAGATGCGCTTCCCAAGCACCGTCCGCGGCGCGCGTGAACCGCGTTTCGCGATGTCCGCCTTGGCCGTCGAACACCAGCTTCGGCGCGCCCGTCGGGCCCGTCACCCGCACCGTCGCATCCACCGATGGCGGCGTCACAACCGTCTGGCCGATGCGATCGCTGAGCGAGACCGGCCCCGCGTGGGTGTAGTCCGCCGGCGTTACCCACGCTTCCACCGCTAATTCTTGATCGCCCAGCAGCGGCCCCGGATCGGGCAGAAACGCACGCGACAATCGTTCCGACGAGTCCGCACCCGCTATCGCCACGCCGCCAATCAGCAGCACCGCCAGCGCATAGCGCAGCTTGTAGCGATCCAGCTCATCCAGGTGCGGCCGCGGCGGTCCCACCTTGACGCGCTCTACGCGCTCCGCAGCGCGCTCGCGTTCTCGCTTCCACAGCGCCACCGAAAAATCGTCATACCGCGCCGGCTGATCGCGCAGCGTATCGAACGAGCCGACGTCGACTTTCGAATCCTGCGCCAGCCGCGCCCGCGCTTCGTCTTCGGTTGGAGCGCGCCATGCGCGCTTTGCGCGCCATGCCAGCCACACAAATCCCACCAGCGCCGCCGCCGCACTCAGGCTCTGCGCCAACAGCGGCAGCGCCTCGTGGCCGCCATAAAGCGCAAATGCCGCCCAGGCGCCGAGCGCGAACAAAAGCAACAGGCCCGCGCGCAAGCCGCGCTCCAGCATCAAGCGATGCTTGGCGCGCTGGGTTTCCCGCGCGAGTTGCTCGAGGGCGTCCTGATATCTCATCCGCTCAGGGCAAACCTATCAGTCGCGAAACGGCCAAACCATGACCAACAACCGGGCCAGAGCTGGCATTCATCGCTAAGTTTCGCCCGCTTGGCGCAAGCCCCCACGTTCACGGCAGCCACGAGGGCCGCTGTTCCAATTTGAGCTGTTCCGCAACGCTCCAGCGCCGCCGCACCACCTCGAAGCGGTCGCCCCGCACCAGCACCTCGGGAACCAGCGGCCGCGCATTGTAAGTGGACGCCATCGTCGCCCCATATGCGCCCGCCGTCATGAACGCGACGACATCATCGGCCTGCAGCGGCGGCAACGGCCGGTTGCGTGTGAAGGTATCGCCCGTTTCACAAATCGGCCCGACCACATCGTAAACCTGCGTCGTCGCGTCGGCGGGTTCTCGCAGCGGCTTGATATCGTGAAACGCATCGTAGATGGCGGGGCGAATGAGGTCGTTCATCGCCGCGTCCAGCACCAGGATCGGCCGCTGCGCGCGCTGCTGCAGCCGCTCCACCCGCGCCAGCAGCACGCCGGCGTTTGCCGCGATCATGCGCCCCGGTTCGAACGAGAGCGCAATGTCGAGATCGCCCACAACCCGTGAGACCATCGCAGCGTACTCTTGCGGAGAGGGCGGGTCCGGTTCGTTGAAATATGGCACGCCCAGCCCGCCGCCGAGATCGAGGCGCTCGACGGGCGCGCCATCCTTGCGCAACGTCTCCACCATGTCGCGCATTACCCGGAATGCGCGCTCCAATGGCGCCAGATCCTTGATCTGGCTGCCGATGTGCACCGCCAGCCCGCGCATGCGCAGGGCCTCGTCCTGGACCGCCGCTTTGTAGTGCTTCAGCGCATCCTCAACACTCAGCCCGAACTTTGAATCGCTTTTGCCGGTGGAGATCTTGTCGTGCCCGCCGGCGCCGACATCCGGATTTACGCGCAGCGAGATATTGGGAGCTTTCCCAACCCGCTGACCTGCATCGCGCACCGCCGCCAATTCCGCGACGCTTTCGACGTTGATCTGGAAGATCCCTGTCGCTGCGGCGAACTCCAACTCGTCGGCGGTCTTGCCGACGCCGGAGAAAATGATCCGCTCTGCGGGGATGCCGGCCGCCAGTGCGCGCTCGATTTCGCCGCGGCTGACAGTGTCGGCGCCCGCGCCCTTCGCCGCCAACGTCGCCAGCACGCCGATATTGGCGTTTGCTTTCACCGCAAAGGCGACCAGCACGTCGCGCGGCGCGAACGCGCTCTTGAACACCTCGTAGTGCCGCTCCAGCGTCGCGGTGGAATAAACGTAAACAGGTGTGCCGACCGCATCTGCGATCGTTTTCAGCGGTACGTCCTCGCAGCAGAGTTGCCCGCCGCGATAGCCGAAATGGTTCATGGCGTCGGTGTTGTCGGGGTGGCGGCGTCAGGCGTCGGCAAAGAGGGATCCGTCGTCCCATTCGCGCTCGGCGCGGTTGGGCTTTGCGGAGGCGTTGTCGCCGTGCTGGTCGGCGTCACTTGCATCGTCTGCCGGCACCGGTGATCCAGCGTCTCGCGATGGGTGCGCTCACGATGGCACTCCGACTGGATAGCGCGCGCGCTGTTCCACAGCGGATCGGGGCGCTCCAAATCGCCTTGAACGCCGCAAGCTGAAAGGAGCGTCAGCGCCGCGAAGCCAAGCAAAAGCCGCGTCATTTGAAGTTCTCCTTCCAGCGCGCGATTTGTTCGCGCACCCGCTCGGGGGCGGTTCCGCCATAGCTATCCCGGCTCTCGACGGATTTTTCAACTGTCAGCAGCGCCCGCGCGTCCTCGGTTATGCGCGGTTCGACGACCTGAAATTCGCTCAACGGGAGCAAGGCCAGCTCCGCCACGCCGTGCTGCTCAGCGCGCCGAACGATCTTGCCAGTAATTTCGTGCGCTTCGCGAAACGGCGTCTTTAGCTCCCGCACCAGCCAATCGGCAAGGTCAGTCGCGGTGGAGAAACCCCGCGCCGCCGCTTCGCGCAGGGCGCTGCGATTGAACGCGATCGTATCGATCATGCCGACCATCGCCGTAATCGAGAGCGCAAACGCATCGAAGGCGGAGAAGGTGAGCGCCTTATCTTCTTGCAGGTCCTTGGCGTAGGCGAGCGGCAGCTTTTGCACGATCGCGTTCAGCGCCGCGAAGTCCGCACCCATCCGCGCCGCCTTCGCTCGGATGAGTTCCGCCGCATCCGGATTGCGCTTTTGCGGCATGATCGACGAGCCCGTCGACCAAGCATCGCTCAGCCGCGCGAACCCGAACTGCGGGCTCGTCCACAGCACAATTTCTTCCGCCAACCGCGAAAGGTGCGTCGCCGCGATCGCCAAATTCGCCAGTGCTGCTAGCGCAAAATCGCGCGAGCCCACAGCGTCCATAGAATTGCCGGCGGGCGCGTGAAAACCCAGCGCATCCGCCGTCATGTCGCGATCGATCTTGTAGGGTGTTCCCGCCAACGCCGCCGCGCCCAGCGGACACTCCCACTGCGCCTCCAGCGCGCCGCCGATGATGCGCACGCGGTCGCGCTCGAACATCGACACATAAGCCAGCAAGTGATGGCCAAGCGTCACCGGCTGCGCCGTTTGCAGATGCGTGAAGCCCGGCATGATCCAGTCAGCGTGCGCGTCCGCCTGCCGCACCAGACTCTTTTGCAGCGCGCGCAGCCCATCGCCCGCCTCGCGCGCGGCGCGGATCGTCCACAGCTTGAAATCGGTCGCCACCTGATCGTTGCGCGAGCGGCCTGTGTGCAAACGTTTACCGGCCTCGCCGATCCGCTCGGTCAGCCGCGCTTCGATATTGAGGTGGATGTCCTCAAGCAAGTGCGAAAATGCAAATCGGCCCTCGACGATCTCCGCGGCGATCTGATCCAGCCCGGCCTGTATCGCCGCGTTGTCTTCCTGCGTAATGATGCCTTGAGCGGCCAGCATGTCGGCGTGCGCTTTCGAGCCTTCGATGTCTTCGCGCCACAAGCGCTTGTCGACATCGATCGAAGCGTTGATCGCCTGCATGGCGTCCGCGGGTGCGCTGGCGAAGCGTCCGCCCCACATCTTTTGGCCGCCGCCGGGAGCATCAGAATTGGACACGAACGCAACGTCCTCCGAAAAATCCGCCAAAACACCGCCAACTCTCTGGGCGGCGCTGGCAATGCTGGCTGCGGGAGCGATTGCTGTCCTTTACGTGCTTTTTGCGGCGTCTTCAAAGCCCGTCGCGCCGCCTGAAGGCTTGGCCCGATTCGCCACGGGCGCCATGCACAGTTTGGTGGTGCGCGCCGACGCCCCGCCCATGCCTACACGCCTGATCCATGACGGCGCCGGCGATTCCACCACGCTGACGGCGATGAAAGGCGATCTCGTCATCGTCAACCTCTGGGCCACCTGGTGTGCGCCGTGCATGGAAGAGATGCCGACCTTGGGCGCGCTACAGCGCCGCTACGATCCGGCCCGCGTCCACATCGTCGCCGTCAATCTGGATGACGACGGCGATCGCGATAAAGCCAAGCAGGAGCTGACTAAGCTCAGCCAAGGCGCGCTGGCGCTTTATACGGACTCCAGCCGCGGCGTGCTGTTCGACATCGACACTGACGGCATGCCGGTCACGATCTTTTACAAAAATGGACGCGAGATCGCGCGCTTGGCCGGCGGCGCCGATTGGGCGAGCCCGGAGGCGTCGGCGCTCGTCGACGCTGCGCTCCAGGCGCCGTAGCGCGAAGCGCTTGCGCGTGCTGGAAAGAGCGGCGAGGTTAGGCGGAGCCACAGAGGAGCGCCGCCGATGCAAGACCTGTTCTCACTCAAAGGGCGCGTCGCGCTAATCACCGGCGGTTCGCGCGGCATCGGCAAGATGATCGCCGAGGGCTACCTGCGTTATGGCGCCAAGGTTTACATCTCCGCGCGCAAGGGCGGGGCGCTGGAAGAGACGGCCGCCGAGCTTTCCAAGCTGGGTTCGTGCACGCCGCTCGTCGTCAACGCCTCCGGCGCGGACGGCGCCAAGGCGATGGCCGAGGCCTTCCTCAAGCATGAGAAGGCGCTCGATATCCTCGTCAACAACGCTGGCGCCGCCTGGGGCGCGCCGTTCGATGAATTTCCCGAGGACGGCTGGGACAAGGTCGTCGACCTCAATTTGAAAACCCCGTTCTTCCTCACCCAAGCCTTGCACGGCGCGCTCAAAGCCGGCGCCGCCAAGGGTCACTTGGCGAAGGTCATCAACATCGCCTCGGTCGACGGCATCTCCGTCAATCCGCAAGAAACCTATTCCTACGCCGCCTCCAAATCTGGTCTCATCCATCTCACCAAGCGCATGGCGCTTCGCCTCATTGATGACGGGATCGCCGTCACCGCCATCGCGCCGGGCGCCTTCGCCTCCGACATGAACCGCACCGCGCGCGACCACGCCGATGCGGTCTCCAAATTCATCCCGTCCAAGCGCATCGGCACGACAGAGGATATGGCAGGCGCGGCCATCTATCTCGCGTCGCGCGCCGGCGATTACGTGGTCGGTTCGACTATCGTTGTCGATGGCGGCGTCACCTACAGCCGCGTCGGCGGCCCCAGCTAACGCCATGGACCTCGCGCTCTCCGCCGCAGACATCGCCTTCCGCGACGAGGTCCGCGCGTTCTTCGCCGAGAACCTAACGCCGCGCTTCAAGCAAGCCGGCGCGCTGATGACGAGCGTTTATAGCGATCCGGAAATCGCCGTCGCTTGGCAGAAGATACTTCACAAGAAGGGCTGGGCCGCACCCGGCTGGCCAAAAGAGTACGGCGGCACAGGTTGGACGCCAGCGCAGCATCGCATCTATGCCGAAGAGCGCGCCCGTGCCGGTGCGCCCGCGCAATCGCCGATGGGCGTGGCGATGGTCGGCCCGATCCTCTGTCATTACGGCACACCCGAGCAGAAGGCTAAATTCCTGCCGAAAACGCTCAGCGCCGACATCTTCTGGTGTCAGGGCTACAGCGAGCCAAACTCCGGTTCCGATCTTGCATCACTACAAATGCGCGCTGAAGACGCTGGTGACGATTTCATCTGCAACGGCGAGAAAATCTGGACCACGCACGCCCACGTTGCCGATTGGATTTTCTGCCTTGTCCGCACAGCCTCGGATGGTCGCGTACAGCAGGGCATCACCTTCCTGCTGATCGACATGCATGCGCCCGGCGTGGAGGTGCGCCCCATCATCAGCCTGTCCGGCGAGCACATCCAGAACCAGATTTTCTTCACGAACGTACGTGTGCCGAAGGAAAACGTCGTGGGCGCTATCGGCGCTGGCTGGACCGTCGCCAAGCACTTGCTTGAGTTCGAACGCGGCGGCGGTGTCGGCGCACCCATGTTGAACGAATTGCTCGCCAAAGCCCGCGCTGGCGCGCGCAGCAGCTCGGATGGCGCAGGCGGCATGCTCGCCGACGATCCCTATTTCGCCGCCAAGCTCGCGGAGGCGCAGGTCGCCGTGGATGCCTTCGAAGCGCTGGAGCAACGCCTCATGTTCAGCGGCGGCAAACGCCCCACCGATCCATCCATGCTGAAGGTGAAACTTACCGAACTCAGCCAACGCATCACCGAACTCGCCATCGAAGCGGCGGGAAACTACGCGCAGCCGTTCCAGCCGCACGCCGTCGCCGCGGGCGGCCCCGTGCCGGGTTTCACGCCGCCCAATGACGGCTTCGTCGCCGGCGAGCCCTGGCAAGCCGTTGCCGGCATGAAATACTGGAATGACCGCGCCGCCTCGATCTATGCCGGCTCCAACGAAATCCAGCGCAACATCATGGCGCGCTTGCTCTTGTAGTTTGGCGGATTTGTCGCCCCTTGCCGGGCCAATCTCCAGAAAACCTCCAGACCCGCTCCAAGCCTCCGCGCCGTCCCTTGGGCACAACTGGGCCAACACATCGGAGGCCCCCATGCGCTACGACAATATCCTGCAAACCATCGGCCGCACGCCGATCGTCCGCATCAACAAGCTTGCGCCGGCGCATGTGAACCTCTTCGTCAAGGTGGAGAGCTTCAATCCGATGGGCTCGGTCAAGGACCGCATGGCGCTCTCGGTGATCGAGGCCGCTGAGCGCAGCGGCGCATTGAAGCCCGGCCAAACCGTCATCGAAGCCACCAGCGGCAACACCGGCATCGGCCTCGCCATGGTGTGCGCCCAGAAGGGCTACCCTCTGGTGGTGGTGATGGCGGAGAGCTTCAGCATCGAGCGCCGTCGCCTGATGCGCTTCCTCGGCGCCAAGGTCGTGCTGACGCCGGCGGCCCTGAAGGGCACCGGCATGCTCGCCAAGGCCATTGAGCTTGCCGAAACGCACGGCTGGTTCTTGGCGCGTCAATTCGAAAACGAAGCCAACGCCGATGCGCATTCGCGTGGCACCGCGCTCGAAATCCTCCAAGACTTCGAAGGCGAGCAGCTCGATTATTGGATCAGCGTGTTCGGCACCGGCGGCACGCTGAAAGGCGTTTCGCGCGTACTGCGTGAAAGAAGCCCGCACACGCACATCGTTGTCGCCGAGCCTGATAACGCAGCAATGCTCGCCAGCGGCATTCCGCAACCCGCCAACGCCAGTCATCCCAGCTGGCGTCCGCACCCGATCCAAGGCACGACTGCGGACTTCATCCCGAAGCTTGTGGACGACGCCGTCAAAGCCAAGCTCATCGACACCATCGTCGGCGTCGATGGCGGCGAGGCCATGCGCCAGTCCCGCGCACTGGCGCAGCAGGAAGGCATTTTCGTTGGCATCAGCGCTGGCGCAGCTTTCGCCGCCGCGCTCGACATCGCCCGCACCGCACCGGAAGGCTCGAACATCCTCGCCATGCTGCCCGATACCGGCGAGCGTTATCTCTCAACGCCGCTGTTCGAAAACGTCGGCGTCGACATGAATGCGGAGGAGCAGGCCATCTCATGCTCCACGCCGCTGGCGCAGTTTGCACCGGCTGGGCCGGCGCAGCCCGTAGCGCCGCAACCGGTCGTCGCGCGTGACGTTGAAGCTGAAACGTTTGTCGAAACCGCAATCAAGAGCAACGCCGTGGTGATGTTCGCGCTGAAATGGTGCGAGTTCAGCTGGTCGGTGCGGCGCATGTTCGCGGCTTATGACGTGCCGTTCTACTCCGTCGATCTCGACTCCGGCGCGTTCCTGAAGAACGATTGGGGCGGCCGCGTGCGCCGTGCGCTGCAAGCGAAGACTGATGCGGCAACCATCCCGCAAGTATTCGTTGGCGGCAAACTGATCGGCGGCACCACCGAAACCATCGACGCCTGGAAATCCGGCCGTTTGCCGGCCGAGCTTCTGCGCGCCGGCGTCGCTTACAAGAGCGCTGAGGTCGATCCCGACAGCTTCATGCCGGGTTGGTTGCAATCGCGGACGGCGTAGCGCGTCGCGCGCTAGCGCGCTACGACCGCGCCATGATCCCGATCATCGAAACCGAACGTCTCATCCTCCGTGGCCACATGCTGGAGGATTTCGAAGCCAGCGCCGCCATGTGGGCCGAGCCGGCCGTCACGCGCTTCATCGGCGGCAAGCCCTCCACCCGTGAGGAAAGCTGGCAGCGTATGACCCGCTATCCGGGCCATTGGGCGCTGATGGGCTACGGCTTCTGGGTGCTCGAAGAAAAAACTAGCAAACGCTTTGTCGGCGAAGCCGGGTTCGGCCAATTCAAGCGCACGGTCGAGCCGCCGTTGGGTGCGCCCGAGCAGGGCTGGGCGATGGCGTCCTGGGCGCACGGCAAGGGCTACGCCTCAGAAGCCATTGCCGCGCAGATCAAATGGGCCGCGGCTCATTTCGGTCGAGTGCCATTGTTTTGCATGATCTCACCTGAAAACGGACCTTCAATTCGGGTTGCCGAAAAGCACGGCTACCGCGAATTTGCGCGCACAACTTACAAGGGCGAGCCGACGATCCTATTTCGGCGCGAACCCGCTTGAGAGCGCGCAGGGGCCGGACATGCAGGATCTGACCAAAGGCTCGATCACGGGCCACATCATGAGCATGGCCGTGTTCATCGGCATGGGCATGATCTTCCAGACGCTCTATTTGCTGGTCGATCTCTATTTCGTGTCGCGGCTTGGTTCAGCCGCCATCGCCGGCGTAAGCGCGGCGGGCGTGAGTTCGTTCCTGATCATGGGCGCGTCGCAAATGATTGCCGTTGGCGCGATGTCGCTGATTGCACAAGCCGTCGGGCGCAAAGATCACGAGGACGCCAACCTCGTGTCCGGCCAAGCGCTTTCGTTGTCGCTGTTGTTCTCGGCGCTCACACTGCTGCTCGGCTACACGGTCGGCGCCATGGCCGCGACCGCCGTCAGCGCCGACGCCGCCACCGCCGCGGATGCGCACGCCTACCTCTACAGCTTCCTGCCCTCGCTGGCGCTGATGTTTCCCACTGCCGCACTCGGCTCAGCCTTGCGCGGCGCCGGCGTCGTGCAGCCCACCATGATTCTGCAAACGCTTACGGTGATCCTCAACGCCATTCTTGCGCCTGTGCTGATCGCCGGTTGGGGCACCGGTCATCCGCTCGGCGTCGCCGGCGCCGGCTTGGCGACGACGATCGCCGTTGCCGTAGGCGCGGTCGGCCTGTGGATCATCTTTCCGCGCGTGCAGGACTTCATCAAAATCAAAGCCAACACCGTCGCGCCGCGCCTGAAGCAATGGGGGCGCATCGTCGGCATCGGTCTGCCGTCGGCCGCCGAGTTTGTGCTGATGTTCGTGATTTTCGGCGTGGTGTACGTAGTGATCCGCGGTTTCGGCACGCACGCACAAGCCGGGTTCGGCGTCGGCATGCGCATCATGCAATCGATCTTTTTGCCAGTGATGGCGGTGGCGTTCGCCGCCGCGCCTGTCGCGGGCCAGAACTTCGGCGCCGGCCGCGCCGATCGCGTGCGCATGACCTTCCGCGATGCGGCGATCATTTCCACGGTGCTCATGTTTCTGCTGACGCTGTTCGCGCAATGGCGCGCTGAAACGCTGCTGGCGCCGTTCACCAGCGATGCGCAAGCGCTCGCCTATGCCGCCGACTATCTGCATATCGCCTCATGGAATTTCGTCGCCAGCGGCGTCATCTTCACGTGTTCGTCGATGTTTCAGGGGTTGGGTGACACGCGCCCGTCACTGCTCGCCAGCGGGTCGCGCTTGTTCACCTTCGCCGCGCCAGCGCTTTATCTTGCCGGCAGGCCGGGGCTTACGCTGCACACAGTCTGGCTCATGTCTGTCGCTTCGGTTTATCTGCAGATGTGCATCAGCTTGTTCATGCTGCGCTTGCAGCTGCGCAAGAAGTTGAAGGATTTGAAGCCGATCGAAGCTGCGCCGGTCGCTGCGCCAGCGCCCGGCTAGCGAAACGGCTGCACATCCATCGAATGCACGTTTTCGCCCATGCCTTCATCTGGCTTTGGGCGCGTAAGCGCTGTCCACGCGAACAACCCAGCGGAAATCAACGCCACCGGGAGGCCCAGCATCAGCGCCAGCGGCGTCATCGCCAACGACATGCTCAGCGAGAAATCCGAGGCGCCGCCGCGCTGCTGATAGTCCGCGACGGCGCCGAGCAGGCGAGTCAAGGCAAATGGCGCGAGCAATGAAGCGACGAAACCCGCGAAAAGCACGTGCAGGATCACCGTGCGCCGGGTGCGCGGCGCGATGCCGAGGCCCCAGCTAACGCCCAAGGTTACAAGCGCGAAAGCAAACACCGCGGCGCTGACGATAACGATCAGCTGCCGCAGCCCTGCGTCGTTGTAAAAGAGCGCCGCCGGCCAGCCGATCGCGAGCGCCAAACCAATTGGTGTCCACACGAATGCCGGCGCGCGCCAGCGAAGCGGCGGAATGCGCTGTGGTACCGGGGGGCGAGCCATCGCTTTCACTGTAGAGGGAATGTCCGAGCCGTCACTGCCGCGCAACTATTATGCGATCTTCGCAGCGGTGCATTCCGTTGGCGGCGCGCGCGTGCTTCCTATGCGCCCGGGATGTCAGCACGGCAAAAGTCGCCCTCAACAGCGCGCAATCGCGAACCTATTCTGAACGTCTTGCAACGCGTTCTCGCGCCCGACGCGCGCGTCCTCGAAATCGCCTCCGGCTCTGGCGAGCACGCAGTTTATGTCGCCGCGGCAATGCCGGATCTCAACTGGCAGCCGAGCGACCCGGACGCCGACGCGCGCGCCAGCATTGCAGCTTGGATAGAATCCGAGGCGCTACGCAACGTGCATATGCCGATTTCAATCGACGTCCGCGATGCGGATTGGGGTGTGGAAAGCGACGCGCCGTTCGACGCTGTCATCGCCATCAACATGATCCACATTTCCCCCTGGCAGGCGACGCTGGGACTTATGGCCGGCGCGCAACGTCTGCTGCGCGCGGGCGGCGTCCTCTTTGCCTATGGACCTTACAAGCGCGATGGCCGTCACACTGCGCCGTCCAACGCTACGTTCGATGCTTCGCTCAAAGCCCGAGATTCCGCGTGGGGCATTCGCGACGTCAGCGAGGTCGAAGCCGCCGCAAACGAGAGCAGCCTCACGCTTCGTGAAATCGTGGAAATGCCGGCGAACAATCTCTCGCTGGTGTTCGTGAAAACCTAGGCGCCCAGCAAGGTCTGCAGGTCGGAGGCGGAGGTCTCGCTCGCCGATGCGCCCGCGTCCATGTGCATGCCTTGGCGGAATTTTTCTTCGATCATCTTTTTGATCTTTTCTTCCACCGCTGCGCGCTCCTCGGGCGACATCTTGGCCAGATCGTCCTCAGTCAGCCCCAGTGATTTCAAGATATCGTCGCGCATCCGTTCAGCCGGCGATTTCTGCGCGTAGTCGAGAAATTGCTCTTCCGCTGTCTTTGGCTTTGTCGCCGCTTCGGCATCGGCCTGCGCCTTGGCGGCGGCGTCGCGCTCAGCGTGATCGCTTTGCAACGCGAGGATGGATTCAAACGAGATCGGCGCGCCGCTGCTCGGCAGATTTGTCACGCCGCCGGCAGATTTTGCCGTGTCGTTTGTCGACGGAAAAGCGTCGCTCGCCGCGTTTGCCCGCGATGCGCCCAACAAATTCAACAAAAGCGCCGAGCTTGCGGTGACAGAGCCGATCTGCATCGCGCTGCGTTTTGCAAATCGCGCGCCATCTTCTCCAACGTTTAATTTGTCCGCCACATTCGTGCAGCTTCGCATCCCTATATCCCCGCCGCGGACGCAACTCAGTTCGCGCTTCGAGGGACGCACATGCGCAAGTTTGTTTCAGTGTTTGAGATCGCCATCATCAGCGGACTGCTGCTCGGCATTGGCGCTTATATGGTGCAAGGCCTGATGATGATCGCAGACGCTGTTGCGTAGGTGAGGTGAAGGCGAGGGCGCGCAGAAGCGCGCTCTCGCCTCGTTTCTCGCACCATTGAGCCAGCGCACTCTTCGACAGGCTCAGCGTGACGCCATTTGGACAAGCGCAAATTTCAAAGTAGCGTCATCCTGAGCCTGTCGAAGGAGACGCGGGCCAATAATTCCGGCTTGAGGCCGGCGGGCGCCCTAGCGCGTCGGCGTTGGCGGGTCGGTGCGATAATCGTAGAAACCGCGCTGCGTCTTGCGGCCCAACCAGCCGGCTTCGACGTACTTCACCAGCAGCGGGCACGGGCGATACTTCGAGTCCGCCAAGCCGTCGTACAGCACCTGCATAATCGAGAGGCAGGTGTCCAGGCCGATGAAATCCGCCAATTCCAGCGGTCCCATCGGATGATTGGCGCCCAAGCGCATCGCCTTGTCGATCGCTTCCACCGAGCCCACGCCTTCGTACAGCGTGTACACCGCCTCATTGATCATCGGCACCAGCACACGGTTGACGATGAACGCTGGAAAGTCTTCCGCGTTGGCCATCGTCTTGTGCAGGCTGTCCACGAACGCGACGGTGGTGTTGTAGGTCTCTTGGCTCGTCGCGAGGCCGCGGATCAATTCCACCAGCTTCATCACCGGCGCCGGGTTCATGAAGTGAACGCCGATGAACTTGTCTGGGCGATCGGTAGTCGCTGCCAGGCGGGTGATGGAAATTGAAGAGGTGTTCGAAGCAAGGATCGTGTTCGGCTTCAACACCGGCTTCAGCTCGGCGAAGATCGCGCGCTTGGCCTCGTCCTGTTCGACGATCGACTCGATAATGAAATCGCACGGCGCGAACTGCGACAGCTTCGGCGCGCTTTTGATGCGCTTCAGCGCTGCATCCATGTCGGCTTGGGTAATCAGCTCGCGATGGACCTGGCGGTTCATGTTGGTGCTGATGGTTTTCAGCGCGGCATCGATGCGGCTCGCATCGGCGTCGTTGAGCAGCACGTCGTAGCCCGACAGCGCACACACGTGCGCGATGCCATTGCCCATCTGTCCGGCGCCTACGACGCCGACGGTCTTGATTTCGCTCATTAGACCCGTGTCTTACCAAACTTTATGCTGCGGTGCAGCATTAATTTCACACGCCAGCCGGGAGCCTAGCGGCGGAAAAATGCCCTTTCCAGTCGCGTCTTAACCGCCTCGGTTTGACCGCCACCGTTCCCACACCCACGCGCAAGGCATGAGCATTGGTTCTGTCGCCCTAGACGCCGGCTTTGGTGAGCGCATCCATCAGCTCAGGCACGGCGACCTTGTAGTCCGCGACCAGCCCGTAGTCGGCGATCTGGAAGATCGGCGCGTCTTCGTCCTTGTTGATGGCGACGATGACCTTCGAGTCCTTCATCCCAGCCAAATGCTGGATCGCCCCGGAAATGCCGATGGCCACATAAAGCTCCGGCGCCACCACCTTGCCGGTCTGCCCGACCTGGTAGTCGTTCGGCGCATAGCCGGCATCGACTGCTGCGCGCGAAGCGCCGACCGCGGCGCCCAGTTTGTCCGCCAGCGGATCGAGCACTTTATGGAATTCTTCACTCGAGCCCATGGCCCGCCCGCCCGACACCACGCGCTTCGCCGCTGTCAGCTCCGGGCGATCCGATTTCGCCATTTCTTCCGAGACGAATGCCGATTTGAACGGCCCGCTCGGCGCGGCGACGGTCTCCACCGCAGCGCTGCCGCCATTGCCCGCAGCCTTGAACGCGGTGGCTTGCACCGTCAGCACCTTCTTCGGCTGGCTGTCCTTCACCGTGATCAGTGCGTTGCCCGCATAGATCGGGCGCACGAACGTATCCGCGCCTTCCACGCCAATCACACCTGAAACCTGCGCCGTATCCAGCTTCGCGGCCACACGCGGCGCAGCGTTCTTACCTGTCGTGGTCGCCGGGAAGAGCACCGCGTCGTAATTGGCCATCAGCGGCACGATCAGTGCTTCCAGCGGCTCAGCCATTTGCTTGGCGAGCGTCGCGCCGTCCGCGTGCAGAACTTTGCGCACGCCATCGATCTTTGCGGCCGCCTGCGCCGCAGCGCTGGCGTTCGAACCCGCGACGAGCACATCCACATCGCCGCCCATCGCCTTGGCGGCGGTGACGACCTTGTTGGTGGCGTCCTTCAGAGAGACATTGTCGTGTTCGGCGACGACGAGCACGGCCATTAGAGAACTCCCGCTTCTTTGAGTTTGCCGACCAGCTCTTCCGCCGTCTTCACTTTGATACCGGCCGAACGCTTCGGCGGTTCAACGGTTTTCGTCACTTGCAGACGCGGCTTGGTGTCGACGCCAAAATCCGCCGCCGTCTTCATGTCGATCGGCTTCTTCTTCGCTTTCATGATGTTCGGCAGCGAGGCGTAACGTGGCTCGTTCAGGCGTAAATCGGTGGTGACGATCGCCGGGAGTTCGATGTCCAGCGTCTGCAGCCCGCCATCAACTTCGCGCGTCACCGTGGCTTTGCCCGCCTGCAGCACGATCTTCGAAGCGAACGTCGCCTGCGGCCAGCCGAGCAGCGCGGCGAGCATTTGGCCTGTCTGCGTGCTGTCGTCGTCAATGGCTTGCTTGCCGAGGATGACGAGATCCGGCTTCTCCGCCTCGATCACCGCCTTCAGGATCTTCGCCACCGCCAGCGGTTCAACTTCGCCTTCGGCCTTCACCAGGATGCCGCGATCGGCGCCGATGGCCAGCGCGTTGCGGATGGTTTCCTGCGCCTGTTCCGGCCCGATCGACACCGCCACGACTTCGCTCGCGGCGCCCGCTGCATGCCCGCCGCCGCCTTCCTTCATGCGCACGGCTTCTTCGACCGCGATCTCGTCGAACGGATTGATCGACATTTTCAGATTGGAAAGATCGACACCGGACCCGTCCGGTTTCACCCGAACCTTCAAATTGTAGTCCAGCACCCGCTTTACCGGGACGAGCACCTTCATGCTTGAAATCCTTGAAGCAAATTTGGACGGGGAGGCGTCCGAACGCGGGCGGACACTAGCGGCGTAAGAATCCCCGCGTCAATGCGACTAGAGAGGATAGAAGCGTTGCATTGCTATCGAACCAGGGGACGCCACCATGATCTCACGCCGGCCTTTACTCATCGGCGCCGCTGCGGCAGGGCTCACCGCCATGCCAGCCTTCGCTCAGAGCGCCTCAGCCTTCGAGGGCGAATGGAACGGCGATCTCCATGTCGGCGCCACGACGCTGCGCGTCCACTTGGTGATTGCGCAGGGCCCTCAGATCACGCTGTTCAGCGTTGATCAGGGCAACGCCTCGTTTCCAGCTGCCGACGTGCAGATCACCGGCGCCGCGATCTCCATGACCTTCCCGGCCATCCACGCAAGCTACACCGGCACGCTCGCCAACGGCCGCATCACCGGTACATTCACACAGGGCGCGCCGCTACCGTTGGAGTTTGCGCCTGGACCCGCGCCCGCCGTGGCGCCGCCGCCGCCATTGGAACATCTCACGCAGGACGTTCTGCATAATCTGCGTACACAGAGTGGAGCGCCCGCGCTGGCTGCCGCCGCCCGCAGCCGCAACGGCAAAAGCGTGAACCTCGCCGACGGCCTGCGCTCCGCGACCGGGACGGCGCAAGTCACGCCCAACGACGTCTGGCACTTGGGCTCCATGACCAAATCCATGACGGCGACATTGGTCGCGCGCATGGTCGATGCTGGTCACGTGGCATGGGATGACACGGTGGGCGCCGTACTCGGCAGCGTCATTCCCGACATCCGCGCCGAGTATCGCGATGTTAGCTTCCGGCATTTGCTCTGCCATCGCGCGGGCTTGCAGGCGAACGTGCCGATGGAAATGCTCACCCAATTCCCACGTGAGAATTCCGATCCGCGCCAAGACCGCATCAGGTGGTCGAGCATCGCGTTGAAGCAAGACCCCGTAGGCCCGAAGGAAACCACGTTCACCTACTCGAACAGCGGCTACATCGTCGCCGGCACGATGTTGGAGGTGAAGCTCGGCCGCAAATGGGAAGACCTCATCACCGAGCAAGTGTTCACGCCATTGCACATGATCTCAGCCGGCTTCGGCGCGCCCGGGACGCCGGGACGTCTGGATCAGCCCGTTGGTCACGCCATGGGGCCGAACGGCCCGCACACGCCGTACCCGCCCGGCGGCGCCGTCTCCGACAATCCCGCCGTGCTTGGCCCCGCAGGCCGCGTGCACGCATCGCTCGACGATGTGTTGAAGTTCTGCGAAGCCCACCGCGATCGCATGTCGCTGCTAAAGCCCGAAACCTGGGACACCCTGCACACGCCGCCCTTCGGCGGCGACTACGCCATGGGTTGGGTAATCCGCGAAACCCGCTTCTGGCACAACGGCTCGAACACGCTGTTC
>DASZWS010000017.1:0-14958 GCA_035546515.1 Vitreimonas sp. | reverse complement strand
TCGAAATCGACGGCGAAGCCGCCCTCGATTAACCGCGCGACGCGCCCGTAAATGCCGCCGATGCGCACCCAGGAGCCCAGCAGCGGCGGCGGCTTAAGGGTCTTCACCGTGATCCCGGCCAGCGAGAAATCGAGAATTTCGCAGCCGTAGGATTCACCATTTTCCAACTCGACCTGCGCCGCGTTGACGTCCGCTTTGCCAATTGTCGCGGCTGGCAACTCCACGCCGATGTCTTTGTTGATGGCGACGGTCAGTTGCTCGGCCAATTTCTCGCGCTTGTGAACGCTGAAGTCGAAGATGATGGCCACTTCGCCTTCGCCGCATGTGCGCGCCACGCGTCCGGACACCCGGCCAAAACCATCCAGATAAAGCACGACACGTTCGCCGACGCGGGGTTGGCCCGCGGCGCTGGCGATGCGCACGTCGCCCGGCGAAATATCGGCGGTGCGGCAGTCATATTCGACGCCGCCCGCGTCAAGCATGCGTCCGCCGACGACCAGCGGCGCGCGGTAGAAGCGCCGGCGCTCCCGCGCGCGGATGCGGGTGGAGGTCAGCCTCATGGCGGCGGTCGCCAAATCGAGCTTCTGCGCAGCATTGCTCATGGGATGCATCAATGCCTGCTTTATCGTAAACTTTTGCTTAAGCATTGACGGCGCGGCAGGACTTGGCGGGCATTCACGGAACGCGCAAGGTCCGGCCCAAGACGACAGAGGGAAGAAACGTGGCTGAACTCCAACAGGGTGATCGCTTTGACTACGTCATTGTTGGCGCGGGTAGCGCGGGCTGCGTGCTGGCGAACCGCTTGAGCGAAGACCCCAACGTAAAGGTCGCGCTGCTGGAAGCGGGCGGCAAGAACACGTCGGTGCTGGTGCGCATGCCCGCGGGCGCCGGCGCGCTGATCGCAGACAAGAGCGCGTTCAACTGGGGCTTCGAGACCACGCCGCAAGCCAATCTCGATAACCGCGTGCTGTTTCAGCCGCGCGGACGCGGCCTGGGCGGCTCGTCGGCCATAAACGGCATGATCTACATTCGCGGCCACGCACGCGATTACGATCAGTGGCGGCAGATGGGCCTTACAGGATGGGGCTACGCTGACGTGCTGCCGTACTTCAAACGCGCGCAGCACCATGAAGATGGCGCCGACGCTTACAACGGAGAGAGCGGCCCGCTTTGGGTCTCGCGCGGTGCGCCCGGCAATCCGCTTTATAAGGCGTTCATTCAAGCCGGCATGCAGGCGGGCTATCCGGCAACGCGCGACTTCAACGGCTATCAGCAAGAGGGCGTCGGGCCCTATCACCTCACCATCAAGGATGGCGAACGCTGGAGTGCTGCGGCCGCCTACCTGAATCCGATCGCGGCAACGCGCCCGAACCTCAAGGTCATCTCCGATGCCTACGCCACGCGCGTCGTGTTCGACGGCAAAACTGCAAAGGGCGTTGAGTACGCCGCAGGGCCCGGCAAACCAACCTCTGTCGTTCACGCCGATCGCGAAGTGCTGCTGTGCGGCGGGGCGTTCCAGTCACCGCAATTACTCCTGCTCTCCGGCGTCGGGCCTGCCCAGGAATTGAAGAAGGTCGGCGTCGATGTTGTGCACGATGCGCCGGGCGTCGGGCGCAATTTGCAGGATCATTTGGATATCAGCCTGATCTGGGAGTGCACCAAGCCAATCACCGTCTATACACTGACGAAGGGCTTCAAGCGCACCATGGTCGGCCTCGACTGGATGCTGCGCAAACAGGGCCCGGGACGTTCGAACCACCTGCAATCCGGCGGCTTCCTGAAGACGCGCAAAGAACTGGATCGCCCCGACATCCAGCTTCACCTGGTCAACGCCATGATGATCAACCACGGCAAAGAGCCGGGCGATCGCGATGGCTTCACCATCCACGCTTGCCAGCTGCGCCCCGAGAGCCGCGGCACAATCAAACTTGGTTCAAAGGATCCGTTCGCCAATCCGCTGATTGATCCGCATTATCTCGACAGTGAAGTCGATCGCGCCACGTTGCGCGATAGCGTGCGTATCGTGCGCGACATCATCGGCCAGCCGGCGATGGCCGACTATCGCGGCCCGGAAATGCGCCCCGGCGACCATGTGCGCACCGACGCGGAAATCGATGCTTGGATCCGCCGCACCGCCGAGACCATCTACCACCCGGTCGGCACGGTGCGTATGGGCGCCGACGCCAACGCGCCACTCGATGGCGAACTGCGCGTGCGCGGGGTCGAGAAGCTGCGTGTGATTGATGCTTCTGTGATGCCCACGCTGGTGGGCGGCAACACCAACGCGCCCACCATTATGATCGCTGAGAAACTTGCCGATGTGCTTCGCGGCAAGCCAGCGCTGGCGCCGGTAGAGGCGCCGATCGCCGAAGACCGCGAACGCGTCGCTGTCTAATTTGGGACACGTTTGCTGCGCGGGCGCGCTCTAGCGCCCGTCGCCGCCGCGGGGCGGCGTGCGCGGCGTGAGCGTTCCGCCAGCATCACGCGGATTTTCTCGCCAAGTGAGGCGGCATCCTGTGGTGCAGCGGAAGGGCCGCTGCCGCACAGTTCAACAATGGCGAGCGTCTTCGCCTGCAGTGTCGCAGCCAGCACCACTTTGGTTTTCGGACGATTGCGCCGCACCCATTGCGCAACAGCGAAGCCGTTGGTTTCACCGGGCAACTGTGGATCGCAGATCAGCACGTCGCAGTTCTGGCCCGCCTGCAGAATTACCTTCGCTTCCGCCGCGTCGGACGCTTCCATCACAATGTGCGCGCATTCGCGCAAATGCTGTGCGAGCACCAGACGCACGATGACGTCCGCTTCCGCCAACAGAATTCTCCGTTGCGTTTTGCCGGGCGCAGTCTTCGACATGGGTCTCCTTTTCCGACCATATTTTTGGGCTGCGATTGTCAACGGCATGTGCGCAAGGCGGTTCCGAATATTACCGCCATAGGGCGCATTGCGGCGGTGCGGCGCCGTAAGCAGGGCGGTGGTGGAACTTTCGGAGCGTTAAGCCATTCACCCCGCATCATTGCGAGCGGTGGGATATGTGCCCGGTTGAAGATATCGACGTGGAAACGGAAGCTGCGGCGGGCCCGACAATTCTTCTTGTTGAAGATGAGACGCTACTTCGTCTCGCCGCGAGCGAGCACCTGCGCGAAGTTGGTTTTACCGTCGTTGAAGCCGCCAATGGCGCAGAAGCTCGGGCGGTCCTCGAAGCTGGCGTGCAGATCGATCTCGTCTTCTCAGATATCAACATGCCGGTGCTGGATGGCGTCGGCTTAGCGCTTTGGGTGGCCTCGCAGGAAAATCCGCCGCCGATGTTGCTGACGTCCGGTGTGGCGGCGGTGCTGGCTTCGGCGCGTGTTTCGTGTCCGGCGGTGAAGGCGTTTCTCCCTAAGCCATACCCCTACGGCGAACTGGAAGAGCAAATTCGCGCAGCGCTCCCCAAACGCGACGTGTGATTTTGATTTTCGGCGACGTTGCGGCGCATGATGCCCCGCAAGGGTGATTCATGCCTTCGACGCGCACAGTCGCCAGCATCGGCGCGATACTCACGTTCGCGGCGCTGCTGCTGCAATATTGGCTCCAGTTCAGGGCCATGCCGGGCGCCTCGCCGCTGGCGGTGACGTGGCGCTATTTCGGCTACTTCACAATCCTCACCAACAGTCTCGTGTGCGTGACGTGGACCGTCGCCGCACGTGAGGGAGATGGACGCCACCGTTCCATCCTCGAAGGCATTGCGCTCACCAACATCGTCATGGTCGGGCTCATGTATCATTTGCTGTTGGCCGGCACGTGGCGGCCAGAGGGCGCGCAATGGGTCGCTGACTTTATCGTCCACACCGTCACGCCGATCTTGTTCGCCGTCTATTGGCTGGCGCGCCCCCACGGCGCGCTGAAATGGTGGAACGCGGTGACCTTCATGGAGTGGCCGCTGGCGTATTGCATCTACGCGCTCGTGCGCGGCGCCTTCGACGGCTGGTACGCCTACTGGTTTCTCAATCCCGCGACGACCTCGCTGCCGATCTTGGCTCTGAGCATTCTCGCGCAAAGCGTAGCTTTCATCGCCGCAGGGCTCGGCGTGATCGCGCTCGATAAGAAGCTGGCGGCGCGCGCTAGTCGTTCACCACAACCAAGCGCATCCCCTTCGGCGCCTTAGCCGCTGGCGGATGCAGCGAGCCCACGCGCAAGCGATGGATCGGCTTGTCGCCGATGAACGCATCGCCGCCTAGGCTTTGGAAGAGCCCGAGGAAGCGGTTGTTGACGTCGGGGTCCACTTTCAGCGGCGTCAGCAGAATTTCCGCGCCCAGCAGGCGCGTCTCATGCGTCTCGGCGGTGACGCGCACGATGCCCGGTTCGCCGGCGGCGGCGCACGCATCGATCAGCGCCCGCATCAGCGCTAAATCCGGCTCCAGGAACAGACGTGTGAAATCGTGGTCTTTGAGATCGCGTCCGAACAGTTTCACCAATTCCGCGCCGAACGTGCGCATCGGCAAGCGTCCGTCCTTGGTGCGTTCCAGCACGAAGAGGCGCTCCAGCACCTGATCGGCGCCGCCCTTTTTCGGAGACGCAGCCGAGCCCGCGAGCGCGCGCCCATAGGCGAGCAGCGCCCGTGTATCAGGGTGGAAGGTCTCTTCTCCCAACATCGTCGTTAATGCGTGTCCGTTCCCACGAGATGTGCTCGCAAGCGACGCGCCCGCGCGGTGCGGGCGAATTCCGTGCGGACTTGGGCGGCGCTCCCGCCACGGGCGAAACTTGGCCCCGCGATTGCAGCGTCGCAGGCGAACTTCAGGAGAAACGGCCTATGACCGTTCCAGTCCGGTACATATTGGCGGCGCTTGCCTTGAGCGTTGCGGGCTTGGGCCTGACGCCCGCCGCATCGGCCCAGTGCGGCAGCTGCCAGCATAATCCGCCGCCGCCACCACCGCCGACGCATTGCAATTGCCAGCCTGCAACGGTGGTGGCGCCGCTCCCGCACGTGCCACCGCCGAACATCGTTGTAGTGAATTCCGGCGCGCGCGCGTCCGCGCAAGCCAGCGCCATCGCCATTGCCGTCGCCAACGTCCACACCGGCGACACCATTATCCGTCAGAACACCGTGGTTGACGCCGGCGCCTATGCAGGCGCGGCCGCGCAGTCGTCGGCGCTCACTGTCACCGAAGCCAGCGTCACCGCCTCAGCGCAAACGCGCGAAGCTGACGTGGTGGTGCAGGCCGTATGCATCGACGCCACCAACAACCCCCATCCGGCCTCGCAAACTTTCGGCGCCCGCAACGTCGATCGCGATTATGCCGGCGAGGTTTATCGCTGCATGTCCGGCACCCGCAGCATGCGCGTCACCGTCGACGGCCGCAGCTTTGATTGCGCCGCGGGGCAGGCGCTGTGGCACGAGAACGGCCAAGTCACCTGCCGCACGCAGATCGAGCGCCGCCCGTGCAACGAGCGTTCGCTGCTGCGCCGCTTCGGCGCCGGCGACAAGATCGTCCACATCCGTGAAACCGCGATGCGCGAAACGCGCACCGAAACCAGCTTCAACGGCGCCATGTCTATGGATGGCGGCGTTGGTGCGGGCGGCTAGGTCAGCCGTCCGGCTACTCCCCAGAGAACTTCAGGCCTTCCCCTCTCGGCCGACCCCCGCGCAAGCGGGGGTTTTTGTTTGCGATGAGCGTGGTGCTACGTCGCTGGCGCCGCCAACACCAAAGCGCGCCACTCGCGCATGAAGAGGATGGTCACCATCACGCTGGCCGCTGGCGCGGTTGCGGCGGCCGCCACCTCTAGCCACAGCGGCGTCAGGTGCAGGTGTGAGGCTAGCGCCATCGCCAAATATCCGGGAACGCCGAAATAGAGGAATGTATAGGGTCCGCCGAAGCGGATAAGACGCTGCAAGTGCGCGAGCTTCGGTTCGCGCGCACCTTGCCAAAGATTGATGCGCACCGCGGTGAGGCCGAGCACCAAAAATGCGGCCGCCCAAAAGAACCACGCCGCCCCATCGTGCAGGCCGGTCGCCGCGTTCAACGGTACGGTGACCAGCACCAGCATGACGTCGACCGTATCCCAGATCGTCGGCACGCGGTTTCGCAGCAACCCTAGGTGCGAATAGGTGACCCAAGACGATAGCACCGAGAGACTATTGCCGAGGATCTGGCACCAGGTGCGCGCCGCTTCGAGTGTCAGCGGCATCAGCGTCATCCGGTCATGGATCGTCGAAAACAAGTCCGACAGGACCAGACCCACCAGCACGCTGACTAGCGTGAGGTAGAGCGACGAAAACTGCCGCGCGACCCGCTCCTCAAGTTCTCCCCGCATTTGCAGCCCCGATTCGCAGCGAAGTGTCAGCATCGGCGTGCGCCGGTTGGCTCGCAACTAGGCTTACGCGTGCCGGCTTTCGCACGCCCGTTGCCTACTCCCCATTGCCCATTGCCCCCATGAATCGCTATCTCCCACCCATGACTGAACTCGACGTCCGCTCCGCCCGCCCAGACCAGCTCGTCACCGGCGGCAAAGGCCAATGGGAAGTGATCATCGGGCTCGAGGTGCACGCGCAGGTGACCTCGAACGCCAAGCTGTTCTCCGGCGCCAGCGCGGCTTACGGTGGCGCGCCCAACGCGCACGTGTCGCTGGTGGATGCCGCGATGCCCGGCATGTTGCCGGTGATCAACAAATATTGCGTCGAGCAAGCCATCCGCACCGGCCTCGGCCTCAATGCGCAGATCCACAAAAAGAGCCGCTTCGATCGGAAAAACTATTTCTATCCCGATCTGCCGCAAGGCTATCAAATCAGCCAGTTCAAGGATCCGATCGTCGGCGAAGGCGAGATCGAGGTCGAAACCGACGGCGACGACACCATCAAGGTGCGCATCGAACGCTTGCACCTCGAGCAAGACGCCGGCAAGTCGATCCACGATCTCAGCCCAAGCGAAACCTACGTCGATCTCAATCGCGCCGGCGTGGCGCTAATGGAAATCGTCTCGCGCCCCGATATGCGCTCCGGCAAGGAAGCGGCGGCCTACTTCAACAAGCTCCGCGCCATCGTCCGCGCGCTCGGCACCTGCGACGGCAACATGGAAGAAGGCTCCATGCGCGCCGACGTGAACGTGTCCGTGCGCCGCGCCGGCACCAAGGAATGGGGCACGCGCTGTGAATTGAAGAACATCAACTCGACCCGCTTCATGCAACAAGCCATCGAGTACGAGTCGCGCCGCCAAATCGACATCCTCGAAGAGGGCGGCAAGATCGACCAGGAGACGCGCCTGTTCGACGCCAACACCGGCGAAACCCGCACCATGCGCTCGAAGGAAGACGCGCACGATTATCGCTACTTCCCCGATCCCGATCTGCTGCCGCTGGTGATCGAGCAAAGCTGGATTGATCAGATCAAAGCCTCGCTCCCGGAATTGCCGGACGCCAAGAAGAAGCGCTTCATCAGCGACTACGGGCTCACGCCCTACGACGCGCGCGTGATCTCCGCGGACAGCGAGACCTCGGCCTACTTCGAAACCGTCGCCAAGGGCCGCGATCCCAAACTCGCAGCCAACTGGGTGACGCAAGAACTCGCCGCCGCGCTCAACAAGAAGGGCCTCGAGCTTTCAGCGTCGCCGGTGAAAGCCGATCAACTCGGGGCGCTGCTGGATCTGATGAAAGACGGCACCATCAACGGCAAAATTGCCAAGGACGTCTTCGCCAAGATGCTCGAGACCGGCGACGCCCCCGGCGCCATCGTCGAACGCGAGGGTCTGAAGCAAGTCACCGACACCGGCGCCATCGAAAAAGCCATCGACGATCTGATGGCCGCCAACGCCGACAAGGTCGCCGACGTGCAGAAGAATCCGAAAGCGTTTGGCTGGTGGGTCGGTCAAACCATGAAAGCCACCGGCGGCAAGGCCAACCCTGCGGTGGTCAACGAAATTCTGAAGCGCAAACTTGGTGTGTAGTGAAACTCGTCATTCCGGGGCAATGCGAAGCATTGAACCCGGAACCCAGGGGACGACGGAGCGGTGTAGTTGCCCCTGGGTTCCGGATCGCGCTGCGCGCGTCCGGAATGACGAATAGCATGGAGCGGCTCTTTTCCTACGGCACGCTGCAATTGCCGGAGGTGCAGCAGGCCACCTTCGGTCGCTTACTCCTCGGCGCGCCGGATGCGCTCGTCGGCTTTGCACAGGAGATGGTCGAGATCACCGACCCGGATGTGCTCGCCAAAAGCGGCCAGCGTTTTCATCCTATCGTGAAGCAGACATCCAATCCTACAGACCGCGTGCCGGGTGTAGTATTCGAGATCACCGCCGCTGAGCTCGCCGCTTCGGACGCGTACGAAGTCGGCGATTACGCCCGCGTCGAAGCGCAGCTTGCTTCAGGTCTTAACGCATGGGTGTACGTGCAGCGCGGCTAGAGAACCGCCAGTTTCGGCATCTGGTAGCGTACGACATGGCCGGCTGCGCCGAACAGCGCGCTCGCCGGCGCCGGCGCATCCAATTCCGCGCGCAAGTGCGCCTCATAAGCTTGCGCTTGCAGCACCGCCAGCGTGTGGCCGCCGGGGAAGAACGCCTGCGCCATCACGCACATCCATATGTAGAGCAGCACCGCGACTCTCCCGTGTTGCGATCGCGGAAGGATTGGCTGCGCCGGTTATCGAGAGATTAAAGCGCACAGCAAACCGCCCCGGAGGGTGCTCCGGGGCGGGCTGCGAGATACAAACTGAGTTTTGGAGGGCTAGTAATTGTTGCTCAGAATCGTACCCAGGATCACGCCGGTGGCGATGCCGACGAGCAGATACTCGCCGCGGTCGTCGCGCACCCAGTGATAGCCGCGCGGTGGCTGACGCAGGTGGTAGTAGCGCCAGTCAACGCCACGATACGAGTCGCGATAGTAGGTCGGCAGACGGTCGCCGCGCCGCCAAGCGCGATAGCCCGGCTCATAGCGGCCGTAGTACGCCGCCGGTGGCGCGCCATAATACCAGCGGCCATTGTACGTGTAGCCGTTGTGGCGGCCGCGATCCCAGCGTGCGTGATCGCGGCGGTTGTCATGACGATCATAGCGATCGTTGCGGCCATCGTGGTCGCGGTCATGGCGATCGTTGTGTCGCCAGTTTTGCGCTGAAGCGGTCGGGGTGATCGCGAGCGGCGAAACCGCCGTCGCCGCCGCCAGCGCCATCATCGTAAGGCGTTTCATGTTAGGTCTCCTTCCTGCTCCCTTGGAACGAGCGCGTCCAAGTAAAGGTCCCTACTGCGGCAGAGTTTGTCGGCGTGTGACTGAACGGGGGCTGAATGAATGACGGAACGATCGAGAAGTTCCGCGGCAAATTGGCCGATCTACTTGGGGATCGCCGGAAAATGCGGGACGTTCCTACCGCATCTCACCACTGCGTGAAGCTGCGCTAATGACTGAGTTTGCCATCACGAGGCTGGCGAATTGCGGCGCAAGCGCCCAAGTTCGTTCAGACGAAAGCGGAGTGCGCGCGTGAAACCCATCGACCTATATTTTTGGCCGACGCCGAACGGCTTCAAGATTTCCATCGCGCTCGAAGAGATGGGTTTGCCCTACGAACTGAAGCCCGTGAACATCGGCGCCGGCGATCAATTTAAACCCGAGTTTCTGAAGATCAGTCCCAACAATCGCATGCCGGCGATTGTCGATCCGGAAGGTCCCGATGGGAAACCCATCTCGGTCTTCGAGTCAGGCGCCATCCTCCAATATCTCGGGCGCAAGAGCGGCAGATTTTATCCCAGCGACGAACGCAAGCGCGTGGAAGTGGACGAGTGGCTGTTTTGGCAGGTCGCCAATCTTGGGCCGATGGCGGGCCAAGCGGGCCATTTCCGAAATTACGCGCCGCGGCTTGTCGAGGATGCTAAGCAACTTGAGTACGGCCAGAAGCGCTACCTGAGCGAACTCAATCGGCTCTACGGCGTGCTCGATCATCGCCTCGGCGGCAGGGAGTATGTCGCCGGTGAGTATTCGATCGCCGACATGGCGATCTGGCCGTGGACGCGCAATTACGCTGGCTACGGCGAGGACCTGGAAAAGTTTCCAAACATGAAAGCCTGGCACGAACGCATGAAAGCCCGCCCCGGCGTGCAGCGCGGAATCGAAAAAGGCCAAGAGGTGCGCTCGAAAGCCATCACCGAACAGACGCCGGAAGAACTGGCGCGCACGGCGAAGGCGCTGTTCGGCCAGACGGCTGCGTCGGTGGACGCCGCCGCCACCGCAAAGAAGGGTTAACTACGATTTGTACAAAACAGCGCGTAAAGGCTATCAAAGCCAACGCCGCTTAAGCTTATCGCAAGTTATGCACGTTACTCATCCGCCCCGACGGCGCGAAAAATGCACGTCAGTGGGGTGGAGCGGACATGGCAAACGCCAGACGTTCCCAAATGGACCAAGGGAGCGGCCAAAATGGCGTTCACGGATACGGAAATCGCGGAAACGCACGACGCCGTGCGCAAAGCGGGACATTGCGACGACTTGTACAAGCTCGGCCTGATCTACTCGACCGGCCAAGAATTGAACCTGGTGCAAGCGCATATGTGGTTCAACCTGGCCGCCGCGCGCGGTTCGGAAGCGGCGAAGGAATGCCGCCGCGAGCTGAGCGACATGATGTCGAAGGACGAGATCGCGACCGCCCAACGCGCCGCGCGCGAATGGTTGAAAGTCGTTCACCACTAAGCTGAGCGCGCCGGATTACGCCGGCGGGTCTGCACGTTGCGCGGCGATGGCCACGCGCCGAAAGCGCGCGTGCTCCAGCGTGTCCACGACCGTCACTACGGTCTGATAGCCAACGTCGAGGTCGGCGCGGACGAAGAGCCGTCCATTGTAGTGCGCGTCCGCCGGCGTTACTCGCGGATCGGCGGCAAGCATCGCCGCCAGCGCGGTGCGCGCCAGCGCTTCGATCGGGACACGTTCAGCGCCCACCAAGTATTCCACGCCCGTTGCCCCGTGCCGCACGACAACCACGGTAGGCGGAATGTCGGCCGCGTATGGGATCCCCGGCGGGGGCAAGTCCACTTGCAAGTCGGTGGTAGGCTTGGGCGCGGTCACCATGAATATGATCAGCAGCACCAAGAGCACATCGATGAACGGGATGACGTTCGGCTCCGCTGCCGGAGCAAATTGCTGACGCGTGACATGAGTTGTCATCGAGCCCTCCTAAGCTGATCCAAGGGAGCGTGCGCGTGGTTGGTGCGCCGGAAAAATCACGCGCGCGCGATTGCGATCACGAGTGCGGGAGCTAGAGGCTCGATGCTTTCTCGAGTTCTTCGGCGTAACGGCGCGTGAGGTAGGTTTCCTTGAGCGTGCCGACCAGCTTGCCGCTTTCCTTATTCTCAATCACCGCCAGCGTGTCGCTCTCAGTGATGTCGAACATGCGCATCGCGTCCTTGGCCGACATGCTCGGCAGCAGCGCGACGTTGGCGTCGCGTGCGAGCGTGCTGACCGGCTGGGTGTCGTCGAGCCCTTCGGTGTGGGCCTCGGAGACGTCGACGATGCCGCTGTAGCGCCCATTGGTATCGATCAGCGCCACGCGATTGCGTGAGCCGAGCGGAAACTTGAGTTGGAAATGGCCGATCGTGGTGTCGCGATGCGCGGTGGCCGGATCGACGCGCATTAGTCGTGCAACAGTCAGCGCGCGCGCCCATCCAACATCCCGGGCGCTGCGGATGGTTTCGCCGCGAAGGTGAAAGCGCCAGGTGGAGAACGAGTAGCCGAAGGTCTCGCGGACGATGAGGTTGGCGGCCACCGATGCGGCCAGCACGGCGGCGGTGAGTGTATAGTCCGATGTCGTCTCCAGAACCAGAAACGACATGGTCAGCGGGGCGCCAATGACGGCGGCCGCAAGCGCGCCCATGCCGACAAGTGCGAACGCAGCTGGATCCGGCGCGATTTGCGGTGCAATGGCCGAAAGCGTCAGCGCCAGCGTGCGGCCGATCAAAGCGCCGGTGAGCAGCGAAGAAAAGAACAAACCGCCGCGAAAGCCTGAGCCCAGAGAAACCGCGGAGGCGACCATTTTCATCAGTGCGAGGATCGCCGCCGCCATTAGCGTCATCTGCCCAAACAGGCTGTTCTCCAGCGCGCCGTGGCCACCCGATAGCGTTTGTGCGTTGACCGCGCCGATCAACCCGATAGCGGCCCCGCCAATGAGCGGGCGGTAGAGGCGCGGCAGGCGCGTCGCCAACAATAGCCGCTCCGTCAGCGGCAGCATGCGCATCCAAGCGATGCCGATGCCCGCACAGGCCACGCCGAGCAGCGCAAACCAGCCGATGTCGATGGCCGTAACCGGCCGGTTGAGCTGAATGAACAGCGCAAACGGCGCGCCGCCAAATGCGCGGATCGCCAGCGTGCCGGTGATCGAGGCGGCAATAATGGGTGCGACGTTGGCGATCGCGTATTGGGCCAACACCAATTCGAAGGCGTAGAACGCCCCGGTGAAAGGCCCGTTGAACGCCGCGGCTATCGCGCCGGCCGCGCCGCAGCCAACGATGATGCGCATGTCCTCGCGGCGCAGATTGAGCCAGCGGCCGGAGGCCGAGCCTAGCGCCGAGCTGATTTGCGTATATCCGGCCTCGAGGCCCACCGACGCGCCGAAACCGTTCGATACCAGCGTCTGCAGCGAAAGCAGCAACGAGTCGCGAAACGACATGCGCCCGCCGTGCAGCGCGTTGGCTTCGATCGGGTCGACCACATCGCCACGTCCGATGCGGGTCCAGAACCACGCCATTGCCACCAGCAGGCCGCCGCCAATCAGGGGCCACGACAGCGCCCACGGCTCGATCAAGTGCGTCATGCCGCTTAGGCGGTCGCCGACTTGTACGCCGAAGAGGTAGCGGTGCGCACTCGTCGCCAGAAAGTTCATGAGCGCGACGCAGCCGGCTGCCACCGCGCCGACCACCGCTGCGAACATGGTCAGGCCGATTTCGCGCGAGCGGACGAAGCGGCGGAACCAAGCCGGCAGCAACTCGATGCGCCGGCTCAGATGCTCCACGTCATGCGGTGCAGGCCGGTGGGGTCGGGTGGGTGGTGTAATTGTGGTCAAAAGGAAGTTCGCTAGCGGCGATATCTGTGTTCAGTTACACGCGCTTGCGCATTGCCTGTCCAGCGCTCAACGCCGCGACGATTGGACGTAGCCGCTTTTTGCTCAAATCGCTCACCTTTTCGCGAGATTTTCACAGAGGCGAACTAGCGGCGGCCATTGGGGTTCAGGTCGTAGTACAGGCTGAACTGGATCGGCAGCGCGTCGCGCACATATTGCTGCATGAACAAATTGATTTGCGCGATGCCCGAACGGGGCACGTACACGACGTCATACCGGGAGAGCGGATGTGCATCTGGAAAACCCCGGCGCATGGCGCGCGGTGAAAGATCAACCTGCGTGACCTGTTGGGCGCCCGTGGTGCGTGACAGCACGAGCACATCGCCGCGCCGCGCCGAAGGCAAAAATCCGCCGGCCAGCATGACGGCCTGGAAGGCGTCGATATTGGCGGGCATTTCATAAATGCCGGGGCGGGCGACCTCGCCGCCGACGAAGACTTGCCGCGAGGCGAACGAGCGCGCGGTGACGCTCAGTTCCGGCTGCCGCAACTGATCGGCGTAAGCGGCGACCAGCGCGTCATGCAGTTCGTCGGCGGTCAGACCGGCCGCGCGCACGGGTTCAATGAGCGGCAGTGAGACGCGACCATCGGGCGCCACGGTGACGCTGCGCGTCAGTTCCGGCGCCGAAAAGACGGTCACATCAATCTCGTCGCCCGGAAAAAAGCGATAGGCCGGCGTCTGGTCGTTATAGACCATCGCGTCGGCTGGCGCGGCGGAGGTTTGCGCCGGCGGCACGGCCTGCGCCGGTTGTTGCTGAGCCGAAGCGTTCATACCCAACGTCAGCAGCGCAATCGCCGCGATGGCAAAGGTCGCGCGCATCGGAGCTCTCCAACCAATTCTCAGCACGCCCGCGTGAGGCGACGCGGCAGGACCCTGCACGCGATCGGTGAATGATCATTTACCAAATCGCGTCAGTGTCATTGCGTACGCGGTTTCAGGAGCGTCGATGCATACGCAAAGAGCGCAGGGCGGTTGGTTCACTTGGGCCGACACGCCGCGCATGACGCTGCTGGACGTGGCGGCGTTGCTGTGGGCCGAACGCATGCTGATCGTGATGGTCAGCGGCGCGATCGTCGCGCTTGGTTTGACCGCAGCGTTGATGGCGCCGAAGACCTACACGGCGCGTACCGAGCTTCTGGTGCGCTTGGGTGAGGAATACGTCTATCAGCCCACAGCCGGCGCCAACGCGGCTGGCGCAGGCGCTGCGCAGGACATGCAAGGCGTGGTCAACGCCGAGATGCGCATGATCGGTTCTGGTCCGGTGGTGCGTGCGGCAATCGAAAGTGTCGGGTTGGCGAAACTTTACCCGGACATCGCCGCTTCCGGCGGCAACGCGGAGCGCAAGCTAGCGTTGGCGGAAGTCGCGTTCGATCGGCATTTGCACGTTGAAACATCACCGGCGACGCCTTCGATCGCACTGTCCTTCGATCACAGCTCGCCGCGGATCGCTGCTGACGCGGTCAATGCCTTGGTTCAACAATATCTCGCGCACCGTCGCGATGTTCTGGTCGGCGGCGAGTACGCCGCGCTGCATGCCGAGAGCGGTGACCTGGACACCCGCGCACAGGCGGCAAACCAGGCCTTAGCGGATTTCCTGACGCAAAACCAGATTGGCGATTTCGATGCTGAGTCCGGCGCACTTGCTGCGCGGGCGGCCGACATCGACACGCAACTGTTCGACGCCGACGCCAAGCGGCGCGAGGCGCAGGCGCGCGCCGGCGCACTGCAGGCGCAGGCCAACGCCTTGCCGGCCGAGATCGATCTCTACACCGAATCCGATGCACGCCGCGATCTGGTGCAGGCGCAGATGCAGCGCGAACAATTGCTCTCGCGCTATCAGGAAGATTCATTGCCTGTGCGCGAGGTGGATCGGCGCATCGCCCAGCTGAACAGCTTCCT
>DASZWS010000016.1:0-2808 GCA_035546515.1 Vitreimonas sp. | reverse complement strand
CCCATACTTGCGCTGCTTCATGTGCGCGAAGGCGGCGCGTATGGTGTGAAACGACGACGACAGGTTGAGCGCGAGAATGGCGTTCCACTTGTCGACCGGAAATTCCTCGATCGGCGACACGAACTGGATGCCGGCGTTGTTTACCAGCACATCCAGCCGTCCAAACGCGCCGATGGCGGCTTCCACCATTCCCGCGCAGGCATCCGCCTGCATCAGATTGGCGCCGTCATAGCGCACGGTGACACCGTGCTCCCGCTCAAGCCCAGCGCGGACCTTCTCGATCTCGGCCGCGTCGCCCAGCCCATTCAAGGTGACATCCATGCCGGCTTTGGCGAAAGCGGTGGCAATCCCCAAGCCGATGCCGCTCGTAGAGCCCGTCACCAGTGCGGCTTTACGTTCACTCATCGCCTTCGACTCCCACCTTGCCTTGCCTCCGCCCGCCGGAACGGCTAGCGCAACGTCTTATAAGGCCTGAAGCGGCGAAAGAGGGACACCGGCCATGGATTTTTCCGCGCCTATCAACGCGTTCGTCGCGGGATTTCCGGATTTCATCATACAGCTGGGCGCCGCAATCGGCCTCTTCATCGTTTCGCTGATCGTTTACGTGCTGATGACGCCGCACAAGGAATTGGCGCTGATCCGCGCCGGCAATCCTTCGGCCTCACTGGCCTTCGGCGGGGTTGTTGTTGGCCTGGCGATTCCGCTGGGGTCATGCCTGGCGCATTCTTATGGCGTCATTGATCTGGCCATTTGGGGGATCGTGACGCTGCTGTTGCAGCTTTTGGCCTTCCGTTTCGCCGATATATTCCTGCGCGGTCTGCCGCGGCGTATTGCCGAAGGCGACGTCGCGGCGGCGATCTTCCTAATGAGCATCAAGATTGGCCTGGCGCTGATCATCGCCGGCGCGGTCAGCGATCCCAACATGATGATGTTCCGGAGCGGCTGATCTTGATGCGGCTCATTCCGGATTGGCTTTTGTACATCGTCGTCACGGCGGTGCTGGTGCTCGTGCTGTTTCGGCTCGATCATCGCGCCGACTCGCCAGAAGCGCTGCCGGAATCCAACGAAGCGGGCTCCTATCTGCCGCCGCCGTCGATCTATGATCCCGAAGTTCTGGTCGAGGTTGGCCCGGCCACGTCTGGTCTCGGCACCGCGTTTGCAATTTCCGAAGACGGCTGGTGGGTCACCGCGCGCCACGTGGTCGACGCCTGCCGCCGTGTGGGTCTGATCGTTTCACGCGGACAAGCGCTGCGCGTGCGTGAGGTGAAACCCGCCCTGTTCGCCGATCTCGCGCTGCTGAAAACCGATCGCGCGCCAGCCTCGCTTGCGCTCAACACCTCGGAAGCAAACTTTCAGCTCGGTCAGCGGGCGTTTCACGTCGGCTTTCCGCAAGGCCGCGCTGGCGAAGCGTATTCGCGCCTTATCGGCCGCGAAAATCTGGTCGGCCGCGGGCGCTATAACATCGATGAACCGGTGCTGGTCTGGGCCGAGCTTGGGCGCACCGCCGGGCTCGGGGACTCCCTCGCCGGCATGAGCGGCGGCCCCGCGCTCGACTCTAACGGCCAGGTCATTGGCGTCACCGTTGCGGAATCGACTCGCCGCGGGCGCATCTACACCGCCTCGCCCTCGACCATCGCCCGGCTGCTGGGCGTCGAACAGGTGCACGCCGAAGGCACGCCAACGGCCCGACTCACGGCAGAGAATTACGGACAAGAAGCTGACGATCTCCGCCGCACGCTGGCAGTGGCGCAAGTCGTCTGTGTTGGACCGGATTGATGACGGCGTTAGCGGATCGAATGATTGACGGCGTGCGGCGCATGGGCTCGCCGCTCTGCATCGGTCTCGATCCGTTTCCGGACCGCATCCCGGCTTTGTTCGGCGACGCCAGAACCGACGCCAATGCCGTGGCCGCGTTCGGCGAAGCCATTATCGCTCTGGCCGCGCAGCACGCCGCGGTGTTGAAGCCGCAAGTCGGTTTATTCGAGCCGTACGGCTATGAAGGCGTGCGCGTCGCCACCGAACTCACCGCCGTTGCGCGCGCCGTTGGATTGACTGTGATCCTCGACGCCAAGCGCGGCGATATCGGCACCACCGCCGAGGGTTACGCACGCGCCACGCTGGGGCCTGCGCCGGGTTACGACGCCGATTGCGTCACCGTGAATCCATACATGGGCCTCGACACGCTCGAGCCCTACTTGGCCATCGCCGAGAAGAGCGACAAAGGCGTGCTGGTGCTAGTGCGCACCTCCAATCCTGGCGCCCGCGACATGCAGGATTTGAAGGTCGGCAATGCGCCCCTGTGGGCGCGCACCGCCGAGATGATTGCGCCGCTGGCTGCGCGGCTAAAAGGTTCGTCAGGTTGGTCAGGCCTGATGGCGGTCGTCGGTGCTACGTATCCCGATGAAGCACGATCCATTCGCGCGCTGTTGCCGGAGAGTTTGTTTCTTGTTCCCGGCTACGGCGCGCAAGGCGCCAGCGCGCAAGAAGCGGTCGCTGGATTCGTTGTGAAAAACGGCGTGCGCGAAGGCGGCGTCGTTTCTTCCTCGCGCGCCGTGCTGTATCCGCCTGCAGCGCAAGCCGCGAAAACATTAACGGATTGGAGAGCTGCGATCGCCGACGCGATGACGTCGGCAAAAGCGGAACTCCGCGCCGCTTGCGCGGCCTGATTGCGCGACAAAGCCGCGCGAATTGGCTATCTCCCTGAGTCGGGATGCAACACGGATCGACGATCCGTTGGCGAGGGAGAAACCCATGCGCAAAATCATCACGCAGCTCGCAGCTGCATTGCTATTCGCACTGGGATTTGCA
>DASZWS010000015.1:0-3458 GCA_035546515.1 Vitreimonas sp. | reverse complement strand
GCAGCTGCGAGCGATTTACGCGTCTGGCATTCGCCGCGTGCTGCAAAAGAACAAGCCGCGCCGCGATCAGCCGTATCAGACCATGCAGCTGATGCAGTGGAATTGGTTCATGGATAAGGGCGCGCTGCATTTCGAGAATGGGCGCCTGCGCATCGATTACGCGCGCAATCCCGCGGCGGTGGAGAGCCTGTTGCACGAAGTGCTGGCGATCCAACGCAATGGCGACCATGCGGCGGCGAACGCCTTCGTCGATCGCTGGACCAGCTGGCGGACCGACCTGCACGAAGTCATCGCCCACAACATGCGCGCCAGCGAACGCACGCGGTTTGCACTGGTGACGTATGCCGCCGTGCCGGGGCCGAACGCGGCGCGCTAACCGCTAGCGCGGCGGGCAATCACCATAGAGTTGACGCTGCTGGGCGCTGTACTCGGCGAAAGTTGAGAGATGCATGTCGGCGCGCCGCTGTTCGATGTGGGCCATGTCTTCAGTTGGCATCGGTTGGAAGACGCCATTGATGCAGTCCCAATTGGTGCCGTAAACCTGCGGACGTCCATCGCCCTGGGCAAGATCGTCAGCCAGTAGGGCCACGTAGTCGCCTGGCACGCTGCCCGCGCGCGCAAGCGGTTCAAAAATTGCGACCATGCGGCGTTGAAATTCGTGGTCCGGCGAATGACTGATCAAAGTGAAAGCCTCATTCGCAGTCTGAGGCGTGAGCGCGGAAAGCTCCTCCCAACTCATGTGGTCGAGAATCGCTTTCAGCCGGCGGGTGTTGTCGCCGTCGATGCGGTCGAAGTGATGTTGAACGCCGGTAAGCAGCACATGCCGTGTCGCTTCGCTCATCGGCTGATGCATCTCGGCGATGATGACGCTCCGAAGGTATTGGTCGCGCCCATACATCTCGCCGATCGCGGCGGCGGCGTCCTCGCCGCGCGCCAGCTTGGCGTCGAAATCGGCGATCAACTCTTGGGCGGAAAGTTGGCGCGGCGCGGTCTGCGCCGCCGCTGACAGGTACGACGCAGCCATGGCCATGGCCGCCAACACAATGATACGCATGGAACCTCCCAATGCCTAAAGCCGACGGTGAAAGGTGGCGGGACTATGGCGTCGGCCCGCGAATTGGACTAGTTCCCGCCGCATGACCCGAAAACTTTCTCTAACCGTCGAAGGGCGGAACGTGGCGGTGCATTTGCACCAGGGCGACTTGCCTGCGGGTGTGAGCTTCAACGGGCCGGTGGCGGTGGACAGCGAGACGCTGGGGCTGTCGCTGGTGCGCGACCCGCTGTGCCTGGTGCAGATCTCCGATGGCGGCGGCGAGGCGCATTTGGTGCAGCTCAACCGCGAGACTTACGACGCGCCGAACTTGAAGCGGGTGCTGACCGATCCGGCGCATCTGAAGCTCTTCCACTTTGCCCGCTTCGACATCGCCATGTTCATGCGCGATCTCTCCATCGTCACCGCCCCGCTCTATTGCACCAAGATCGCCTCGAAGCTGGTGCGCACCTACACCGATCGCCATGGACTGAAAGATCTGACCAAGGAATTGCTTGGGCGCGATCTCTCGAAGGAGCAGCAATCGAGCGATTGGGGCGCGGCGGAACTGAGCGATGCGCAGCTCGCGTATGCAGCGTCCGACGTGCTGCATCTGCATGCGTTGAAAGACAAGCTCGACGCGATGCTGGCGCGCGAAGGCCGCGTGGAGATTGCGCAATCGTGCTTCGACTTTTTGCCGACGCGCGCGGCGCTGGATCTGGCCGGCTGGGAAGACGTCGACATTTTCTCGCATAGCTAGCGCGGTGAGCGGCCGACTCCGCGGCATGCGAGCAAGCGTCGCCCTTCGACGAGCTCAGGGTGACGCCGTTGAACACCTGCGCAAGCTTCAAAGTAGCGTCATGCCGAGCTTGTCGAAGCGTACGCGGGCCGAGGATGCTGGCGATGACGTCAGCGCACCGCTAGCATATGGGCCATAGCCTGCTAACGTCCGCGCATGAGCGAAGACGCCTTCATCTCCCTGCCCGACATGATCCGCAGCCATGCTGCACGGCAGCCGAAACATGCGGCGATCGTGCAGGACGAACGGACGCTCGACTACGGCACGCTCGACGCGGTGATGGATCGCGTGGCGGGCGCGTTGCAGCGCGAGGGGCTGAAGCCGCGCGACAGCGTGGCGATCTGCGCGGGGACGTCGATCGAGTATGCGTGCGCGTTTCTGGGGGCGTTGCGCGCGGGCGTGGCGGTGGCGCCGATCGCGCCGACGTCGACGGCGGAAGGCATCGTGCAGATGGTCGCCGATAGCGGCGCCAAGGTGTTTTTCTTTGACAGCGCGGTCGCCGAGAGCCTTTCCAAGCTGCAAAAGGGCGAGATCACCCGAGGTGCGTACATGATACCTTGGGTGATGTTTGATCGCGGCGATCAGCACGTGCTGGACTTTAGCGAGTGGCTTGGCGATGCGGCCCCAACGCTGGTGGCGATCACCGAAGATATGCCGTTCAACATCATCTATTCGTCGGGCACGACCGGCACGCCGAAAGGCATCGTGCAAAGCCACGGCATGCGCTTTGGCCACATCAATCGCGCGCAGACGATGGGGTATGGGCCGGAAGCGATCACGCTGCTGTCGACCGGGCTTTATTCGAACACGACGCTCGTCAGTTTCTTTCCGACATTGGGGCTCGGCGGCACGGTGGTGCTGATGAAGAAATTCGACGCGGGCGACTATCTGAAGCTCGCGCAGAAGCATCGTGTGACGCACACGATGCTGGTGCCGGTGCAGTATCAGCGCATCATGGCGCGCGCGGATTTCGACACCCACGATCTTTCCTCGTTCGTGATGAAGTTCTGCACCTCAGCGCCCTTCTCGGCGGCGCTGAAAGCCGACGTGCTGAAACGCTGGCCGGGCGGGTTGATCGAATATTTCGGCATGACCGAAGGCGGCGGCACGGTGGTGCTGGTCGCGCACGCGCATCCCGACAAGCTGCATACGGTGGGCCAGCCGGCGGCGGGGCATGACATCCGCATCATCGATGAAGACGGGCGCGTGCTGCCACATGGCGAGGTTGGCGAAATCGTCGGCCGCTCGCCGATGATGATGCTGGGCTATCACAATCGCGATGAAGCGACGGCGGCGGCGCGGTGGACGTCGCCGGAGGGCCTGACGTTCATTCGCACCGGCGATGTCGGGCGCTTCGATGCGGATGGATTCCTGGAGCTGATGGACCGCAAGAAGGACATGATCATTTCCGGCGGCTTCAACATCTATCCGAGCGACCTGGAGGCGGTGCTGCGCGGCCATGCGGATGTGGCCGATGTCGCGGTGGTGGGCGCGCCGAGCGCGGAATGGGGCGAGACGCCGGTGGCGTTTGTGGTGTCGCGCGGCGCTGGGGCTGAAGAGTTGCGCGCGTTTGCCAATGCCAAGCTCGGCAAGACGCAACGGATCGCGGCGGTGGAATTGGTGGACGAG
>DASZWS010000014.1:0-10730 GCA_035546515.1 Vitreimonas sp. | reverse complement strand
TCGTGCAGCCAGATCCGCAATTCGCGCCGCACCTTGGCGTCGAGCGCGCCGAAGGGTTCGTCCAGCAACAGGATCGAAGGTTCGATCGCCAGCGCCCGCGCCAGAGCCACGCGCTGACGCTGGCCGCCCGAGAGCTGGCTCGGATAGCGCCCGCCCAAACCCTCCAGCTGAACCAATTGCAGAAGCTCGGAGACTTTGGCGCGGATTTGCCGTTCAGTCGGCCGCGCGCGCCACGGCTTGGAGCGAATGCCGAAGGCGATGTTTTGCGCCGCGCTCATGTGCCGAAACAGCGCGTAGTGCTGAAACACGAGGCCTATGCCGCGTTGGCGCACGGGCTTGGCCAGCAGATCTTCGCCGCGGAACGTGACGCTGCCGGCGTCGGCCCTCTCGAGTCCGGCAACCACGCGCAGCAGCGTCGTCTTGCCGGAGCCGGACGGACCAAGCAGCGCGAGGAATTCGCCGTCCTCTGCGGTTAGCGAAATCGACTTCAACACGCTGGTGGCGTCGAACGATTTCGAGATGTCGGCTATTTGCAGCGACATCTCACCTTCGCTTCGCTTCCGCGAGAATCTGATCAAAGACGCCGCCGTCGGCGAAGTGCTGCCGCTGCACCTCAGCCCAACCACCGAAGGTCTCGTCAACAGTCAGCAAACGAATAGCGGGAAACTCTGTGTGCTGAGCCAGGATTTCCGGAACCGCCGGGCGGAAGAAACGTCGCGCCGCGATCTCTTGCGCCTCCGGCGTGTAGAGAAAGCGCAAATAGGCCTCCGCTAATTCGCGCGTGCCGTGCCTCGCCACGTTGCGATCCACCCATGCCACGCACGGCTCCGCCTGGATGCTGACCGACGGCGTGACCATATCGTAGCGCCCCGCAAATTCCTGTTGCGCCAGATGCGCTTCATTCTCCCAGGTGATGAGCACATCGCCGATGCCGCGTTGCGCGAATGTCGTCGTGGCGCCACGGGCGCCGGTATCGAGCACCGGCACGTTGGCGTAGAGTTGCTTCACGAATTCGCGCGCCGCCGCGGCGTTGCCGTTCGGCTGCGTGAGCACGTACCCCCACGCCGCCAGATAATTCCAGCGCGCGCCGCCGGAGGTCTTCGGATTGGGCGTGATGACTCTTACATCGCTCCGAAGCAGATCGTTCCAATCGTGGATGTTCTTCGGGTTTCCGCTGCGCACCAGGAACACCATGGTCGAGGTGTATGGCGCGCTGTTGAGCGGCAGCCGCGCGCGCCACGCCGGGTCGATCATGCCCCGCGCCGCGATCTGATCGATGTCGTACGCCAACGCCAGCGTCACCACGTCGGCGGGCAAGCCTTCAATCACCGCCCGCGCCTGTGCGCCCGACCCACCATGTGACATCTCTACGACGGGCGCCGTCTTGCCGGCGTTTTGCGCCAGCCAATAGGGCGCGAAGGCGCGATTGATGTCCTCGTAGAATTCGCGCGTCGGATCGTAGGATGCATTGAGCAAATGCGGCGTCCCGGCGGTTCGCCCGCTGCCGCACGCCGCCAGCGGCGCAGCAGCCAGCAGCGCGAGCGCCGAACGTCGGTCGATATGAGCGGACATATTGATCTCCGTTCGGCTAGCGCCGGCGCGCACGGCCGTGATTGTCGCCTGAGCTAGTCGACAAAAGCAAGGCGATGCGGCCAAGAGCCGTGTAAGGGTTAATTTGTGCGCGCGTCAGGGCGTCGGCGCGGTGGACTCCACATCGAGCCATTTGAAGAATGTCGCCAGACAAGCGCGCTGCTGCGGCGGCATGTATTCGAAGTTCCGTCCACGGTCGATGATTTCCCAGAACTCCTTGCTCTCAACCGATGAGAGTTGACTCTGAATCGCCAGCAGGCGCTCGCGCGGCTCGTCGCGCATGTCCTCGGCAATCTCTCTGGCACGTCCCTCTTGCTCGTCCGCCAAGTAGTACGCGGCGAGCTTTACCTGCGCCTTGCGCACGCCTAGCAGCGCCTTCTGTTGACCGCGCATGTGCGGGGGCCGATCGAGCTCAAGGAACTCGGCGAGGATGTCGTGCTCCGCCGGCGAATTCAGCTCGCTCGCGAGCTGCGCCAGCGCCGACAAATCGTAAGCCACAGTTTCAGTGATGAACGGCAAGTTCGCCTCGAAGCTGACGATACCGTAGTATTTCATGTGGTGCACGCCATCGACGGCGGCCTTGTGATTGCCGAGCTCCAGCATCGCCTCCACGAGTTTCCGGTACTGGTGCAGCACATTATAGGCCGTGCGCACCTCTTTGGCGTTCACCGTCGCCCGCAGATAAGAGTTGTAATAGCGGAAAACCAATTCGATCAGCTCGTGATCGTTGGCCCTGGCGGCGGCTTCGCCGATATAGCGCGTGTCAATCGCGATCAGATAGTTGATGTCGCGCATGCTGCCGAGCGCTTCGTTGTAGATGCTCAGATACTGGCGCATCACCTTCCATTCGACCCAGGTGCGCCGGCTCTCAAGATCGGCCAACGATTCCGGATCCATCGCTACAAAATCCGGATTGAGCTTGATTTGCGGACCAATAGAGAACCAAGCGGGGCTCGCCTGCGGCTTCACCTTCAAATATTCCACCGCCAAATCGCGCAGCGCATCGACTGCGCCGCTGGCGATGATTTTGTCGCGGCCGGAGATCGAGTTGTTGGTGATGTCGGTCAGCTCTTCGATGGCAAACAGCGTCTGCGCTTGCGCTGCGAAGCAATTTTCCTCGTCGTGCTTAAGCGCTCCGCTGGTGGCCCGCTCCACCGCTTCCTGCCGCACGCGATCGATGATGTGGCGCGGCTCCAGAAACCAGAACACGTAACTGAAGTACGGGGCCATGATGACGAGACCACCCGTGGTCATCGACAGCACCACCGTCAGTGTGCCGCGCGGGACGAAATCGCTTTTTACCGCCGTCGACACCCAAACGCTGACGACGCAAGCGACCACGTAGTAGGCCGGCACCAGCAAGTTGATGCGATCGCGCAGGAACATGCGGGCGACGCCCGTGTAGCGGTCGGCCGTCAATTGCACGATGATGCTGACCACCGTAATGACGATGCCGAACACCGCGACGTTGATGCCGGAGAGCGACGACACCGAATTGCTGACGCCCTCGGGGTCGAACGAGAAATAGCGGGCGAGCATGCCGCTCAGCCCGCCGGCGTGGCTGGCTTGCGCCGCGAAATGGTCGATAACGTAGAAGCCCCAGAAGACGACGACCGCGGCGCACGCCAGCACAGCGGTCTGCAACACCCAGACCCTGGCCATGTCGTTCTGGCGCTTGTCCTCCATTCTGGCCCCCAGGGGCGCCGGACCGGACCCCATGCCTTCTTCGTCTGACTCGCGCGCCGGGCGAAACCGGTGCAACTCCGACAGAGGCGACGGGACTGTTCTTTTCAAGCAGATTCTGGTCGGAAAGCGCGGTTACGGGCCGCTTTCGCCTGTCGGCAGCGTGACCGCGGGCACTTGAACGACCCCCTGCCACTAGTTCGCCGTGGCGCAACCGTGAGAAGGCTGTAATGTCCCCTCCGCGTGGGTGCGCATTCGTGGGAGGGACTTGATGTCCTCTAAACTATCAAACAACGCAAAAATGGGGATCGCCTTGGCGGCCCTCGTCGTGGTCGCAGGCGGACTTTATACCGCCGGCCGCATCAATCCGCCGTCGGGCGAGACCGCCGGCACGATCGCTCCGGCGGATCGCTATCAATCCAGCCAAGTTTCCTCGGGTGACATCACCCTCGGCGACAACGCCGTCCCGATCCTGATGCAGACGGACGCCTTCGAAGTGATGGTGCACGACGCCAACTTCCGGGCCTTCGCGCGCGACCCAAGCTTCGCCGCCCTCGCTCAACATCCGCAAGCTCTGGCCGCGATGGCCCAGAATCCGCAGGCGTTCACGGCGTTGGCCCGCAACCCACAGGCCTTCCAGGCTCTGGCCCAAGGCGCTCAGGCCGCCTCGGCGCAGGGTCTGACGGCTCAAGGCGTGAACGCACAGGCGTTCGCGGCGCTGGCGTCACATGCCCAAGCCTTCCAAGCGCTGGCGCAGCATCCGCAGGCCTTCGCCGCCATGGCCCGCAACCCGCAGGCGTTCGCGTCCTACGCACGCAATGCGCAAGCCTTCGCCGCTGACGCCCGCGCGCCGCAAGGCCGTCCGGCCATGGCCCGCGACGCGCAAGCGTTCCAAGCCCTCGCCGCCGACTCGCAAGCGATGAGCGCGCTTTCGTCTGACGCACAAGCGTTCCAAGCGCTGGCCGCCAACGCCCAGGCCTTCCAGGCCCTGGCGCGCAATCCCGCGGCGCTTTCGGCCGCGGCGACATCGGCGCAGGCGTTTGCCTCGCAGGGCCGCGCGGCTCAAGGTTTGAGCGCGCAAGCCTTTAACTCGCAGATGGCCGCGGCGTTTGCCGGCAACGCGCAAGCGTTCTCGGCGCTGGCGCAGCAGCCGCAAGCGTTTGCTGCGATGGCCGGCCACGCCCAGGCGTTCGCGGCGCTGGCGCAGCATCCGCAAGCGTTCGCTGCAATGGCCCGCAACCCGCAGGCGTTCGCCTCCTACGCACGCAATGCGCAAGCGTTCGCCGCTGACGCCCGCGCGCCGCAAGGCCGTCCGGCCATGGCGCGCGACGCACAAGCGTTCCAAGCCCTCGCCGCCGACTCGCAAGCGATGAGTGCGCTGGCCGCCGACGCGCAGGCGTTCCAGGCGCTCGCCGCGAATGCGCAGGCATTCCAAGCGCTCGCCGCCAACGCCCAGGCCTTCCAGGCGCTGGCGCGCAATCCGGCGGCGCTGCAGGCCGCAGCCGCGAACGCACAGGCGTTCAACACCCAAGCGGGTGTTGCTCAAGGCCTGAACGCGCAAGCGATGTCAGCCATGGCGCAAAATCCGCAAGCCTTTGCGGTGATGGCGCAGAACCCGCAGGCATTCGCTGCGTTGGCCCGCAATCCGCAAGCATTCGCGGCGTTGGCGAACAATGCACAAGCCTTCACTGCGCTAGCGCGGCAACCGGCGTTTGCTGCTCTGGCGCGGGCGCCCGCGTTCGCGGCAATGGCTCAAAACCCGAGCTTCGCCGCCGCTATTCGGGCGAACTAGCTCGCACTGGCCGTCGCATGACCTAGGCTCCCCACGAAGCCTAGCGTCATGCGGCGCCAGAGGCGGTAGGCGGGGGCCAGCGTGCGGGCATTCCTTTTCGGCGCGTCTTTCCTGGCGCTGAGCATCGCGGGCCAGGCGCACGCACAAACGACGACTGCGCCAAGCGAACCCTCTGTACCGGCGACGGCGACCGCACCCACGGAGCCGCCGCAGCCGGTCACCAGCGAACCCGCACCAACCCCCGCGACGCCGTCGGAACCTTCGCCCGACGCGCCACCCGCGAGCCGCGCGCCAGATGCAGTGCCCGTCATCGATCTAAGCCAGATCACCACCAACGATCTGCGCCTGCTCTACTTCGATCCGGCGGAAACCTACCTAACTCCTTACGTCGGCCGCGCCGCCGAAAACTCACTTGCTTTCCAGCAGCGGATGTTCGGCTGGCGCCCCTGGGATCGCACGACGCTGCTCCTTAAGGACTTCGGTGATTACGGCAACGCTGCGGCGCGCGCCTCACCGAACAACGCGCTGCTCATCGACATCGCCCCGCTCAGCCAAACCTATGAGACGTTCAGCGCCGGCGAACGTTTCTTCACGCTCGCCAATCACGAGTTGACGCACGTCGCGACCATGGATGTGTGGAACGACCGCGATGCGTTCTGGCGTCATTTTCTCGGCGGCAAGCCGATGGCGATCGAAGAGCACCCCGAGTCGATCCTCTGGAATTACCTCGCCACGCCGCGCGTGAACGTGCCGCGCTGGTATCTCGAAGGCAGCGCCGTGTTCATGGAAACGTGGATGGCGGGCGGCTTCGGGCGCGCGCAAGGCGGCTACGATGAAATGGTGTTCCGCGCCATGGTGCGCGACAACGCCTACTTCTATTCGCCGGTCGGTTTGGAATCCGCGGGCATCTTCTCCGACTTCCAAGTCGGCGTGAATGACTACCTCTATGGCACCCGCTTCTTCAGCTATCTCGCCGAGCACTACTCGCCGGAACAGGTGATCCAGTGGTTGCGCCGCGATCCGGGCAGCCAAGCCTATTACGAATCACAGTTCCATCGGGTGTTCGGCAAACCGCTGAACGAAGCCTGGCAAGATTGGATCACCTGGGAGCACACGTTCCAGCGGGCCAATCTCGCCTCGGTGGGCCAGTATCCAGAGACGCCGATCACGCCGCTGGTGAACCGTGCGCTGGGCTCAGTCTCGCGCTCGTTCATCGATCCAGCCAACGGTAATCTCATCGGCGCCTTCCGCTATCCCGGCGTGATTGGACACATTGGTGTGCTCAATCCAAACACCGGCGACATCCGCCGTCTCACCGACATCAAAGGCGCGATGCTCTATAGCGTCACCTCGCTCGCTTACGATCCGAGCACCGAGACCGCCTGGTACACGACCGACAACTACGCCTACCGCGATCTGATGCAGATCAACGTCAACACGGGCGAGCAGCACATGCTGCTGCACGACGCTCGCATCGGCGACATCGCTTTCGATCCGCAAGATCGTTCGCTCTGGGGCCTGCGGCATCTCAATGGCTACGTCACCCTGGTGCGGATGCCCGCGCCCTATACCAGCTGGAATCAGATCCACACTTTCGATTTCGGCGAGATTCCCTTCGGCCTCGACATCTCTCCGGACGGCACAATGCTGGCTGCCTCCGTCGGTGAGGTGAACGGCCATCAAACCGTGCGCGTCTGGCGCCTCGCCGATCTCGCCGCCGAGAACATGACGCCGATCGCCAGCTTCGCGCTGGGCCAATCGACGCCTGAAGGCTTCGTGTTCTCGCCCGACAACAAGTATCTCTACGGCTCGGCCTACTATACCGGCGTCTCCAACATCTACCGCTTCGAGATCGCCACGCAGGACGTGCAGGCGATCACCAACACATCGACGGGCCTCTTCCGCCCGATCCCACGCGCCGATGGTTCGCTGATCGTCTATGAATTCACCGGCCAAGGCTTCCGGCCTGGGATCATTCAAAACCCGGCGCCGCTACAGGACCTCGGCAATATCCGCTTCCTCGGCGCGCAAATCGCCCACGATCATCCCGTTGTGCAGACTTGGACCGTGGGGTCACCGGCGAACGTGCCGTTCGACAGCATGGTCACCGAACGCAATCATTATGTGCCGACCAACGAGATGCGCTTGGGTGCGGCGTATCCGATCGTCGAGGGCTATCGCGGCCGTGTCGCCGCTGGCTATCACGTGATTTTCGAGGATCCACTGCAGTTCAATCAGCTGGAAGCCACGGTCTCGTACTCACCCAACACCGAGCTCCAAGACCAGGATTGGCACGTCGATCTGCAGTATCACACGCTCTCCTGGAAATTCCGCTACTGGCACAACGACGCCGATTTCTACGATCTGTTCGGCCCAACCGAGCGCGCGCGCCGCGGCGACGCCGGGTCGATCGGCTATCACCACTCGTTCATCTACGATCCGCCGCGCCAGCTCGATTTTAACGCCGACCTCGCCTACTACACCGGCCTCGACACGCTGCCCGGCGCACAAGACGTCAGCACCTCGTTCGACGAGCTGGCGACCTTCACTACCGGCCTCAACTACACCAACGAGACACGCTCCCTCGGCGCCATCGATCACGAAAAGGGCTGGCACTGGAATCTCGACGCTGAGGTCGATCACGCCAATGGCGAGACCTTCCCGAGCCTGCGTGGCGGCGTGGATTTCGGCGTGCCGCTACCGTGGAATAACACCTCGTTCTGGCTCTACACGGCGGCCGGCGCTGTCGGCGGCAACCGCAATTCCTCGCTCAGCAATTTCTACATGGGCGGCTTTGGCAACAACTATGTCGATGACCGCGAGATCAAACGCTACCGCCAGTTCGACAGCTTCCCCGGCTTCGACATCGACGAAATCGCCGCGCGCCGTTTCGCCCGCGCCGTGGCTGAGATCAATTTGCCGCCTCTGCGCTTCCGTGATGTGGGCATCGCGCCGCTGTTCTTGAGCTCGGCGCGCACCGCCGTGTTCGCCGGCGTCCTCGACGCCGAACCGGCCATCGGCGACCGCCGCACTCTGGAAACAGCAGGTATCCAGGTCGATTGGAATTTCACAGCCGCCTTGCGGCTACCCATGGTCCTTTCACTCGGTTATGCAGAAGGCTTCGAGGATGGCGAACACACGGGCAGCGAAACGCTCGTGTCACTAAAGATCATGTGATGGATGCCGATCTTGTCGTGAAAGGTGTGACGGCGATCGTTCCGGTTAGCGTTCTGCTGCTGGTGCTCGACCGCCTGGACATCTTCAATCTCATCAAGTTTCGCACCATCGCCGTCCTTGTCGGCGTCGGCGGCGCCATTGCCGCGCTGAGCTATTTCGCCAACCTGAGCGTGCTCGACGGCTTTCCCATCGGCCACAGCGAATACACACGCTACGTCTCGCCGGGGATTGAGGAAGCGTTGAAGGCGATCCCCATCGTTTTCCTGTTCGCCACCAATCGCGTCGGCTTCAAGCTGGACGCCGCGCTTGCAGGCTTCGCCGTCGGCGCCGGCTTCTCGATGGTGGAAAACGCCTGGTATCTCGACACGATTTACAGCCACACCAACCTCACGGCTTGGCTAGTGCGCGGCTTCGGCACTGCGGTGATGCATGCGTCGTCAACCGCGCTGTTTGCGGCCGCGTCGCACGAAATGAACGAACGCAAGTTCGAGGGCGACGCAGCCAATTATCACTTTAACCCCCTGCTGTTTCTGCCCGGCCTGCTGGGCGCTTACGCCCTCCACTCCGCTTTCAATCATTTCGACAATCGCCCGGAACTGGCGATGGCGCTGACCTTATTGCTCGCGCCGCTGGCGCTGTTTTTCATCCTCTCGCGCAGCGAACGCGCCACGCAGCATTGGATCAAAACCGACCGTGACGCCCATCGCATTGCGCTCGAAGCCATTCGCAGCGGCAATTTCGCCGAAAGCGATCAGGGCAAGCGCCTGAAGGCCATCGCCGCGCGCTTCCAAGGCGCCGTCAGCGCCGCGGACGTCTTCGCCTACCTCGAACTCAAGATGGAACTCGTCCTCCACAATGAAGAGGCGATGTTGCAGGTGCAGGAAGGCGACGACGTGCGCATCGATCCTGCCAATCGCGAGAAGGTCGAGCGGCTTGAGCAAATGGAAAAGCGCTTCGGACGCGCCGTGTTGGCTGCGATTGCCCCCGCCCTGGGCTTCTCCCGCAATGACATTTGGGAGCTGGAACATTTTAAAGCCCGCGTGAAGGCTGCCCCACCCGCCGGCTGAGCCGCATCCGATCCGAGCGTCGGCGGCGACTTAGCTCCAAGCCGGCCCCAAAATCCCGCTTCAACCGCCGTTGCGGCGGGCCGAGGGACCGGGTACATATCGGATAACGATAAATCTTGCCGCGACGGGGTGGCGCGTGAACGACAAGTCCGACCTGCTTCGGTCGCTCAGAATCGAGCGATCCGGTGATTCCGATACAGAGAGCGGCGAGGGCGGGATGCCCCGCTGGGTAATGCCGGTCGCCATCGGCGTCGGCGCACTCGTGCTTGGCTTCGGTGGCGCTTGGCTGATGAAGCCCGCACCGCCCGCGCCTGCCGCGAGCGAAACCGCTGACACCTCAACAATCGGCTCTGCGTCGACAAATTCCAGCACCCAAGCCACGGCGGGCGGTCTGGTGGCCTCTGGCTACGTGGTGGCGCGGCGCGAAGCCACGGTCGCGTCCGAAACAACGGGACGCCTCGTCGAAGTTCGCGTGGAAGAAGGCCAGCACGTGCGACGCGGCGAGATCATCGCCGTGCTGTCGCCGACATTGGCGCGCGCTCAATACAATAGCGCGATGGCTCGCGCTTCGTCCGCCGACGCCGATCTCGCCGAAGCGCAACGTCAGCTCAACCGCACGACGACGCTGTCTCAACAAGGCTTCGCCTCGGAGGCCGCACTCACCGCAGCGCAATCGCGCTTCGACCAGGCGCAAGCGCAGCGCAACGCCGCGCATGCCGACGCCGCGAGCGCCGGCGCCCAGCTTGGCTATTTCCAAATTCGCGCGCCGTTCGACGGCGTCGTGGTCGATAAAGCCGCGCAAGTCGGCGAAATGATTTCGCCGTTATCCGCCGGCGGCGGTTTCACCCGTACTGGCATTTGCACCATCGTCGACATGAGCAGCCTCGAGATTGAGGTCGACGTCAGCGAATCTTATATCGCCCGTGTGCACGAGGGGCAGAAGGTCGAGGCCGTCCTCGACGCCTACCCCGATGTGACCTTCCCGGCGCACGTCATCGCCACCATCCCGTCCGCGGACCGTAGCAAAGCCACGGTGCGCGTCCGCATCGGTTTCGATCACCTTGACCCGCGCATCTTGCCGGAAATGGCCATCAGCGTCCGTTTCCTCGACGACGACGCTGCACACTGAACATTTGGAGAGCCACTAAATGTCCGACCTCATTCGCCTGACCGACGTGGAGAAAACCTACACGCGCGGCAAGGAGAAGATCGCCATCTTCGAAAGGCTGACGATGCACATTCCTGAAGGCGATTTCATCGCCATCATGGGCCCGTCGGGGTCAGGCAAGACCACGCTGCTGAACTTGCTGGGCGGCACCGATCGCCCGACGAGCGGCGCGATCGAATTCGACGGCAATCGCATCGACAAATACAGCGAAGGCAAGCTCACGCAGTGGCGCGCCAAGAATGTCGGCTTCATT
>DASZWS010000013.1:0-12147 GCA_035546515.1 Vitreimonas sp. | reverse complement strand
CGGCCGCGCCATCTTCGCCGCCGACGTAACCTTTCTTTCGCTCGGCCAAGCCGACGAACTGTGGGACGAGGTGGCGATCGCCATGTATCCGCAACGCGGCGATATGGTGCGCATGTCCATGTCGGAGGAATGGCGCGCCATTTCCGTGCATCGGAGCGCCGGCCTCAAGGGTCAGCTCAACATCGAGACGGTTGCGCCCAACGAGCAGATGTTGGCTATGATCCTCGGCGGCAAACGCTAGGAGCAGAACATGGGCGATCTCGATGGGCGCGTCGCCCTGGTGACGGGGGCTGCACGCGGCATTGGCGCGGCGACGGCCAAGGCGCTGGCGGCGGCCGGCGCAAAGGTAGTCGTCAGCGACGTGAGCGACGGCAATGAGACCGCGGCGTCGATCGGCGGCGCTTACGTGAAACACGACGTGCGCAGCGAAGATGAGTGGAAGAACGCGGTCGCTTTCGCACAGAAGAAATTTGGCGGGCTCGACATCCTCGTCAACAACGCCGGCATCTTTTGGTTGAAGCCGCTGGCGATGGAAACGCTCGAAGATTTTCGCCGCATGCAGCAGATCAATGTCGAAGGCGTATTCCTCGGTCTGAAGCACGCGATTCCCGCGATCGCTGAGCGCGCGCAGAAATGGGACGGCGGCGGCGCGGTGATCAATCTTTCTTCCGTCGCGGGATTGGTGGGCTCGCCGAATACGTTGACCTACAACGCCTCCAAAGGCGCCGTGCGGCTGATGACGAAAGCGGCGGCGCTGGAGTGCGCATCGCTGGGTCAGAAAGTGCGGGTGAACTCCGTGCATCCGGGCATTATCGATACGCCGATGATGGCGGAAGCGGCAGAGTCGCTGGCGGGCGCCACGGGCGCCAACGATCTGCGTCAGCGCTTCGCGGATTTTCATCCGATGAAGCGCATGGGCCGCGATACCGACATCGCCAACGCCATTGTGTTCCTGGCTTCGGACAAGGCCGGGTTCATGACCGGTTCGGAACTGGTCGTCGATGGCGGCATGACCGCCGCGTAAATTTAGGATCATTGTCGGAAACGAAGCCGGGTGTTCGTCCTTGGGGCGAACACGGAGAGGAATCTATGCGTCGCTTACTGCTTCTGACGGCCACGATCGTTCTGTTCGCCTGCGGTGCGCCGCAGCAAGCTGCGACCACCGCGCCAGCCGCGCCAACTGCGTCGCAGGAACAGCAGGTCGCCAACAGCGCGCCAGCGGGCGATTACACGCTCGATAAGGCGCACGGCAGCCTGATCGTGCGCATGAACCATATCGGCTATTCCAATTTCACGGCGCGCTTCACCACTTGGGAGACAAACCTGCATTTTGATCCGGCCGCGCCGGAAAACGCCACCGTTCGTGTGACCATCGATCCGCGTTCGATCGCCAGCGACAACCCGCCGCCCGGCTTCATCAACACCATGCGCGATCAGTTTCTAGAAGCGCCGAAGTTTCCCGAAGTCACTTTTCAGTCCACCAGCGTGCAGCGCACGGGCCCGAACACCGCGCGCGTCATCGGCAATCTCACGCTGCACGGCGTCACCAAGCCGGTCGAACTCGATGCGCGCTTCAATGGCGGCTATCCGGGTATGGCGCTCGATCCGCACGCGCGCATCGGCTTTTCCGCGCATGGCGTGTTCAAGCGCTCGGACTTCGGGATCTCCTACGGCCTGCCGCCGCCCGGTACGACCATGGGGGTTGGCGATGAAGTGGAGGTCATCGTCGAATGCGAGCTGAGCGGCCCGGCTTGGACGCCACCCGCTGGCGACACTACGACGCCGCAGCCCCAGCACTGAGCCAGGCGTCGGCAAGCCGGCGAAAGCCGGCTTGATCGATCTCCTCGGCGCGCGCCGTCGGCTCGAGATCGGCGGCGCGCAGCAAGACTTCCGCTTCTGGGGTCAGTGACCGCAACGCGCTGCGCAGCATTTTGCGCCGCTGCCCGAACGCCGCGGCGGTGACGCGTTCCAGCGTGTCGAGATGGGGGTAGGGGTCGGCGCGATCGGTGAGATGAACGATGGCGGAGGCGACCTTTGGCGCTGGCGTAAAGGCGCGCGGCGGCACGGTGAATTCCAGACGCGCTTCGCAGCGCGCTTGCGCCAACACCGCAAGACGCCCGTAAGCGTCGCTGCCGGGCTTGGCGACGATGCGCTGCGCTACCTCTTTTTGAAACATCAGCGTCATCGGCCCCCGCCACGCGCCGGCCTTAAGCCAACGCACCAACAGCTCGGTGCCGACATTGTAGGGCAGATTAGAGATGATGTGCGTAGGCGCCTCACGGTCCGCAAACTCCGCCTGATCAATCGCCAACGCATCGCCCTGCACGATCTGCAGGCGCCCACCGCTCCACGCGACCAGCGGTTCGAGCAACGGCACGAAGCGCGCGTCCTTCTCGATGGCGATCACGCGCGCGCCGGCTTCGAGCAACGCGCGCGTCAGTCCGCCCGGACCGGGGCCGACTTCGATGACTGTCTTTCCGCCCAGATCGCCAGCGATGCGGGCGATGCGGCGGGTGATGTTCATGTCCAGCAGGAAGTGCTGACCGAGCTTCTTGTTGGCCCACAGCTCATGCGCTTCGAGTTCTTCGCGCAACGTGGGGAGGTCATCGGCGTTCATGGCGCGCCGCGCCGCACCGCCATGTCTTGGGCCATCTTCAAGGCCGCACGGAAACTGTCGGCGCGCGCCACGCCTTTGCCGGCGATGTCGAAGCCCGTGCCGTGATCGGGCGATGTGCGCACGATGGGGAGACCCAAGGTGACATTCACCGCGTCCCAAAAATGCAGCGTCTTGATCGGGATGAGCCCTTGATCATGATACAGCGCGATCACGGCGTCGTAGCTTTTGCGCGCCTCGTCATTGAACAGCGCATCAGCGGAGCGTGCGTCGCTAACGTTCCACCCCTCGGCGCGCAGGGCGGCGGCGGCGGGATTGATGATGTCGATCTCCTCCTGGCCGATGTTGCCGCGTTCACCGGCGTGGGGATTGAGCCCACAGAGCGCGATGCGCGGCGAAGCGATGCCAAAATCGAATTTGAGCGCCTCACCCAGGACGCGTCCAGTTTGAGTGACGAGGTCACGCGTGAGCAGTGTTGGAACGTTGGCTAAGGGGACATGAATTGTCGCCAACGCCGCCTTCAAAGACGGACCCGCCAACATCATCACCGGCCCGCGTGCGCGCGGCCACGGGTCCTTCTCTGTCAGGGCGGCGAGAAACTCGGTGTGACCGGGAAACCGGAAATCGGCGCTGTGCAGCACAGCCTTGGCGATCGGAAGCGTCACCAGCGCCGACGCCGCGCCTTGCTTCACGGCGTCCACACCGCGCTCAATCGCGGCCACCGTTGCATCGGCGTTGGCGGGATCGGGGGCGCCGGGGGTTTCCTCCATCGCCAGGGGCGTGTCGAGGACGGCGAGTTCATCGCCGCCGACACGCGCGTCCTTGGCGTCGGTAACGACGTTGAGTGTTGGCGCGGGAAGGTTTGCTCGCTTAGCCGCGCGCACAAACGCATCGGCATCGCCAATCAAGAAGAATGGCGGCGTCTCGGCGTCACGTTCGGTCCACACACGCGCGGCCAATTCCAGCCCGATCCCCGCAGGATCGCCGGCCGAGACCGCGAGCGGTTTCATCCTATTGACGCGTGATGATCGTCGCTTCGCGGCGCATGTCGCGGAGGTAGCGATCGGCCAGCATGTTCAGTTCCTCGCCGCGCAGGCGTTGCTCGATCTCGTCGCGCGTCGGGATGCCGCCGCCGCCGGTCTCGCGACCGCAAACGACCAGGAGCGAAGCCGTGTCGCCGTTGGTGGCGACCTCGGTTGCCGCGCCATTGGCGACGCCGTTGATGCGCGCCTGGACTTCGGGCGAAAGATCGGATTCCGCGGTCTGACCGAGGTCGACCACGTTGGCGCCATCCACGCCCCGGATCACCTGATCGAGATCGCCACAACCGCTAATGCGCCGCTGCGCACGTTGCAGGACGCTGGCGTGATTGGCCGGCACAACGATCTGCTGCAACGTCACCAGCGTCGAGGCGCCTGCGGGCGTGCCCTGACGGCGATCGCGCATGGCGATGATGTAGATGCCGTTGGGGACGCGGATCGGCAGCGAGACTTGGCCTGGCTGCAAGCGATCGGCGACCGGCTGCAGTTCCGGCGCAAGTTCGCTCGCGGCAATCCAGCCGATGTCGCCGCCAGCGGCCGCCGACGGGGCTTGTGAAAATTGGCGGGCAACCAGCGGGAACGGCGCGCCATGCTGCATCTGTTCCAGCAGGTGCATCGCGCCGGATTGCATCTGATCGAGTTCTTGTGGCGTGTTGGCCGGCAAGAAGATTTCGGAAATCAGATATTGCGGCTTCGAGGCGTTCGCGGCGAGGCGCTGTTGGGTATCGCGAATCTCCGTTTCGGAAACACGCACCCGAGAGCTGTACATGCGCTGCATCAGCGTTTGCCACACCATGCTCGCATGGATCTGGCCGCGCAGCGAAGCGACGTTGACGCCTTTACTCTGCAGCTGCTGCAGCAGCGTGTCGGCGGTGAGGTGGTTTTGGGTGGCGATGTCGTTCAGACGCCGGTCGACTTGCTCCGGGCTGACGGTCACGTCGAACTTGGTGGCCTCGAGCTCTTCCAGGCGCTCATCAACCAGGTCGTGCAGAGCCTGCGCCTGCGCGCGCTCCATCAGCTCGGGGGTTTGTTGCAGGCCCGCCGAGGCCAGCAGCAGCGTGGCGCGCTGGCGTACATCGAACGTCGAGATGACGTGATCGTTGACGATGGCTGCGACGCCTTCCGCCAGTTGGGCGCTCGCCGAAGGGGCGACTGTCAGCGTCGCCGCCAGGATCGCCGCGGCTGAAACCTGCTTCCAGTTCATTTCGTGCTCCGCCTCAGCTCCCGCCGAATACCCCAAGGGAGCGCAATCCGACCCGGATTTGAATCCCCTCGTCCGGACCGATCGTACCGGCCGTCGTGTCGGAGCGAGAATAGGTGATTTCCAGGAAGGTGCAGTCGTCCTCGTAAATCGCGGCGATTTCCTGACGCAGATTTATGTCTGAATCTAGGTCTCGGGTCAGCCCGAACTGCGCCCGCCAGCCGCGGACGAGGTCGACACCGACGCTGGCGGTCAATTCCTCGTTCGGGGTCGTGGTGTAAACGCTGTCATTGAGGTTGAAGTAGCGCGCCTGGACCGTGAAGCGGCCGGCTGCGGCATGGACGCCCAGATCGAGGCGCTGAACATTCAGGTCCTTATCGTCCAGCCGGATGCTGGCTGAGGCCCCGAACGCGTGGCCTAGGTCGGTTTCGATGCCGGCGACGTAGTCCGAGGATTTGTCAGCGAGGTTTTCGGCGTCGGTGAAATTCGGATCGGATTCCGAACGAAAGCGCCGGCCGAAGATCAGCGATGCGCTCTCACCCGAATGGGTGCGCGCGGTGGCGCGGACGCCGACGGCGACGCGGCCGCCTGGCTCCCACAGGTCGTAGTTTGGCGCCGCGTTAGGGCGGAAAATATCTGACTCATCCAATTCGAAGCCGAGGCTGTCTTCGTTGATGATGCGTGGGTCTTGCTGGTTTTCGCTGGCGTACGCGGCCATGACGATGGGCTCGACGATCATGTCGACGCTTCGGCCCGGGCGCATGAACGGCCAGCTCAATTGCGCGCCGGCCAGCCCCAGGCCGCGCGTCACGGTCTCGTAGTGATCGGGCGTGGTCTCGATATCGTAGAGATCGCCACGTGCTTGCGCGAACGGGCTGAGCACCAAACCTGGGCCGACGATGAGGTCTTTGCGCCAGTCTGCGGAGGCGGTGAAGCGGCCGTCGTTGCCGAGCGTCGAGGCGCTGTCGTTGCGGACCAGCACGGCTGTGTTGGCTTTGAGCCGGAGTTGGCCGTTCAACCACGGGTCTTGATAGACGTGATCGGTTTCAGCGAACGGCAAAATCAGAGGCAGCAGCGCTGAGCTGTCGGTCGAACGCAGGCCCTGGAAGTTCACGAAAGCGATCTGCGAGTACGAATCCGAATCCTGGCCGATCGCATAAAGCTGCGAAATAAGACGCGTACGCGTGCCGATATAGGGCCCGCGGTCCTGCGCGGTGATTTGTTCAAGATCGTAACGGCGCAGATAGAAATCGTCGTACGTGCGCTCGAGCCCGAAACCCCAATCCCAGTAATTGTTGATGTGGAAGCGCCCGCTGCCGAAAGCGCTCCAGCGGAATTTGTCATCGCCTAGGCGCTGACCCTCGGTGTCGAACAGTTGTTCCTGGGTGAACGTGGTGTCGAGGTTCATCTGCCCCGAGAAGAAGCGCTTGCGATAGTCGAGGCCGACCAGCGGATTGACGTTCTCGTGCAAGCGCAGCGAGGCGGTGAGGTCCTGCGACGGCGAGATCGCCCAGTAATATGGCTGATCGTAAAAGGCGCCGAGGCGGCTGTTGCGGCCGATGTCGGGCGTGAGGAAGCCGGACGCGCGGCCCACGGTCGGATCGGGGTGGCCGAAATACGGCAGATAAAGCACCGGGACGCCAACAACGTCGAGCACGGCGCCCTGGTAGGTGATTGTGCGCGTGGCGTGGTTCTGAATGGCGCGGCGTGCGCGCAGGCTCCACGTCGGTGGGCGATTGCCGCCTTCGCAAATCGGACAGCTGGTGAAAATGATGTCGCGGAGTTCGCTCTCGCCTTCACCATGGCGCAGCGCCGCACGCGCGGCGAGCGTGCCGTTGCGGCCGAGGCGCGCGCGCAATTCCGTCGCCACTGCGAGGTTCATGCTGTCGTCGGTTTGGATTTCGTCGGCGTAGGTGACGGAGCCGTCCTCCATCACCATTTCGACGTCGCCGGTGGCGTGAATGGTGCCGTTGTTCAGATCGTACACCAGCTGATCGGCGCGCATGGTGCGGCCTTCGTAGCGGACCTGCACGTTGCCCTGCGCGGTGATGGTGCGCGCCGCTTCGTCGTCGATCAGCTGATCGGCTTCGAGCAACACTTTCTCGTCAGTCGTGGCGGGCGTTTGCTGCGCGGCTTGCGGCGCGGTTGTGGCTGGGGCTGTCGTCGGTGAAGGCGCGGGCGTAGGCGCGGTCTGGGCGGCCGCGGTCGGCCCGGCGCACACCGCGATGACCGCAGCGAGCGCCGCCCAGCCGAACGGCAACCGTTCGACCGGCCGGTCGGCCACTTCCCCCGGACGGACCATCCGCTTCCCTCGTGCGACTCCCAGGCCGCACCTAAGCAGGGCGGCTTAGGCCCGTCCAGCGCGCGACGCCGCGCTGGCGAACCGGACCTGAAACGTGTGGCTAATCAGCCGTCTTCGAGGAACGCCACCATTGCCAAAGCGATAAAAACCCCGGCCATCGGCGCGCTCCAGGCGGCGACCACGGCGGGCACGGTTTGGGTGATGGCGAAAGCCCCCGCGAGCTGGCTGTAGAAAAACAGGAAGAGCCCAATACCGACGCCAGCCGCACCCCATTGGGCGAGATTGCCGAGCCGTTGCAACTGCAGCGAGAACGCCGCGCCCAAACCCGCCATCGCCGCCAGCAGAATGGGGTAGGCCAGCAGGCTTTGCAGCTTGAGCTCGTATCGCGTGGGCGCGAAGCCGGCGTTGCGGGCATCCTGGATGAAGCCTGGGAGCTGCCAGAACGAGAGCGTCGCCGGAGTTACGAAGCGGTTGATCATTTCCGTGGCGTCGAGGTTCGACGGGATAGCGAGATGCGCTTCGTGCTCCGGCTGTGAGCCGGGCGTGGCCTCCACAAGATTGGTCAGCTGCCAAAAGCCGGGCTTCAGCTCCGCCTGGGCGGCGTGGATGCGCCGGGTAAAGCGCAAGGCGTCGCTCTGATTTTCAAAGAAGATGAAGGTGGCGTCGCTGAGACGCGATCCGCTGCTGTCGACGCCGGTGGCGTGAATGACGACCTGCCCGTTCTGGTCGCCTTGCCGCAGCCATATGCCTTGGTGCGGTGTGTTGGCGGTGACCTGATTGAGCGCCTGCGCCTTGTCGGATTCGAACTCGCGGTAGAAGTGCGCGCCGAGCGGGTTGAGCGAGGTCACGACGATGATCCCCAACACGATGCCGACGAAGGCGGAGGGGGTCAGAAAGCGCCACGCCGAGATGCCGGCTGCGCGCATCGCCACCAGCTCGCTGCCGCGGTTCAAGCCGATCACGGCCATCATCGAGCCGGCCAAGACCACGAAAGGCAAGGTTTGCTCGATCAGCATCGGCGTCTTCAGCAACGTCAGCTGCAAGGCGCGCAGTGGCGTCAGATCGGCGCGGGTGCCGATGGTGCGCATCTGCTCGACGAAATCGATAAGCAGGATCGAGGCGAGCACGCCGGTCAAGGCGATGAGCACGCCGACGGCCACACGGCCAACGACGTAGCGCCCGAGGCGTGACAGCAAAAAGCTCATGGCGCTACGCCTCCGCCAACACGGTGGGACCAATCGAATGCCGCCGTCGCCGCGAGCGCCGCCCCGTCAGCATCGAGCCTGCGAATAAAATCACAGCGATTGGCAACACGTACTGCAAGGCGTTGAGCTTGGGATCGTCCACCGCCGCGGCGCTGATAGCGATCGCGGCCAACCTGACAAGGGCGGCGGCGATCGCTGCAAAGACGATGCGCCGCCCGTAACCTTGGCGGCTGTGCTCGCCGACCAGAACGCCGACCAGCGCGATCATGGCGAGCGCGATGTTCAGCAAGGGCGCTGACAATCGCTGGTGCGCCTCCGATAGGAATTCTGGAATGTTGAGCTGATCGTAGTGCGACGTCAGATCCGGATAAAAGAGATCGTGAAGGTCGCGGTCTGACCCCTTCAGATAGAAATTGTCCGGCTCTTGAAAATTGCCGCCCAGCGGCACGGCGTAGCGATCGAAATCGAGAACGTTGACGGTGCCGTCTTCGAGCATGCGCTGGGCCTGGCCGTCGCGCATGACGATCGCGGGTTTGCCGTCAACGGTGACGATGGCGCCGGCGCGCGCGGTGTAGGTGATGGGAAATTTCGGGCGCGCGTCATTGATCAGCAGGTCGCGCAGTTCGCCGCTGCCGCCGCGCGCGCGGGCGTAGAGGGTGAGCTTGTCGGACGGATAGGTGAAGGAGCCTTCTTGAATGAGGCTCGACGCAAGATCGTTACGCAGTGAATAAAACACCTCGCGCCGTTGCTCTAACGTCCAGGGCTGGATCAGCACATTGATGATCAGGTGCGCCAGCGCCGCGACCACGGCGAGCTGAATGATCGGGCGGGCGATGCGTCCACGCGAAATCCCTGCGCCAAACATCACCGCGACCTCGCTGTCGGTGCGCATGCGGTTGAGCGCGTAAATGACGGCGATGAACACCGCGATCGGCAGGATGAGCGACATCAGCTGCGGCAGCGTGAGCAGTGTCACATACGCGAACGCGAAGCCGGCCGAGCGGTTGGTGATGATGATATCGAGCTGATTGAGGCCCTGGGTCAGGATGGCGATGGCGGCCAAGGCGCCCAAGATGGCCAGGAGTGGCCCTAGCGCTTGCCGGAACACGTATGCCGAAAGAGTGTTCATCGTGTTCCTTTGCGGACGCTGACGGGCGCCGGTCGTTGTCCTAAATGGCGATCGGTCGCCTTTTCAATTCGCCAGCGCATGGCTACCACTGCCGGCGACCGTGTTGAAGCGGCGCAAAAGCCCAACCTTTCCAAGGGGTACCAATGGACGTCCGATTTGTAAGTGCAGGCAGCGGCGATGTCGTGGCGATCATGGCGGGCGAAGGCGGTCATTTGGCGGCTGCGGCGCAGGCGCTGGATAGCGCTGCGGGCGGTCGCATCACCAAGGCGCTGAAGGCCGCGCAGTTCAAAGGCGGGCCTGGGCAAGTGGCCGAGGTGCTCGCGCCGGAAGGTGTGGATTACGGGCGGGTGCTGGTGATCGGCGTTGGCAAGCTCGAAAGCGCCGATGGCCTCGCCGTGGAACGTTGGGGCGCACATGCGGTTAAGCGGGTGCTGACGAGCGCGGAGAAATTGGTTCTGATCCCGGATGCGCTGCCGAACCTGGCGCAAGCCGAAGTGGGCGCGCATGCGGCGCTGGGCGCGCGCTTGGCGGCATATCGCTTCGACACTTATCGCACCAAGCTGAAGCCGGAGCAGACGCCGACGCTCACAGCTGTGGAGATCGTGCTTGAGGGCGCGGCTGCGGCGCGGGCGCGGGCGGAAAAGGATGCGGCAGTCGCTGAAGGCGTGTTCTTCGCGCGCGATCTGGTGAGCGAGCCGCCGAATGTTCTTTATCCGGAAAGCTTCGCCGAACGGCTGCGCGATTTGGAAACGCTCGGCGTTGAAGTCGAAGTGCTCGAACCGGCGACGATGGAGAAGCTCGGCATGGGCGCGCTGTTGGGCGTAGCGCAAGGCAGTTCGCGACCGGCCCGTCTGGTGACGATGAGCTGGAAGGGCGCGCGCTCGAAAGCCGCGCGGCCGCTGGCTTTGGTCGGCAAAGGCGTGACGTTCGATACCGGCGGCATTTCGCTGAAGCCGGGCGCGGGCATGGATGAGATGAAGGGCGACATGGGCGGCGCGGCCGCAGTCGCCGGCACGATGAAGGCGCTGGCGCAACGCAAAGCCAAGGCCAACGTGGTGGGCGTCGTGGCGCTGGTGGAAAATATGCCGGGCGCCAATGCGCAGCGGCCAGGCGACATCGTCAGCACCATGTCGGGTCAAACAATCGAAGTCTTGAACACCGACGCCGAAGGCCGGCTCATTCTTGCCGACGCGCTCTGGTACGCACAGGACAAGTTCAATCCGGCCGCGATCGTCGATCTGGCGACGCTGACGGGCGCGATCGTCGTGGCGCTCGGGCACGAACTGGCTGGGCTCTATTCCAACGACGACGATTTCGCCAACGCCATCTTGGCCGCGGGCCAAAGCGAAGGCGAACCGTTGTGGCGCATGCCGCTGGGCGCTGGCTACGACAAGCAAATCGACAGCCCCAACGCCGACATGAAGAACATCAGCGGCAAGCCGGCTGGCGGTTCGGTGGTGGCGGCGCAATTCCTCAAGCGCTTCGTCAAAGATGGCACGCCATGGGCGCACCTCGACATTGCTGGAACGGCCTGGAAGCCAGGTCCGTATGACGACCCGCTCTCGCCGGTGTGGGCGACGGGCTACGGCGTGCGCGTGCTCAATCGCTTGGTGGCGAACAAGTACGAGGAATAGTTGGCCGAGCTCTGGTTCTACCATCTTGAGCGATCAGAGCTGGAGCGGGCGTTGCCGCCGCTCTTGGAAAAGTGTTTGCAGCGCGGCTGGCGGGCTTTGGTGCGCGGCGGATCGGCGGAGCGCTTGGAGTCTTTGGACACCACGCTTTGGACCTATCGCGATGACAGCTTTCTGCCGCATGGGCGCGACGTTGATCCCGCACCTGAGCGCCAACCGGTTTTGCTGACCACGCAGGCCGGAAACGCCAACGGCGCGCAGGCCTTGTTCGTGATTGACGGCGCCGATCCGGGCGACATTTCCGCATTCGAGCGCGCGTGCGTGGTTTTTGACGGACGCGATAGGCACGCCTTGGATTTGGCCCGATCGCAATGGAAACAAGCCAAGGACGCGGGCGTCACCGCTTCGTATTGGCGCGAAAGCGCCGCGGGCAAGTGGGAGAAACAACAATGATCCGTTTCGTACTGACGGCGGCCGCGGTGCTGAGCTTGACGGCGTGCGAGACGCCGAACCCCACGACGCGCGATCTCGATCGGCTGGGGCGCGATTATCAGCAATCGTCGCAGGAAGGGGCGACACCCCAAAATGCCGACGAGGCCACCCGTGCCGATGTCTGTGGCGCGAGCCACTACGCCAATCTGGTCGGGCAGCCGGAGTCGGCGATCAATCGCGATGATCTGCCGCCGCGGGCGCGGATCATTTCGCCGGGCATGATGGTGACGCAGGACTTTTCGCCTGAGAGGCTCAATCTGCGTATCGGACCGGACGGCAAAGTCGCATCCGTGCAGTGCTTCTGACGCACTTGGCGGGATAGCCGCGCGCGGCTATAGACCCGGCTCCCAATTTTTCCCCGGAGCCCGGATCTCATGCCCGCCGAACGCACTCTTTCCATCATCAAGCCGGACGCGACCAAGCGTAACCTGACGGGCGCGATCAATGCGGTGATCGAAAAGGCCGGACTGCGCATCGTTGGCCAAAAGCGGGTTTGGCTCTCGGAAGGCCAAGCCGAGGGCTTTTACGCGGTG
>DASZWS010000012.1:0-6502 GCA_035546515.1 Vitreimonas sp. | reverse complement strand
CGCCGCCTTGGTGTAGGCGTCGAAGCGATGCGACTGGTTGGCGCGCTCGTCCCACTTGAGCCCGAGCCACGTCAGATCGGCGTCGATGCCGTCCTCGAATTCCTTGGTCGAGCGCGCGGTGTCGGTATCGTCGATCCGCAGCAGCATCTGGCCGCCTTCGCGCGCCGCGAACAGCCAGTTGAGCAACGCCGTGCGCACGTTGCCGACATGAAGCCGGCCCGTGGGCGAAGGCGCAAAACGAAGGCGAATGGACATCTGGTTAGACTCGTTTCCGGGACGCGCGGTTTATCGGCGGGGGCCGGTGCTCTGTCCAGAGCGCGCCACGGTCGCTTTCACCCCGCGACAGCGTTTTCATGGGCCGCGGAAGTGATCTAAGGTGGCGGCGAGATCACAAGGAGACGCGGCGCATGACCAAGTCACGCGAAATAAGGCTAAAGAGCCGACCCGTCGGCATGCCGAAGGCGGAGAATTTCGAGGTCGCCAGCGTCGATCTTCCCGAACCTGGCGAGGGCCAGGTCCTCGTACGCAACACCTGGATGTCGGTCGATCCCTACATGCGCGGACGCATGTACGACCGCCCCAGCTATGTGCCGCCGTTCCAGATCGGCGAAGCGCTGCAAGGCGGCGCGATCGGCCGGGTGGAGAAATCCAACGATCCGAAATTCAAGCCTGGCGATCTGGTGGAATCTTTCCTCGGCTGGCGCGAAGCCTTCGTCGGCCCGGCGAGCGGCCTCACCAAGCTGCCCACCGCCAACGTTCCGCCGCAAGCCTATCTCGGCGTGCTCGGCATGCCGGGCATGACGGCCTACACAAGCTTTCACCGCATCGGCGAACCGAAGAGCGGTGACGTCGTGTTCGTCTCCGGCGCCGCTGGCGCTGTCGGCGCGACAGTGTGCCAAATCGCCAAGATTCGCGGCTGCACAGTCGTCGCCTCAGCAGGCACGGATGAAAAACTCGCCTGGCTCAAGTCGGTCGGCGTCGACGCCGGCGTAAATTACAAGAAGGGCGACTTGCTGAAGAATGTGCAGGCCGCGGCGCCAAAAGGCATCGACATCTATTTCGACAATGTCGGCGGCGAGCACCTCGAAGTCGCCCTCGAAGTCGCGCGCCCATTCGCGCGCTTCATCGAGTGCGGCATGATCTCCATCTACAACAACGAAGAGCCCGCACCCGGCCCGCGCAACATGGCGTACGTCGTCGGTAAGCGCATCAAGATGCAAGGCTTCATTGTCAGCGACTTCATGGACATGCGCGAGCAATTCTACGCCGACATGACCAAGTGGGTCAGCGAGGGTAAAGTCAAAGCCGAAGAAACCGTCGAAAACGGGATCGATCGCGCGCCGCAAGCGTTCCTCAATCTGTTCACCGGCGCCAACACCGGCAAGATGTTGGTGAAGCTCGACTAACATGCCACCGCCACGTCTCTTCCAAGCCTACGTGATGGTCGACTGGAGCGCGTCATCGAAGCCGGTGACGGGTCCCGATTCCATTTGGATCGGCGTGCTGAAACGCAATGTGCGTTTTCAAATGGCGTTCGAGGCGCACAATCCGGCGACGCGCGCCGCGGCGGAGACGCTACTCGGCGACATCCTTAGCGACCTCCGCCGCAAGCGCGAGCGCGTGCTGGTGGGGTTTGACTTTCCGCTCGGCTTTCCGCGCGGCACGGCGGCGGCGCTGAAACTTTCAGGCGCCGCGGCGTGGCGCCAAGTGCTGGATTTCGTTTCCAAGGAAGTGAAGGACAAGCCCACCAACGAGAACAATCGCTTTCAAGTCGGCGCCAAGATGAACCGGCTGATGACAGGCGAAGCCTTCCCGTTCTGGGGCGCCCCGCAGCGCGACGCGCAAACCATGCTCTCGGTGAAGCGTGTGCGCGAACATGGCCCCGGCGATCTGCCGGAATTTCGCTTGGCCGAGGAAGCCATCAAAGGCCCGTCGTCGATCTGGAAGCTCTACTACCAAGGCTCCGTCGGCGGCCAAGCGCTGACTGGCATGCCCGTCGTCTCTCGCATTCGCACCGCCCACGGCGAACGCGCGCGTATCTGGCCCTTCGAAACCGGTTGGAAACCGCTCGCACCGATCGATCTCGAAGGCGTCGACGCGGTGTTCGCGGAAATCTATCCCTCGCTGTTCGCCGGCAAAGCTGGCGCCGGGCAAGTGAAAGACGAGATGCAAGTGCGCGTCGTGTGCGAGCATTTCAATGCGCTCGACGAAAAGGGCCAACTCGGCGCCCTGTTCGGCCCCACGAAAGAAGACAAGCGCCGCGACGCCGTCGAGCAGGAAGAAGGCTGGATTTTGGGCGTGGGCGCTTAACTAACGGTCGCGCACTTCGCCGTCCGCAACGCCAGCAATCATTTCTTCCGGCAGCACCACGCCGTGCGGCGGCTTATCGGCGATCGCCCACCACCGCAACAGCAGCACGCCGCCGCTAAACACACTCGAAATGCAGATCGCAAACAACAGTCCCGCCACCTGCATGTGCATGTGCTCGGCAAACCAGTAGCCGAGGATCGGCATGACGACCGCGTATGCAAAGATGTGACTGAAAGTCGGAAACCAGTTATCGCCGCGCGCGCGTAGCGCGGAGGCCGTAACAACCTGAAGCCCATCTGGATGCAGCGCTATAGCGCAAATCCAGATCAAAGAAGAGATCAACGTCGCCAGTTGCACATCCGCCGTGTAAGCATGCCCGATCGGCGCGGCGAACACCAAGATCGCCACAGCCGCGACAATCATGGCGATCTCATTGAGCCCAACACCGGTCCAGCCGGCGCGTGCCGCATCCTTAGGCGCTTGCCGGCCGATGGCTTCTGAGACCAGCACCGCCGTCGCCGCCGACATTCCCAATGCGATCATGAACACGAACGCCATAAGGTTCAGCAAAATCTGGTAGGCGGCGACGACATTGGCGCCGAGCCGACCCGCAATCACCGTCATGCCGGAAAACGCGCCCGCCTCTACTGCCTGGCTCACCGCCGACGCAATGCCAACCGCGAGCAATGCACCGTAGCTATGCCCCTTCGCGCCCAGCGTGCGCACGCCATAGGTGGCGCCGTCGCGCAGCAGAAATATCCAAAGCAGCAACCCGCCCGACAAGAACACACGCGCGCCGACCGTGGCCCACGCCGAGCCGATGGCGCCATGCTCCGGCACCCAGAGCAGATTGAGTCCAAGGTTCACAGCGTTGGCGAGCCACATGATGATGGTGGAAATCGCCGGCTTCTTGATCGCCTCGCAAAAATATGTGCCGGCGATGTAGAGCAAATGCAGCGGGATCGAGAGCGCCAGCACGCTCATCACCCGCGCGGAGAGCGGGATGAGGTCGGCTTCGACGCCGAACGTCGAAAACAAGCGCTCCCCGCCCCACCACATCAGGCCAACCGACAAAGCACCCGCCGCCAGCGCCAGCACCAGCCCACGCCGCAGCACCACGCCGGCGCCTTGCGGATTGCCTTCGCCCAACGCGCGCGCGGCAAGCACTTGCACGCCCTGCAGCAAGCCGATGGCGGCAACCAGAAACACCGCGGTCGGCGCCCAGCCAAGCGCTTGCTCCGGCAACTCGTGCGGCGCCAGCTGGCCAACCACGACCACGTCGGAGATGGCCATACCGATAATGCCAAGGCGCGCCAACGCAACCGGCCCGGCAAGCCGCAGCAGATCGCGTACATATGAACGTGGCGCGGCCATGGGACCGCACGAACTAGCCGAGCGCCTTAAGCCCGTCGAGCCTCAGCGCGGCGGCAATTGTGCGTTCTTCCCGCCTAAATCGCGATAAAGCGCCGTCGAGAGCCCCGCGCTGATCGCGTCACTCACCAAATAACTGATGAACGCCGAGATGATTGCGTAGGCTAAGGCCGCAGCTGGCTGCGGCGCCGGCGTGTTGGCGTTGAACAAATCCACGCCGGCGGCGCGGCCGATCAAATAGGTCAGCGCAAAGCTGAGCACGAATGCCGGCCCCACCAGCATCGCGCGCGCGCCGGCGATTTTGAGCGCCGCATTCTTGGTCCAAGACCAAGTCTCGAACGTCAGTATCCTGCCGCGGTCGATGGTGGCGGGCGCTGCGAGATAAAGGCGGGTCGACAGATAGAACCACGCCGCAAAATAGAAGGCGCACAGCAACACGATGGGCCACGGATTCTGAATCCACATCCGCATGAGCAGCTGATTGACCGCCGCCTGGTCGCCGCTCGCGCGCGAAACCTCCTGCAGATATGGCGCGTAAGGTCCCGCAAGCAGAATGATGCCGCCCACCATCGCTAGAACGAAGCCGACGATACAGAAGAAGAAGGCGATCACCGCCATCGCGGCGAACAGCCTGACGCCCTCGGCCCACACGAAGCGCAGCGGCTGCCCACGCAGCGCGAGCCCAATGAACACCGCATAGATCAGGGCGTTCAGCAGCAGCACCGCGGCGACCGTGAGGAACGGCAGAGTGGGCGCAAGACTGCCGACCATCTGCGCGGTCGTGGCCGCCAGCGCGCCAATGACCGCAATGACTGCGATATTTCGCCAATTCGAGCGCACGAAATGCAGCGCCGTGCCGACGCTGTCTTGCACGCGAGGTTCGGTAATGCTCATGGCGGCTTCATCGCCGCTCAGACCGGCTTTGGCAAGCAGCTCACATCGCCGCGCGCTTGCCGAACAGGCCTTTCAGCGTCTGCGCCAGAGCGTTGTCGCGTTTCTTGCGCTCGACGTCGGCCTCGCTCTCGAGCCAAGTTATCTGCACCACCTTGCGCTCGCCCTCGTACGGCAGATGCCCGTGCCACGAATTGTCCGAGCGCAGAAAGCCCAGAAAATTGCCCATCAGCGGCGGCACCTCCGCGACGGTCGATTCAAAATCGTGCTCATCGCGCAGCACCCGCACCGTGCCGGCCGCACCCGCGGGCCAGGCGCGATTGAAATAGATCAGCATGGTCGCGAGCTTCGACTTGCCGTCCGTGTGAATGCGCCCGGCCCGTTTCGGGCATTGGCGCATGATCGTCACCAGTCGCGGCCGCGGCTTCAGATCAAAGCCGAGCAGTTCCGACGCGGCGCCTGCCATCTCGTCGCTCTGCAACTCGTCCAGGAATTCCTTGAACGCGCCCTCCGGCTTCACCTCTTCAAGCGTGAGGTAGCCTGCGTGCTGCAACTTCGGAAAATCGCGTTCCAGCGCGTCGATCTTGTCGGCTTTTAACGAGTGCTCGCCAGTGAAGTGCGAGAACGGCTCACGCGACGCGTGGGCGCGCTTGAAGGCGTCGAGATCGATATATTGCAGGGTCATGGGCGCGGTCCGAACCAAAGCCAATTTTAGGCGCGGGCCCTTGTGGCTACAAGCGGCGCTTGCGCGCAGATGCCGCCCGATGCAGCAAGGGCTATGACCAAAGAGGTAAAAGTTCATGTCGTCGGCGGCGGTTTGGCGGGCTCGGAGGCCTGCTGGGCGCTGGCCAATGCCGGCGTTCCCGTCGTGCTGCACGAAATGCGCCCCGTCCGGATGACCGACGCGCACAAGACCGAAAACTTCGCCGAACTGGTGTGCTCCAACTCCTTCCGCTCCGACGATTGGGAGAACAACGCCGTCGGTCTCCTCCACGCCGAACTGCGCCGCGCCGGCTCGCTGGTGATGAAGAACGGCGACATCGCCCAGGTGCCCGCAGGCTCTGCGCTCGCCGTTGATCGCGACGTCTTCTCCGAGGGCGTCACCGCCGCGCTCAAAGCGCATCCGCTGATCACCATCGAGCGTGAGGAAATCAAATCCATTGATCAGGTATTTCGTCATTCCGGACGCGTCGAAGACGCGATCCGGAACCCAGGGGCAAACGACGCGCTCTATGATCCCCTGGCTTCCGGGTTCTCGCTTCGCGAACCCCGGAATGACGAGTTGGTGATCTTTGCAACGGGACCGCTGACGTCGCCATCCTTGGCTGACTCCATTCGCAATCTCACAGGCGAAGACAGCCTCGCCTTCTTCGACGCCATCGCGCCGATCGTGCACGCGGACTCCATCAACTTCGACGTCGCCTGGCGCCAATCGCGCTACGACAAGGAAGGTCCTGGCGGCGACAAAGCCGCCTACGTCAACTGCCCCATGGATGAAGCGCAGTACGACGCCTTCATGGCCGCGCTCATCGGCGGCGCCAAAACCGAGTTCAAAGGCTGGGAAAAAGACACGCCCTATTTCGAAGGCTGCCTGCCCATCGAAGTCATGGCCGAGCGCGGCCACGACACGCTCCGCTTCGGCCCGATGAAACCGGTCGGCCTCACCAATCCGCACACCGGCAAGCGCGCACACGCGGTCGTGCAGCTCCGGCAAGACAACAAGCTCGGCACACTCTTCAACATCGTCGGCTTTCAGACCAAGCTGAAATACGGCGCGCAAGAACAAGTCTTCCGCATGATCCCCGGACTCGAAAATGCGCGCTTCGCCCGCCTCGGCGGCATCCACCGCAACACATTTCTCAATTCACCGAAGCTGCTCGACCCGACTTTGCGCCTCAAAGCACGCCCCAACGTGCGCTTCGCCGGCCAA
>DASZWS010000011.1:0-11680 GCA_035546515.1 Vitreimonas sp. | reverse complement strand
CAGAATTATTATGGTCCCGATCGGCGGGTAGCGAACGCTTTTCGCCTGCGCGACCGACGGCGCGAAAATCGCGCCGACAGCATGCCCAGCCTCGATAACGCCGTCCGGCAACTGCGCCTGCAAGTGATCGACGTGCGCGGCCTTGGCCCGCAAGCCATGTTCATGGATCGCCTGCGTGCGGTTTCGCTCATCGCCGATGCAAACGGGCAGACGCGGTCGTCGGCCATTCTGTGCAGCCTTGCCGGCGCGCTCGAGAAGAGCGCCGGGCAAGACATGCGGCCAGTGATCTACGAACAGCTGGACCGTTTGCACGGTGCGATGGCGCAGCGGACCTAAGCGCGTCAGTCAGGATAGTGCCGATCACCGGTCCAGGCATTCATGGCCTCGATCAGCTCGTGGGCCGACTCCAGCTTGTGATCCGGCACGTTGGAAACGCGCGCGGCGTTGATCCAGGCTTGGATCGCCGTGGGCGCAAGTTTGTCGCGCGCGCAGAGCACGAACACGGGCTCGTCCTTGGCGGCTGCGCCCAGCGATCCGAACTCGATCTCCGCCGCGAGCCGCGTAAAGCCGGCGTCGCGCAACAGACGCGCGCATTGTTGCTTCACGGCTTTTCCATCGTCCATGGCCAGCTCCTTCATTGCGTCTTGGGAAACGATTCGATGACCTTGGCCATCCAGTCGCCGAGATTATCCCAATTCCGGCCGGTATCATCGAACAGGCCGAGCCGCACAATCACCATGTCGCGTGATGGAATCACGGTTGTCAGCTGACCTTCGTGGCCTTGAGCCATGAAGACGTCGGCGAGCGCGTTGTCGCGGATGGTGGCGTGGATTGGCCTGCCCTGCCCGTGCGGCGGTGTGATCCACCAACCGGCGCCGTAAATGTCGGTGTTGGGGTCCGAGCCCGGGGCGCGTGCAAAGTCGACCCAGCCTGGCGGCAGGATACGACGGCCATTCCACACGCCATCGCGCAAATAGAGATAGCCAAAGCGCGCGTAGTCGCGCGCGGTCGCCCACACCAGGGCGCTGCCGTAAAACGTGCCGGCGGGATCGAACTCGACAATTGGATGCATGCCGATGGGCGCAAACAGCGCTTGATCCATCCAAGCGCGCATGCGGTTGCGGCGATCTATTGCGTTCTGCGGATTGGGCACGATGACGCGCGTAAGGGCATCGGCGACAAGGACGATGCCAGGTGAGTTGTAGTTCCAGTGCGCGCCGGGATCGTGGATGAGCGGCAAGCTCGCCGCGTAAGCTGCGGTGTCGTCACGGCCCTCGCCGTAGAGCAAATGCGCGGCGCCGTTGTCCATCACGCCGGTGGCGCCGATCTCGGTGTAGCGCTGACCATCGACCATGTTGAGCCATTGCCGCCACGGGATCGAGGCGCGGCGATCGCCAGCGCTCCAATGCGGATTGCCCATCGGCGCGTCCGGCGACACGCGCCCTTCCAGCACCGCGGCGCCGACGAGAGCTTGGGTGACCGACTTCGCCATCGACCAGGAGATGAGGCGTGTGTTCTGGTCAAAGCCCGGCGCGTAACGCTCGAAGATGATGCGGCCATGCTGGACGATCAGCACGGCGCGGGTCTGACCGTAGCCGGCGTCGGCGCCGGAAAAGGCTTCGGTGATGGCGAGATCGAACGCCGGATGATCCATTTCGTCGGGAAGATCAGCGGTTTGCCATTCCGTCGTGGGCCAGGCCACGCCCGCCGGCTGGGGCGGCAAAGGCGCAAGCTGCTGTCCAGCCGCGAGCGCCGTCGTCGCGAAAACGCTGATGAGACCGAGAAAAATCGCACGCAGCATGACGTATCCCCTCGCCGTCGCTATGCTGGCGCCGAGCATACGGGGGGTGCGCGGCAATGCGCAAATACTGGTTGGCAATCGCGCTCGTTGTGATCGTCGCAGTCGGGGTGGGCGGCTATTACGGCTTGCAGGCGCCCCTGCTCTACGGGCGCATCGGCACAACCTATGCGGCCAAGCAAACGTGCTCATGCATGTTCGTGAGCGGGCGTTCGTTGCAAGCGTGTCAGGCGGATCTGCCGGGCGCAGCGGGCAACATGCTGACGCTTTCGGTGAGCGGTCATCAGGTGAAAGCGAGCGCCTACGGGATCGTGCATGCCAGCGCGACGTACGAAGAAGGCTATGGCTGCCGCGTCGACAGCTAGATGATGATGCCGCGCGGGTTGGGGATTGGCCGGCGGAGCATCGCCAGAACCAATCCGATCGCCGCGCGGATCAACGCCCACACGATCACCGCCAGGTGAATGTAGAACGCTACGATCGCCAACGGTCCGTAGATGAGCGTCAGCAGGCTGGCGAACACCCAGATGGCGTAGCCGATCATCAGCGTGCGGACGGCGTGCTCGTGATGGGTCATCGCCCACGGCATGCCGGTGTAGCGATTGGCATAGGCCAGCAGGAACGCGCCGATGGCGACCGCCATGCCGATGTAGCTTTCCGGCGGCGTTGGAAAAACGAAGTTGAGTGCGAACGCGGCGATGGTGAGCAACTGCACCAGCACCGCCTTGCCACGATGACTCTTGAGGCCCAGGCCGCCTTGTTGCTTTTGCTGCACACGCTTGGGCGGGCGGCGGAACGGGGTGACGTTGTCAGACATCACAGGTTCAGCAAATGCGGGTCGCCGCCCTGGGCGGCGATGTTGACGGAGATGGCGCGCTCTTCGGCGAAGCGCGGCAGATAGTTCGGACCGCCGGCTTTGGGGCCGGTGCCGGAAAGACCTGAGCCGCCAAAAGGCTGCACGCCCACCACGGCGCCGACAATGGTGCGGTTCACATAGACGTTGCCTGCCGGCACGGCTGCTTGCACGTCACGCGCAAAACTTTCGAGCCGCGAGTGAATGCCAAGCGTGAGGCCGTAGCGTTTGGCGGCGAGCTGCGCGCCGATCTTCTCGATCTCGGCAGGATCGTAGCGCACGATGTGCAGGATCGGCCCGAACACTTCCTTATCGATCTGGTCGAGCGAATTGAGTTCGATCACCGCCGGGCCGAAGAAATTGCCCCCACCCTGCGAGCCATTTTGCTTCGAGACGTCGAGCTGCTTCAGCAGCTTCGCCTCGGCTTTCATTTTGGCGATGTGCTTGTCGAGATTGGCTTTGGCTTCGGTGTCGATGACGGGGCCAATATCGGTGCGCGGATCGGCGGGATCGCCGATGACCAATTCGTCCATAGCGCCCAGCAAGGTTTCGAGCACGCCGTCAGCGGTGTCTTTCGGCAGGAAGAGAATGCGCAAACTGGAGCAACGCTGACCGGCGGAGTTGAAGGCTGACACCAAAACGTCATCCACGACCTGCTCTTTAAGCGCCGTGGTATCCACGAACAGACCATTGAGGCCGCCGGTTTCGGCGATCAGCGGCACGATCGGGCCGTCTTTCGCCGCGAGCGTGCGATTGATCAGGCGCGCGACTTCGGTCGAACCCGTGAACGCCACGCCGGCGATGCGCGGATCGGCCACCAGCGCGCCGCCCACCTCACCTGCGCCTTGCACCAACTGCAGCGCTTCGCGCGGCAAGCCGGCCTGGTAGAAGAGTTCGACGGCGGCCGCGGCGATGTTCGGCGTCTGCTCGGCAGGCTTGGCGACCACGGTGTTGCCGGCGGCGAGCGCTGCGGCGAGTTGGCCGGTGAAGATCGCCAGCGGAAAATTCCACGGGCTGATGCAGACGAACACGCCGCGGCCGTGCAGTTCGAGCTGATCGGTTTCGCCCGCGGGCGCGGGAAGCGAACGCGGGCCAGCGAACAGGCGCTCGGCTTCCGCGGCGTAGTAGCGGCAGAAGTCCACGGCTTCGCGGACTTCATCGATCGAGTCTTGCAGGTTGCGGCCAGCTTCGCGTGTGGTGAGCGCGACGAACTTGTCTTCGTTAGCCTGTAAGATATCGCCCATGGCGCGGAGGATGCGACCGCGCTCGGCGCCGCCTTTGGCGTTCCACGCTTCAAATGCGCCGAGCGCGGTGGTGATCGCGTTTGAAACGCCTTCGCCCCCTTGTGGGGCGGCGCCCGTTTCTGAACGCGCGCCCTCGCCCTGCCCTCTCCCCCACAAGGGAGGAGAGGATGCTAATGCGGCAACCGCTTTTGCAAATTCAGCGCGCTCGCTGCCGATGGTGATGTCGCGGCCTGTCGAGTTGCGGCGGCTCGCGCCATACATTTGCGGCGGCGGCGGTAGGCGGCGATGGCGATGCGGGTTGGCCTCCAGCGTGGTGATCGGATCGGCGGCGACGACATCGGGCGAAACGTCGTCATCGAGAAACGAGTGCACGAAGGAAGTGTTGGCGCCGTTCTCGAGCAGGCGCCGCACCAGATACGGCAGCAAATCTTCGTGACCGCCGACCGGCGCATAGACGCGCACGGTGGGTTGCGGTTCGACGGCGGCGTAGAGCGCCTCGCCCATGCCGTGCAGACGTTGGAACTCGAAGCGGTCGGTGCTGGCCGCCTCGGCCATGCGCCTTACCGCCGCCACGGTGTGCGCGTTGTGGGTGGCGAATTGCGGGAAGACCGCATTGCCCGCCGCGAGCAGCATGCGCGCGCAAGCAAGGTAGTGCACATCGGTGGCGGCCTTGGTGGTCCACACCGGGAAATCCGGACGGCCCATCACTTGCGCGCGCTTGATCTCGCCATCCCAGTACGCGCCTTTCACGAGGCGGATCTGGATCGTCGTACCGCGGCGGCGCGCCAGTTGGATCAGCTTGGCGATGGTTGAGCGCGTGCGCTTTTGATACGCTTGCACGACGACGCCAAGGCCTTCCCAGCCGGCGAGCGACGGTTCGAACGCGAGCTTCTCGAAGAGTTTTAGCGACAGCACGAGGCGATCGGCTTCTTCGGCGTCAAAGGTGAAGCCGATGTTCCATTTCTTGGCGGCCTGCGCCAGGCCGAGGATACGGGGATAAAGTTCGGCGAACACGCGCTCTTCCTGGCGCGCTTCGTAACGCGGATGCAGCGCGGAGAGCTTCACCGACACGCCGGACGAGGCATGCGGGCCCGCGCCGTTTGACGCAGCACCCACGGCTTCGATGGCTGCGGCGTAGCTCTTCACGTAACGCTCGGCGTCGGCGGTGGTGCGCGCGCCCTCGCCCAGCATGTCGAACGAGTAGCGCGCGGCCATGCCGGAGCGGACCATGCCGGCGCCGCGCTTGATGGCGGCGTCGATGGTGCGGCCAAGCACGAATTGCTCGCCGAGGATGCGCATGGCCTGCATGGCGCCGGCGCGCACAACGGGTTCGCCGGCGCGGGAGACGAAGTTCGACATGAACTTGCTTGGATCGTCGCGGACCTCGTCGGGCAGCGCGACCAGGCGGCCGGTCAGCATCAGACCCCAAGTGCCGGCGTTGACGAGCCAGTTATCGGACTTGCCGACGTGCTCGCTCCATTTGCCGGTGCGGACCTTCTCGGCGATCAGTTTGTCGGCGGTTTCCTCGTCGGGCACGCGCAGCAGCGCCTCCGCCAAGCACATCAGCGCGAGGCCCTCGGCGTTGGAGAGACCGAACTCTTCCAGGAAACTTTCCATGACGCCCTTGCGGCGCTTCAAGCTGCGCGCGCGCACCACCAGCGCCCGCGCCTCGGCCTGCACGCTCGCCCGCGCGGCCGCGTCGAGCGGAAGATCGGCCAGCAGCCCGGCAATCGCATTGTCCTCGTCCTGGTATTTGAGCGCATCGAGCTCATCCCAATCGAGCGCGGGCGGGGTCATGGTCACAGGGGCTGATTGCATGGGCGGTAAATGCGCGCCCGCCCGGTTTTGGGCAAGTTCTTCCCGCCGTATCGCGCCGCATGGCCCCCTTGCACTACCCGCCGACGCGTGGTGAGACGCGCCTCGTGAGCACGGAAGCCCCCGAATCCCCGGCCGAAGCCGCCGTGAGCCAAGACGGGACGGCAGATAGGCCGCCGTTGGCGGTCAAAGTCATGCTGGTGACCGACGCCTGGGAGCCGCAGGTCAATGGCGTGGTGCGCACGCTCGCCAACACCATGGCCGAGTTGAAAGCGATGGGCTGTGAGATCGAGGTCGTCTCGCCGGCTGACTATCCGAATTCGATTCCGCTCATCACCTATTCGGAGATCAAGCTGGCGCTGGGCGCCCGCGACGACGTGGAGGAGCGCTTCCTCGCATTTGCGCCGGATGCTGTGCACATCGCCACTGAAGGCACGCTCGGTTGGGACGCGCGGCACGTGTGCCTCAAACACAAGTTTCCGTTCACGACCAGCTATCACACGCAGTTTCCCGAATACGTGACGGCGCGGTTCTCGTGGATACCGCTGTGGGCGGGGTACCGTTTCATGCACTCGTTCCACGACAAATCCGGGCGCGTCATGGTGGCGACGCCGACGATGATGGAAGTGCTGCGCATCCACGGCTTCCGCAACACGGCGCTGTGGTCGCGCGGCGTGGACATCGAACAATTTCATCCCAGCAAGCGCGGCATCGATGGCGGCTTGTTCAAGGATTTGCCGAAGCCGGTGTTTGCATACGTAGGCCGGGTGTCGGTTGAGAAGAACATCGAGGCATTTCTGAAGACAGAGCTGCCGGGTTCGAAGGTGGTGGTCGGCGGCGGACCGGCGCTGGAGGAGCTGAAGGCAAAGTATCCGGACGCGCATTTCACTGGGCCGAAGTTTGGCGATGAGTTGGCGCGCCACTATGCCGACGCGGATGTGTTCGTGTTTCCAAGCTTCACCGACACGTTCGGCCTGGTGATCCTTGAAGCGATGGCGTGTGGTACGCCGGTGGCGGGCTACATAGCCCCCGGCCCGCAAGACATCATTCCTGGCAGCAACGCCGGCGCCATCAACAAGGACCTCCGGGTCGCGGCGTTGGAAGCGTTGAAGTGCGATCGCGGCGTCACCCGCGCCTACGCCGAAAAATATTCCTGGGCGGCCTGCGCCGAAGAATTCCGCCGCAACCTCGAGCCGCTCCCGAAGCCGGAGAAGAAGCGGTTCTGGTTGCGCCTCAAGGATGCGCGCGAACGCGCCCGCGCGCGGCGCAAGCTCAACCGTGAGCGCAAAGAAAAGCGGCGCGCGGAACTCGCGGCGCGGCGCGCACGCGACTAGCGCTTGGAAATCAGCGCGTGCGACGTACGGCTGATGACGTTGAGCGCGAGCACGCCGGCGGTGATGATGAGCGCGCCGGCCCACGCAAGCTGATGGTGCTCCTCGTAAACGCCAGCCGCGTAGCGATAGATGGCGATCGGCAAGCTGGCCATGGGGCCGTGGGTGAGGCTCAGTGAAGCGAAGAAGCTGCCAAACGAGGTGAAGATCAGTGGCGCGGTTTCGCCGGAGATGCGCGCCACCGCGAGCAATATGCCGGTCAGGATGCCGCCGAAGGCGGCGGGCACGACAACGCGCAGGATGGTCATGCTGTCGCGCGCGCCGAGTGCGATCGAGCCTTCGCGATAGGACTCGGGCACCAGCTTGATGATATCCTCGGTGGTGCGGGCGATGACCGGCATCGCCAACAGCGCAAGCGCCACCGCGCCGGCCATGCCCGAGAAGCCGCCCTTGATGAAAGGCGCGTGCGGCACCACCAGAATTTCATAAACGAACAAGCCAATCAGGATCGACGGCGCCGACAGCAGGATGTCGTTGACGAAACGCACCACGGCCGCAAAGCGCCCGTTGCGGCCGACTTCTGCGAGATAGATGCCGACGGCGATGCCCATCGGCGCACCAATCAGCGTGCCGATGCCGGTTTGAATGAGGCTGCCGACGATGGCGTTGGACAGTCCGCCGCCCTGCCCGGGTGTAGCGCGCATCGGATGCGTGAAGACGTTCAGCGAAAGTCCCTGCGCGCCCTTCTGAACCAGCGTGCCGAGGATCAAAGCCAGCATCACCAGCCCGATCAGGGCCGCAAGCAGGCACACGGTGTCCATGACCGCCGAAAAAGCGCGGCGGCGAAAGTAGTTGCCGGGGTTCATCGCAGCGATGGTCATGCGGCCATCCTTCCTTGGCGGAGTAACAGCCGCGCAAGCGCGAGCACCACGAATGAAACAACGAAGAGAATGAAGCCGAGGGCGAACAGCGCCGCCAGTTTCATGGAGCCGGCGTCGGCTTCCGGGAATGTGTTGGCGACGATCGATGAGATGCTCGCGGTCGGCGCGAAGAAACTGTCCGGCATGCGGTTGGCGTTGCCGATCACGAAGGTGACCGCCATGGTTTCGCCGAGCGCGCGGCCGAGACCCAGAAACACCGCGCCGAACAGCGAGCCACGCACTGCTGGAATGACGATCCCCGTCACCACTTCCCAGCGCGTGGCGCCCATGGCGTAGCCGCCGTCCTTCAGGAGCTGCGGCGTCGTCAGCAACACATCGCGCGTGGTGGCGGCGATGAACGGAAGAATCATGATCGCCAGCACAACACCGCTGGTGAGCAAGCCGACGCCCACCGGCGCACCCTGAAACCACCACCAGAGCGGATTGTCTTCGCTCGGCAGAGGCGGAAGCCATCCAAACGTGCTGGCCAGCCAAGGCTCAATCGACTCGCCCATTACCGGCGCCAGAACAAAGAAGCCCCACATGCCGTAAACGATGGAAGGAATGGCGGCGAGAAGTTCGACCGCTACGCCGAGCGGCGTGCGCAAAGGGCGTGGGCAAGTTTCGGTAAGAAAGTACGCGATGCCAAATCCGAGCGGCCAGGCGATCAGCAGCGCAATCGCCGATGACGCGAGCGTGCCGACGATAGGCGCGGCCGCGCCGTACAGATCGCGGACCGGATCCCACTGATCGAGCCAAAGGAACGCCGGACCGAAATGCTGGAACGCGTGCTGACCCGACAAATAGAGAATGAGCAGAATCGCCGAGAGCGTGACGATGACAACGCCCGCGCTAACGTAGAGCAGCGTTCGAAATAGAGCTTCGCCGAAATGGAAGCGGCGGGAGTTTTCAAACGCGACGCTGGACATGACGCACCGTGTGCCCGCAACGGGCGGCAAAGAAAAGAGGCGGAGCCGAAGCTCCGCCTCTCAGTTCTGCAAGGGTTCTTAGTGGCAACCGCTGAATACCGGGCGCCCGTTGGCTTGCACCGCGCACCAGCGTTGCCGAGCGCGGTTCTGGACCGCGGCCGGCAGCGAGATGTAGTGCAGCGCGTCAACCTGCGATTGGCCGTTTTTCCAGGCCCAATCGAAGAACTGGAACAGCTTGGCGGCGCGGCCCGCGTCTGTCGGGTTGGTCGGGACGTCGACATAGGTCGCGGCGACGATCGGCCAGCTGGTGGCGCCGGCGGTGTTGATCATGCTGGCGTCTTGATTCGGCGAATTCGCCCACGGGGCCTGGGCAGCGGCCGCGGCGAACGATTCCACGGTCGGGCGGATCCAGGCGCCCGAACGGTTTTGAAGCTGCACCGCCTGCATGTGGTTTTCGGCGACGTAAGCGTACTCGACGTAACCGATGGCGCCGCGCGTGTTGGTGATGGCCCCCGCGACGCCCGCATTGCCGGGCGCACCAACGCCCGCGCGCCATGACACGGAGCTGCCAGCGCCGGTGGTGGTGCCGAACGCGAGGTTCACAGCAGACAGGTAGTTGGTGAAGATGCTCGTCGTTCCAGACGCGTCAGCGCGATACACCGGCGCGATGGCGAGCGCCGGCAAGGTCACGCCGGGGTTCAGCGCGGCGATGCGGCGATCATTCCACATGCGCACGCGGCCCAGGTAAATGTCGCCGATGAGCGCGCCCGTCAGCTTCAGGCTGTTGCCGTCGACGCCGGGAATGTTCACGGAAACGACGACCGCGCCGATCACGGTCGGGAATTGCATGAGATGGTTCGCGGCCTGACGGTCGGGCGTGACCGAGGCGTCCGTTGCGCCGAAGTCGACCGTGCGGTTGATGACCTGGGTAATGCCAGCGCCTGAGCCGATGCCCTGATAGTTTAGGGAGTCACCGCCTTGCGCCGCGTAGGCCTCGGCCCAACGGGTGTAGATCGGCTGCGCGAAGGTCGAGCCGGCGCCGGTGATTTCATCGGCGGCTGCTGCGCCAACCGACGCCAGCGTCGCGATCGCAGCGAACGCGCAGAGAGCGGCCCGTCGCAGCATGGATGTGCTTTTCATTTCAAACTCCTGAGATCGAACATCTCAATCAATTCACTTCTCCCCTCGGTCCAGGGACCGCGCGTGGGGTTCGAGGTCACGCACGGTCCCCGGCGGGAAAGGCTTACCAGTCGAACTGCGTGCGGACGGTCAGCGCGCGAATTTCATTATCGCGGTTGGTGGTGTTGTCCGAGTAGTCGACTTGCGTGTCGGAATAATTGGCTTGGAACTTGACGTGTGCGATCGGCACCCAGGTCGCGCCGATGGTCCACGCCGAGGTTTCATTGCGCTGGGTTCCAAACGCGGTGTCGGTCATGTCGAGGTCCTCGTAGCGGGCGCTCAGCATGACGTGGCCGATGCCGCCGGCGCCAAACGGATTCGCTGGCGTGATGCCGCCAAAACTGCCGTCTGAGGCGCTGTAGTTGCGGCTTTCGCCGGTCGGCGACCAGAACAGATCGACATAATAGCCGGTCGCATCGGCGTCGCCGGTTTGCACGGCGGTTAGGGAGGAGTCGCTGGTGCTGATTTGGCCGTACTCGGCGTCGGCGCCAAAGGCGTTCCATTGGAACGCGACTTCGCCGTCGATGAATACATCGCTATCGGCGCCGCCCACGCCCGCATTGTTGTTGGACTTCGGCGAGAGCGCGCCGGGGCTGTAGCTCAGCAAACCGTCGATCACGTTGCCGTTGCCGGCGCCGTTGTCGCGATAGCGCGCGTAAAGGCCCAAGTGCAGCAAGGTCACACCCTCCGGCGTGCGCTGATAAATCGGCGCGAAGGTGAAGCGCGAGGCGGCGAACCAGGACTCAGTGCCGTTTGCGGCGGAGTCCGACGTGCTGGCCGAGTCGTTGGACTGGAGCGAGGCGCCCCATGACCAGTTGCCGCCATTGGTGATGAAGGCGACGCCGGGACGCTTGCCGACGCCGGCGGCGCTGATCAGGAAGGAGCGCTCATTGAACGGAATGTTCAGCGAGCTGTCGCGGTCTTCCAGCGGAGACACGGCATTGTTGTTGCCGATAATCCAGGAATAGCTGTCGCCGGCATATTCGAGATAGAAGTCGTCGACATTGACCGAGCCGCCGATCGAGAAGTCGAATTTGGCGTTGTAGCGCCAATGATCGGAGAAACGGCCATCCACGCCGAGGAACGCCCGGCGCATATAGGAGCGCACGCCAGACTCGCAGGCGGCGGTGCCGGCCGCATTGCAGAAGTCGGCGTCGGTGTCGGCGACGTCATATTGGACGCGGCCGCTGACGTGGAAACGCTTGTCGCCGTCCGTCCATTGTTGCGCGTTTGCGACGCCGGCGCCGGCGGTCAGGCCGACCGCGGTCGTCAGCGCGGCCAGCGCCGCAGTGGCTAATGTCTGCTTCTTCATCGAAGAACCCCCTCTGAAATTCCTTGCCGGCCGTTAGCGGTTCCGGCGCGAGGCGGGGGTTAGGCGTCACCGATGAAGCCTGCGCGACTGATCCGCGAAGGCTCGGCGACATTTCGGCTTCAGATTTGTGACGAGGCGCGTGCGCAACACGCGCTGCAGTCTTTGGTTTCGCAGGGGAAATTAACCATCAATGGCTCTTTACATTGGGGAACGATCACCATATTTCGCGATGTTACCGGCGGACCTGGAAACAGCGTCCACTAACGCCCCCTCGGCCCAGGCCACCTGGGGGATCGCAT
>DASZWS010000010.1:0-19155 GCA_035546515.1 Vitreimonas sp. | reverse complement strand
GAATATTGGGCTTCGCTGCCGCGCGACATGACCCCGCCGCAAGCCACGACCGCCGACGCCATCGCACTTTCGGCGCGCAACATTGCTGACGTCATCGGCTGCGCCGCAGTAGTGGCGTTCACAGCCACCGGTTCGACTGCGTATCGCGTGGCCCGCGAGCGGCCACGGTGCGGGGTGATCGGGCTAACGCCTGTTGTGGGCACGGCGCGGCGCCTCGCTTTGGTGTGGGGCACGCGCGCCAAGGTGATTGATGACATCGAAAGCGTCGAAGAAATGGTCGACAAGGCCGATGCAGCGGTGCGTGCGCTGGGTGCGGCGGGACCGGGCGATCGCGTCGCGATTATTGCGGGCGTGCCCTTCGGACGCGCCGGCAAGACCAACACCATTCGCGTGCTGCGATTAGAGTGATAGCCGGCGTCAGAAGCCGTACTTAACCAGGATGTCGCTAAACTGTCGGCGGAGCGGCTCGCGCCGGAACGGGAAGGCGCGGAAAAAATCTTCTTTGCAAATGCCTGGCGCGCGCGACCGCGCAATCGCCGCGCACTCACGCGCCTGTGCCTCATTGCCCTGCAGGCCATGCAGAAGTGCGCCGATCACGTCGATCAGTACGTGCGCGCCAGGCGAGCGGCGGGCGCGGTCGATCCACAATACCGCGTCAGCAATCTCGCCGCGGACCGCGTGGGAGAACGCCCGCGCCGCGTGCATCGCGTAGAGCAATGGATCGAGCGGTGAGAGCGCGCGGGCCATGTCAGCATGCTGCTGTCCGCTCAGGCCTTCGCCGAGCATCGGATCGGTGAAGGCGCGCGCGTAGCGGCCTTGCGCGTAGTTGGGATTGAGCGTGTTGGCGCGGTCGAGCCAGGGGATGCTGCTTTCGAGGTCGCCTTTGAGCCAAAATGAACGGCCCATGGTGAAGTTGCCAAACGGATCGAGCGGGTCGAGTTCAAGCGCAGTCTCGGCGTGACGGCGGGCGGCAGCTGTGGCGCCCTCGATGTCGTCCACGTAACTCAAAAATGAATCCTGGAACGCGGTGAACGATAGCCCGGCGTGGGCGCGCGCGAACGTCGGCTCGAGCGCGATGGCGCGCTGGAAGAGTTCTGTGGCAAGGGCGTTGTCGGCCTTGCTGAAGCGGAACATATGCTGTTGGCCCAGGTGGTAGGCCGACCATGCATCGAGCTTGTCGGGCGCGGCCATCCGCGCGCGCCGTGCTTCGTTGAGGGGAATCTGCAGCTCCAGCGCGCTGACGATCGCGCGCACGATCTCTTCGCGGATCTCATGCACGCCGCCGACTTTGGTGTGAAACGCTTCACCCCAGAGCACGCCGCCGCTTTCAGTGTCGGCGAGTTCGGTGGTGACCGTCATGTTCTCGCCTTGCAGCTCCATGACGCCGGAGAGGCAGTAGCGAACGTTCAGTGCGCCGCGCACTTCGCCCATGTCGATGTCGCCGCCCCGGAACTTGAACGATGAGCCACGCGAGATGACAAACAACCACCGAAGGCGTGAAAGCTGGGCGATGAGTTCGTCCGGGAGCGCGTCTGGCAAGGTGGCGTAAGGGCCGGCGACGCCGACGAGGCGGAACGGCAGCACTGCGATCGTTGGCCTGCCGGTGACCAGGCTGGAAGCCGGCTGAGCGCTGAGAGCTGGTGCGGGCTCGTTACTGGTGATGGTGAGAAGCGGCTTCTTAACGCCGGCCTCCACCTCGGCCACGAAGCGGAAGCCGATGCGATGGATGGTGCGAATGAATTTCTGGGCGGCGCCATCGTCACCCAGCGCTTGGCGCGCGGATTTTACGCGGCTGGAAAGGGCGCTATCGCTGATGATCCGGCCATCCCAGACCTTATCGATGATCTCGTCTTTGGTGACGGCGCGATCGCGGTTCTCGATCAGAAACTGTAACAGGGCGAACACCTGCGGCTCGACGGGCACGACGCGGCCGCTGGCGCGAAGTTCGACCTTCTCGCCATCCAGCTCGAAGTGATCAAACCGGTAGATCATCCGCCTTTGTACACCGCCGCCAATTCTCCGGGAATTCTCCAGATCGTCTTCAAGTCTCCGCATCGGGCCCGCCGTAGGTTGTCCCCAGCAACGCAGCGCATTTCGCGCCCCAAATCGGAGAACCGTACATGCCCCTGGTCACAGTCGAAGTCATCAAGGACGTCTTCACCCCCGCGCAAAAGCGTGACCTGATCGAAAAGGTCACCAACGCCGTGGTCGCTGTCGAAGGCGAGGCGTTGCGCAGCGTGACCTGGGTGCGCGTCCAGGAAATTCAACAAGGCGATTGGGGCATCGGCGGCAAGACGCTGACCGCCGCCGACGTCCATGCATTGGCTTCGGGCAAGGCTGCGGCCGCCTGAAGTATGGCCGCCCCGGCGTCCTGCCCGCGGCCGGGGCGGCCAATTTCTCTCAGTTGGTGGAATGGATTGATCAGATGACCCAAGCATCCGAACGCACCGCGGCGCCGGCGGCTTTTTCATTCTCCGGCGTCGCCGCCATGCTTTACGGCGCGGCCTGCTATTTGTTTTTCTTTGTCACCTTTCTCTACATGATCGGCTTCATGGCCGACGCGCCGTTCCTCCCTAAAACGGTCGATCATGGTCAGAGCACGCCGCCGCTCATGGCGGCGCTGATCAATTTTGCGCTACTTGGCGTTTTCGCCCTGCAGCACAGCGTCATGGCGCGGCCCGCCTTCAAGCGCGCCTGGACGCAGATTGTGCCCAAGGTCGCTGAACGCAGCACCTATGTGCTCGCCGCTACGCTCTGCGTCGCACTGCTGATTTGGCAATGGCGGCCGATGGATCAGACAGTTTGGCATGTGACGAACCAAAGCGCGGCATACGCGCTTTGGGCGTTGCAGGGGATCGGCTGGGGCACGGTGCTGCTCTCGACCTACCTGATCAACCATTTCGAGCTGTTCGGCCTGCGCCAGACCTTCAGCTTCATGATCGGCCATACACCCTCGGAAACTGCATTCCGCACGCCGCTCCTGTACAAGCACGTGCGCCACCCGCTTTACCTCGGCTTCGTGATCGCCTTCTGGTCGGCGCCGCACATGAGTATTGGGCATCTGCTCTTCGCCATCGGCGGGACGGGCTACATCCTTGTCGGCATCTTCTTCGAGGAGCGCGATCTGGTGGCGCACTTTGGCCAACGCTATCGCGAGTATCAAAAGCGCGTACCGATGCTGCTGCCGTTCGGTAAGCGCGGCTGAGTCACGCGGAACAGCGCGCGCGTGCAGCGGTTATGTCTCCAACGAGAACATGAAGGAGACGACACATGCCTCGCGGAGACAAATCCAGTTACACCGGCAAGCAGAAGCGTCAGGCTGAGCACATCGAAGAGGGGTACGAGAAGCGCGGCGTCGCGAAGAAGGAAGCGCAACGCCGCGCTTGGGCGACCGTCAACGACGAAACCGGCGGCGGCAAGAAGAGCGGTTCCGGGCGCGGCAAGACATCCAACACCCGCGCCTCGAAGAAGGGCGGACGCCTGGGCGGCGCGGCGTCGGCGAAGCGATCCAAAGCAGCCAAGAGCAAATCGGCGAAGAAAGCGGCCGTCACGCGCGCCAAGCGCCGTTAGGTGAACTTGCCAATCTCCGCGGCTTGCGGTTCCTGAGAGCGCAGCCGCGGAGGAAGTCATGCCAGACGTCGCCATTCCCACGCCGATCGCTGAGACCTTGGTCGAGCCGTCGGCCTACGCGTCGAACAAAATCTTCGAAAGCTACGCTTGGCTGCGCGCCAACAATCCGTTGGGCGTCGCCCAGATCGAAGGCTTCGACCCCTTCTGGGTGGTGACCAAGCACGCCGACATTCTGGAAGTCAGCCGCAACAACGCGCTTTATCCGAGCGGCGTGCGCGCCACCACCATCACCAACCAAAGCGCTGACCAACGCGCCCGCGCCATTACCGGCACACCGCACCTTGTGCGTTCGCTGGTGCAGATGGATGAGCCGGATCATATGAAGTATCGGCTGCTGACGCAGGCGTGGTTCATGCCGCAAAGCATCAAGAAGCGCGAACAGGATATTCGTGCGCTTGCGCAAGATACGGTGACGCAGTTCGTGAAGTTGCCGGGCGAATGCGATTTCGTGAAGGACGTGGCGCTGCACTATCCGCTGCGCGTGGTGATGAACATTCTCGGCGTGCCGCCGGAGGATTACCCGCGCATGCTGCGGTTGACGCAGGAACTGTTCGGCTCCAGCGATCCGGACACCGAGCGCTTCATGGCGGCGCTGAACGACGAGCAGTTCATGCAACTGCTCATGGGCGTCATCAAAGATTTCGGCGACTATTTCGGCGCCATCACGGAAGATCGCCGCAAGACTCCGCGCGACGATCTAGCCACGCTGATTGCCAATGCGAATGTCGATGGCAAGCCAATCCCGGAGTTCGAGGCGACGGGCTACTACACCATCGTCGCCACTGCGGGACACGACACCACGTCCTCGTCCACCGCAGGGGCGATGTGGGCCCTGGCGACGCAGCCGGGGCTGCTTGAGCGTGTGAAGGGCGATCTCGAACTCGTGCCGAAGCTCATCGAAGAAGCCATCCGCTGGACGACGCCGGTAAAGACGTTCATGCGCTCTGCCAGCGCCGACACTGAGCTCCGCGGGCGCAAGATCAAGCAAGGCGATTGGCTGATGCTGTGCTACGCGTCGGGCAATCGCGACGAGGAGATTTTCCCGAACTCGGATAAGTTCGATATCGATCGCATGCCAAACCGCCAGCTTGCGTTCGGCAATGGCGCGCATGTGTGTCTCGGCCAACACCTCGCGCGCATGGAAATGCGCATTCTGTTCGAGGAACTGCTGCCGCGCTTGAAGAGCGTGAAACTGGCGGGCGAGCCGCGCTACACCGAGAGCGCGTTTGTCAACGGCCTCAAAACACTGCCCATCGCGTTCGAACTGGCGTAGGAAGCCGCGCCAGAAGAAGAACGGCTGGGAGAGGGCGGATGCTGACGTCGGCGCTGCGCGGCTGGACCGCGACGCAGAGGAATGTGGTGATCGCTGCGTATCTGGGTTGGACGCTGGACGCGTTCGATTTCCTGATGCTCACTCTGATCACCAAGGACATCGCCGACGAGTTCCATGTTCCCGATACCGCGCTTGGCTTAGTGATCACCGCGACGCTGGCGCTGCGGCCCGTCGGCGCCTTCATTTTCGGGCGTCTTGCGGATCGGTTCGGGCGACGTCCGATCCTGATGCTGAACGTGCTGAGCTATTCGGCATTGGCGTTCGCCTCCGCGTTCGCGCCGGATTTCAACACATTCCTGATTTTGCGTTGCCTGTTCGGCGTCGCCATGGGCGGCGAGTGGGGCGTGGGCTCATCGTTGGCGATGGAGCATGCGCGGCCGGAATCGCGCGGTTTTGTTTCGGGTCTTCTGCAAACGGGATATCCGACTGGCGGCTTGATCGCGGCTGCCGCCGCAGCTCTGCTGTTGCCGCACTACGATTGGCGCACGCTGGTGATGCTAAGCGCGATTCCCGCCCTGCTAGTCGTATTCATTCGTATGGGCGTGCCGGAAGCGCCAGGCTGGAAGCCGGGCAAGAAGGAGGGCGCTTCGCTTAATCCGACGGCGCTGGCGGCGGGTATTTTGGGCGTCGGTCTCGCTATTGTCGGCCAGCTGTCGCTGTTTACGACCGCACTCACGGGTCTCAACGTGCCGCCGCTCTTGGCGCTGAGCGCAACCGTAGTGGGCGTGCTCATCGCGGCGATGGCGTTTGGACGCAAGCATTTCATCAAAGCCGTGTTCGCGATGGTGCTGATGGCGTGCTTCAACGCGCTCAGCCACGGCACGCAGGATTTCTACTCGAACTTCTTGCGCAAACAGATGACCCTCGACGTGGCGACGGCAAGTTGGATCATCGCCGTGGGCTCGATCGGCGCCATCTGCGGCGGGTTGACGTCAGGGTCATTGTCGCAGTTGATCGGCCGGCGGCGGATGATCACCATCGGCGCGCTCTGCGTGCTGCCGATGGTGCCGATGTGGGTGTTTTATTCGACCACCCCGCTGATGTTCGCAAGCGCGGTGTTTTTGCTGCAATTCTGCGTTCAGGGCGCCTGGGGTGTAGTGCCGGCGCACTTGAATGAGATTTCACCGGGCGATGTGCGCGGCACGTTTCCGGGCTTCACCTATCAGGTGGGAAATTTGCTGAGCGCTGGCGTGGCGTTCGGGCAGACCTCGCTCGTGGTGAACCAGCACTGGCAATACAGCCAAGCGCTGGCGTTGGCCGCGGTGTGCGCAGCGGTGGCGATCGCGGTGCTGATCAATCTCGGCCCCGAAGGCCGCCACGTGGTGATGGGCGATGTGAAAACCCAGTCGGGTTAGATCACCTTGATCGATGGCGCGGGCTTGTTGAGCCGGGCGATATTGGCGAGCGCTGCGTCAGCGATTTCCAGGAAGCGCATAGCGGTGGGAGTGTCCGGCGCCGTCGCGACGAGGGGTTGGCCGGCGTCGGCGCTCTCGCGCAACGCGACGTCGATGGGGATTTCGCCGAGGAACGGCACGCCGGCCTGCGCCGCTGTGCGACGCGCGCCGCCTTCGCCGAAAATGTGCGTGCGTCTGCCGTCGGGCGTTTCGAAATACGCCATGTTCTCGACCACGCCGAGAATGGGCGCACGCGTCTTTTCAAACATCGCCAAGCCGCGGCGCACGTCAGCGAGCGCCATTTCCTGCGGCGTCGAGACGATCACGGCGCCAGCCAGCGGCACGCGCTGCAACAATGTGAGCTGGACGTCACCGGTGCCGGGCGGCAGGTCGAGCAGCAGCACATCGAGGTCACCCCACACAACGTCGTCCAGCATCTGCCGCACCGCGCTCGTCGCCATGGCGCCGCGCCAGATCATGGCGCTAGAGGCGTCGACCAGGTAGCCGATCGACATGGATTTGAGCCCGAACGCGTCGATCGGCAGAATGGTTTTCTCAGGTCCGCCCACCGGCTTCTTGTCGGCGATGCCGAGCAGGGTAGGCGCCGATGGGCCGTAAACGTCCAGGTCCAGCAGCCCGGTTTTCAACCCCATCGCCGCGAAGGCGCAGGCGAGGTTGACCGCCACCGTGGACTTGCCGACGCCGCCCTTGGCGCTGGCGACCGCGATCACATGCTTCACCCGCGCGATGCCGCCGGCCTTGGCGGGCTTGGCCGCATGCGCCGTCAGCACCGCGATCACGCTTTTGACGCCCATCACCGCGCGCGCCGCCGCCTCAGCCTGATCGCGCACAGGCACGTATTGTGTAACCGCCTCGGCGGGCGCCTCCACGGTGAAGGAGACCTTGCCATCAGCCGCCTCCAGGCCCGCAACCCGGCCGGCTGCGAACAACCCTGCGCCGGTGAGGGGATCGGCGATAGCGTCGAGGCGGGCGATGATCTGGTCGCGCAAGAGCGCGGGACGGTCCTTCATGGCGCGGCTCTTAGCATGGCGCGGCATGCACGCGGCAACTTTCAGTGAAATCTAGTGCTGCGGCTGGCGCGGACAATTGAACGTCTATGCGGCATCGCTAATGTCGCGATTCTGATGCTGCGGCCCGTACTCTCCGCTTTCTCGCTGATCGTGCTGACGGCTTTGCCGGCGGCGGCGCAATCGCGGCTGCCGATGACCGGTTTTGCCGACCTCGCCGAGCGGCTGACGCCGGCTGTGGTGAACATCGCCAGCAGCCAGCGCGTAGATGACTCGGATCGGTTGCCGCAGTTTCCGCCGGGCTCGCCGTTGGAGCGGTTCAATTCGGACGGTGCGGCGCAGATCAGTTCACTCGGGTCGGGCTTTATCGTCTCCGCCGATGGCGTCGTCGTCACCAATAACCACGTTATCGACGCCGCCGACGCCATTGAAGTCATCCTGCAAAATGGCACGCACTATCAGGCGCAGGTGGTGGGGCGCGACGCCGCCACCGATATCGCCGTGCTGCGCGTCCACGCGCGTACGCCGCTGCCGTTCGTGAACATGGGCGACAGCGACACAGCCCGCGTCGGCGATCTGGTGCTGGCGATCGGCAACCCGTTCGGCTTGGGCGGCTCGCTTTCGGTCGGTGTAGTCTCCGCACGCAACCGCAATCTCGATGCTGGGCGCTATGACGATTTCATTCAAACCGACGCGGCCATCAATCGCGGCAATTCCGGTGGGCCGCTGTTCAACATGAGCGGCGACGTCATCGGCGTCAACACCGCGATCGTATCGCCAACGGGCGGCTCCGTTGGCGTGGGCTTCGCGACGCCGACGTCCATCGTTGCGCCGGTGGTGACGCAGATTCTGCGCTACGGCGAGATTCGGCGCGGTTGGCTTGGCGTACGCCTCGCCAATGTCGACGACGACGCAGCGCAACGCGCCGGTTACAACGGCGATGCTGGCGCGGTGATCACCCGCATAACGCCAGGCGGTCCCGCCGCAACGGCGGGCCTGCGCGCGGGTGATATCGTCTTGCGCTTCGGCGAAAAGGACGTGCCGGACAGCCGCGCGCTGACGCGCATGGCCGGCGACGCCCAAGTCGGCGCCACGGTGCCGATCGTGGTTATGCGTGGCGGGCATCGCCTGACGATCTCAACGACCATTCAACGCCTTGCAGAGCCGGATTCGCCGACAAACCTTTCTAGCGACGACGGAGACGGTCTAGCGCCACGCCGCGATGGTGGCGCGCGCGGCGGGCAAATATTCGGTGTCACGCTGAGCGAACTCGATGCTGGCCTGCGCGAGCAATTTCAGATCGAGCCGGACGTGCGGGGACTCGTGGTGCTCTCAACCGCGGTCGGCGGCGCCAATGACGGCGTGCTGAAACCGGGCGATGTGATTGAAGCCATGGCCTACCAGCCGACCATGACGCTGACGGTCGCGCGCGCCATCGCCAGCCGCGCCGCTGTCGGCGAGCATCCGATTATCGTGCGCGTCAACCGGGAGGGCACGGTCACGTTCCGCCGTCTGCTAGCGCGGAGCTGACGAGCGTCCGCACGTCGTGCAAGCTATCGACGATGTGGTGCACTTTCGCGCGCACATCGTCATTGGCCGCCAGCAAATCCGGGATCATCACCACCATGCAGCCGGCGGCGTGGGCTGAGGTGACGCCCGCGTGCGAATCTTCCAGCGCCAGCACGTGCGGGGGCGCGACATACATTAGCGCCGCGGCCTTCAAATACGGTTCGGGATGCGGCTTGCCGTTGGTGACGTCTTCGCGCGTCACCACGGCGCGAAACCGCGGATGCAAACCATAGGCGTCAAAATGCCGTCCGACCCACAGCGGGCCTGACGAGGTTGCAAGGGCATACGGAAGATCGATCTCATCAAGCGCGTCGAGCAGCTCTTGCACGCCGGCTTTCAAGGGCGCGGTTTGCGTTAGGAGGTGCTTGCGGTTGGCTTCGTGAAAATCCGCGAGCGGAAAATCCGCGCCCCAATAGGTGAGCAGAGTTTTGTCGTTGTCGTCGCGATTCAGGCCGACCAGCGCCAGGAATTGCGCATCCGTTATGCTGACGCCGAACTGCGCGCTGGTGACGCGATAGGCTTCACGCACCAGGGCTTCTGAATCGATCAGCGTGCCGTCGAGATCGAACACCACAGCTTTGGGCGGCCGCGGCAGCTTCATGGTTCGAGATAGTCCGAGCAGGCCGGCAGCGGCGCGTCAGGTTTGTACGTTTGCGAGGCGGCATCCCAGCTGAAGACGCGGCGATACGAGCAAGCGGGATCGCGGGCCGTGCGCAGGTCACGCGCGCTCAGCGCATGAGTGTTGTCTGCATCGCGGCTGATGCCGGCAGGGTAGGTCGTCGCTACCGTTACCAGCACGAGTTTAGCCGGCGTCGCGGAGGCATCGAGCGAGAGCGTGCCGGTGAAATTGTACTGATCCGAACAAGCGTCGCGCCGCATTCGCTCGTCGGCGGGCGAGAAGCAGGCGCGGATATCGATGCCCGCGCTCAGCGGAAAGGTGAGCGCCGCATGCGGTGCGCCCGATTGCACCGATGACACTTGATAGAGCGTCACCTGCGTGGCTTGGCCGCCGCCGCCGGAATAGCCCGTTTCCTGTGTTGCGGTGACGCCGATTAGAATGTCTTCGCCGTTCGCGCGCGGCGTACGGATTACCTGCGTCCACACGCCGTGCTCGCCTTCGCCCAGCGACGAAATCGTCGAGATCGCACGGCGGAGGTAAGTAATGGTCACGCTTTGCCCGTCGCTGGTTTTGGCGACGCACCAGACGCCATCGCGTGTGCACGAGGGGCCCGGTTGCTCGGCCGGAGGGCTCACGAGTGTTTCGATGCGCGGCGGCTGCGCCGGCGCACCGGCGGCGGTCGCAAGTGTCTGCGGTGCAGTCTCGTGGCTTTGCGGCGCTGGTCCACACGCGGCGAGCATGAGTGCGCAAATGAAGAGAAGGCGTTTCATGCGGTGAACTCGCTCCGGCGATAGCCTTGAAAGAAAAGCGCCGTCGCCAGCGAGGTGTGATCGATGCGTGCGTGTGCTTCGGCCGAGACGATGGGTTTGGCGCGATAGGCGATGCCGAGGCCTGCCGCTTTGATCATGGCGAGGTCGTTTGCCCCGTCGCCGATGGCGAGCGCCTCGCCAGGGGTTGCGCTCATTGCCGCCGCTTCAGCCTGCAAGCGCGAGAGCTTCGCTTCGCGCCCGAGAATGGGTCGTCCCACTTCGCCGGTGAGCGTTTTGCCGTCGTCGAGCAGGGTGTTGGCAAAGTCCGCGTGAAAGCCAGCGGCAGCCGCGACGCGCGAGGTGAAGAAGGTGAAACCGCCCGAGACCAGTACGCACCGCGCGTCATGTGCGGCCATGGTTTTGACCAGCGTCTCCGCTCCCGGATTCAGCTTCACGCGTTGATCATAACACAGCTGCAGGTCCGCGATCGGCAAGCCCTTGAGTTTCGCCACACGTTCGATCAGCGCAGGCTCAAACTCCAGCTCGCCGCGCATAGCGCGTTCGGTGATGGCGGCGATTTCCGGCTTGATGCCCGCGTAGTCCGCGAGTTCGTCGAGGCATTCGCAGCCAATGATGGTGGAATCCATGTCGGCCACGAGCAGCTTTTTGCGGCGGCCCGCCACGGGAACCAGCGCCCAGTCCACCGGCATTTCGGCGACGGCGGCGCCAGCTTCCTGGCGCAGGTCCCCGTCGACCTCCGGATAAATCCATTCCGCCGCTTCCCAACCCGAGAGCACGTCCGGCGGCGGCAATTTTCGCGTCAGCGCCACGCGGCCGAGCATCAACAGCGCCTCGCGATAGGCGGGCTTATCATCCGGGTTGGCGACGAAAACGAGGGCGTGGGCGGTCACCGGCGCCTTGTGGCGGACTCTGAGCCTTTGCGCCAGCACCTCGGGGCAGGTAGAGCGCTCACGAATGACGACACTTCTTGTCATGGGGCCGACGGCGAGCGGCAAATCGGCGTCGGCCCTGGCGTTGGCGGCGCGCATCGGCGGCGAGATCGTCAATGCGGATTCCATGCAGGTGTATCGGGATTTCCGTATCCTCACGGCGCGGCCAAGCGAGGCCGAGGAGGCGCTGGCGCCGCATCACCTCTATGGTCAGGTCGACGCCGCAGACCTCTATTCCACCGGCCGTTGGCTGAGCGACGCGTTGGCGGCGATCGCCGCGATCGAGGCGCGTGGGCGAACGCCGATCCTGGTTGGCGGCACGGGACTTTATTTCATGGCGCTCACCGTGGGGCTCGCCGATATTCCCGCTGCCGATCCGGAGCTGCGCGCAGCATTGCGCGAACGGCTCGCGCAGAGAGGCGCGCCGGCGCTGCACGAGGAGCTGGCGAGCGTTGATGCGGTCACTGCCGCGCGTCTGGAGCCCAATGACGCGCCCCGCATCCTGCGGGCGTTGGAAGTTTTCGAAACAACAGGCGAGAGCATCACGGCGCTGCACGCCAAAACCAAGCCAGCACTCGCGCGGGACCAGTGGCGCGGTGTGGCGTTGACGCCCGATCGCGCGCATTTGTACGCGGCGATCAACGCGCGTTTCGAAAACATGCTTCAATCAGGCGCGCTAGACGAGGTTCGCGCCTTCGCCGCACGTGAGCTTAGTCCGGCGCTTCCCGCCATGAAGGCGCACGGCGCGCCGGCTCTGATGGCGCATTTGCGCGGCGAAATCTCGCGCGCTGAAGCCGCCGAGATCGGCAAGCGCGATACCCGCCGTTACGCGAAGCGGCAGTTCACGTGGATCGCCAATCAAATGCCTAACTGGACCAAGATCAGCGCACCTGACCTTGAGACCCGGGTCACACAGACGCTCGCTGCGGCAGGCTTATCTTCTTGAACGCGCCGGGGCGTGCTAAGCCGCGGCGAAAGGGAGAGCTGCATGAGCTGGGGCGTCAACGAATGGGTCGCGCTGATTTCGGCGCTGATCGCGGCGGCGTCGTTCTTCTTCAACTGGCGCGTTGTCGACAAGCAAACCGCGCTGCAGGTCGAAACCCTGAAGATGGAAATGGACTCCGAGGTGTTCGCCTGGGTCCATGAAGCCATCGACGCCGTCAGCGACGCGATCGCACTCGCGGATGGCCGTGGAAAAATTTACGCGGCTGAGGAGTTCCGCACGCGTGCGTTCGAAACCGGCCACAAATTGTCCTCGATCGCCGATCGCGGCCGCTTGCTGTTTCCGAACGAGTCTCCGGACACACATGGTCAGGACAAAGAAGGTGCTTTCCAAGGGTATCGCCAGCCCATCCTTGATGCGGTTGTGTTCGCATGCGGGCAGCTGGCGCGGCTTGAGGCCGAAGGCGGCCCGGACCAGGACGCGGAGCGTGTCCTCACCCGCTGCCGCCGCCTGTTGGTGTCAGAAGCGCAAAACGCGCTCGATCCGCGCCGGCGCGAACAAATGCTGCAGCAGCTCGCCATTGGCCGTGAGGATGACAAGAAGTCGAGTTTTGCTCTGGCAGCGGAGCTCGGCAACATGATCGAGGCGCGTTATCCGGGATTTCTCGTCGACAAGCGCGACGCCGCCTGGGTGAAAGCGCGCGATGAGATGGTGACGGCGCGGCAGAGAAGGTTGAAGCGATGAGATTGTTCTTGGCCGCATTTGGCGCTTTAGCGCTAGCGGCATGCGAAACCACAGTGGCGCAGCCAGCCGATCCCAGCCCGGTGAGCATCACGTTGGAACGCACCGCCTGTTTCGGCGCGTGCCCGGTTTACACGGTGAGCATCGATGGCGACGGCGCGGTCAGCTATACCGGCCGCCGTTTTGTCGGCGTCACCGGCGAACAACACGGCCAGGTGTCGCGGGCCGATGTGCAGACGTTGCTGCAAGCGTTCGACGCCGCGCAGTTTGAAACGCTGCAAGATGAATACCGCGCGCATATCACGGATCAACCGAGCCGCATCATCACGCTCACCCGCAATGGCCACACCAAGCGCGTGGTGGACTATGCCGGCACGCGCGCGGGCATGCCTGAAGCGGTGCGCGCGCTTGAGGACGAGATTGATCGGGTCGCCAACACCGCGCAATGGGTGCACCGCCCCGACGGTGCGCCAGCGAAATAGCCGCACACACGGCCGGTGCTGCCGAGGGGACTGGCTCTGCGAGGCGAGGGCGCTAGTATCGCCGTTCGACGGGACGATTTGGGGATGGGATCGATGAAATTGCTTCGCATCGCCGCCGCGTTGTGCGGCGCGGCGCTTCTTGTGACGGCTGCGGCGTCAGCGCAAAATCTTTCGCTACGCGCGCCGCCGTGGGCGCTGCCGCTGGTCGGCGCGGACATCACGCCGACTACGGGCGGCCGCGCCACACTCGGCGGTGAAGGCGTCGATTTAGCGGTGCGCGTTACTATCGCACCTGCGGATGGCGGCGTTGCGCGGGTGATCCGATATGAAGCGCGTGGCGATGACTTGAAGCTGTATTTGCGCCGCTTCACTGGCCATCCTTCCACCGGCTGGTGGCTCTGGGGTTCGGACGGACCGCGCATCACGACGGTGCCCACCGCGCAAGGCGCGGAGATCGCAACGCTCGCGCGCTCGGTAATGGGTGTCGCCGGCGCGCTCGGTTCCAACGCCACTGGTGATGCCTGCGCGCACGGCGAGCAGGTGTTCATGGAAGTCGATCTCGGCGGGCGCGCCACCACGTTTTCGCGCGGCTGCGCTGCGACGAGCGATGCGGCGGGGCGCCTGGCGTTGCGGCTTTCGGAAATTGCCGGCTCACGCAATGACGAGGAGTTTCGCGCAGCGGCGTTGGGCGAATTGCTTGATGCCGACCGCGCCTTCGCCGCCAAAGCGGCGACTGACGGCGTGCCGGCGGCGTTCGCGGCTTACGCCGCCGACGATGCGCTGATGTTGTCGAGCGGCGACATCACACGCGGCCACGATGGCGTCGTTAGCGCCTTCGCCAATTGGCCCGCCGGCCGCACCATCGAATGGGCGCCGGAGGCAGGGCGCGTCTCCGAACGCGGCGACATGGGCTGGACCTGGGGCAACGCTACCTTCGTTGCCCCCGATGGCACGCGCACGACAGGCCGCTACATTTCGATCTGGACGCGCGATCTTGAAGGCAACTGGAAATACGCTGTCGACGCCGGCGTGAAGTAGCGCTCAGCCGGCGAAACCGCCTTCAGCCAAGAACGCCAATTCGTCGGCCGTGCTGGCGCGGCCCAGGATGGGATTGCGGTGCGGGAAGCGTCCGAAGCGGACGATGATATCGCGGTGCAGCCGCGCGAACCGCAAATACTCGGGATCTCCCAGGGCTTCCGTCAGCCGCACGCCTTCGTCCTGTGCCGCGAGGTCCTCCGCGTGCTCGAACGGCAGATAGAAGAACAAGCGCAGCTGCGCCTCGGTGGCGGCGTCGAAGCCGTTCTTGATGGCGCGTTGCGCAACGCCGAGCGCCAGATGGTCGGTCGCGAAGGCGTGCGGGGAGTCGCGGTAGATGTTGCGCGGAATCTGGTCGAGCAGCAGTAGCAGCGCCAACGCGCCCTCGGCGTCCATTTCCCAATTGCCAAGTTCGCGGCGCGCTGCGGCATGGTGCGCCTTCTCGAAGGCCCGGCATCGCCCGTCGAAGGTTTCATCCTTTGCGAACCACGCCTTCGGCCCGGCGTCGCGCCAAAAGCGGACAATCTCACCCGGTGCGTTCATGTCGTCTTCGCCATTACTGCCTTGCCGACGAACATAATGCCGAAAAGCAGGGTTCCCAGCATGATGCACACCGAGGCCGCAATCGCCAGGCTCGGGTTTTGCTCGCCGCTATTGATCGCCACAACAATGCCCGGCCCCACCAGTACGCCGCCCAAGATGGCGAGGCTCGCCTGTGCGGTGGCGAGTTTGCTCTCGGCCAAGGCCGGGTAGGCGCGGTGGATGAGCCCGTAGAGTGAAAGCGTCACCCATCCGGCGAGATTGAGGTGGGCATGTGCTGGTGCATAGAGAAAGTTCTGCGGATTTTGGGCCATCCACATGCCGAAGCTTTCGCCGGCGATCAGGCAGACGAGGCCGGCGCCGATTAGAATGACTGGATATCGCATCTTCACCCCCGTGATTTGCGGCGCACGCTAAGCAGCCCTAGGAGAGACGCAAGAGCAAACCTACCGCGAGCCCTCATGCAAGTCCTCTACGACCGCGACGCCGACCTGAGCCTTATTCGCGCCAAGCGAGTCGCGGTCGTCGGCTACGGCGCGCAGGGGCACGCGCATGCGCTCAATCTGCGCGACAGCGGCGTCGATGTGGTGGTGGCGCTCCACGCAGGCGCGCGGCGCGCAGCGGATGCGCGTGCCGCGGGGTTCAGAATCGTCAGCGTCGCCGAGGCGGCGCGCAGCTGCGACGTGCTGGTGATGGCCGCGCCGGATGAGGTTATGCCCGATCTCTACGCCGCCGAGATCGCGCCGCACCTGAAGGCAGGGCAAACGCTCATGTTCGTGCACGGTTTCGCGGTGCACTTTGGGTTCGTTAAAGCGCCGGCTGGCGTCGATGTTTCAATGGTCGCGCCAAAGGGGCCGGGCAAGGCATTGCGCGATGCGTTCACGCGCGGCGGCGGGTTGCCATGCATCGTCGCGATTGACATCGACGCCAGCGGCGGCGCCGAAAAGCTCGCTTACGCCTATGCTGCGGCGCTTGGTTGTGGCCGCGCCGGCATGATCGCCTCGACCTTCGCCATCGAAACCGAGGGCGATCTTTATGGCGAGCAGGTCGTCCTGTGCGGTGGGCTTTCGCATCTCATTCGCGCCGCGTGGGAGGTGCAGGTGGAGGCGGGGACGCCACCGGAGTTGGCGTACTTTGATTGTTTGCACGAGGTGAAGCTGCTCTCCGATCTGATCCACGAACGCGGTATCGCCGGCATGCACGACGCAATCTCCAACACCGCGGAATATGGCGAGTACGTCACTGGTCCGCGCATTATCGATGCGCACGTCAAGGACGCCATGCGCGCGGTGATGGCCGATGTTCGCTCCGGCAAGTTCGCGCGCGACTGGATGGCTGAGCATCGCGCCGGCGCGCCGAATTTGCGTAAGATGCGGGACGCTGCCGCGGCGCATCCGATTGAGGCGGCGGGACGAACGGTGCGGGCAATGTTAGGAAAGAGCGCATGAGCATTCGTCTCGGCACACCGCTTTCGCCCAGCGCGACCAAGGTCATGCTCCTGGGCAGCGGCGAACTCGGTAAAGAGGTGGTCATCGAACTGCAGCGTTTGGGCGTGGAGACCATTGCCGTCGACCGCTACCCGAACGCGCCGGCGCAGCAGCTGGCGCACCGTGCGCATGTGATAGACATGACGGATGCGAAAGCGCTGCGCGCGCTGGTTGAGAAGGAGCGGCCACATCTGATCGTCCCGGAAATCGAGGCCATCGCCACCGACGAACTGGTGCGGGTTGAGGCGGACAAGCTTGCAACCGTGATCCCGACAGCGAATGCGGCCCACATCACCATGAACCGGGAACGTATCCGCGTCCTCGCCGCGGAAACGCTGAAACTGCCCACATCGCCGTACGCGTTTGCGTCGTCGCTCGACGAAATGCAGGCGGCGATCGATCGCATCGGCTTTCCCACTTTCGTCAAGCCGGTGATGTCGTCCTCGGGCAAAGGGCAGACGCGGCTTAAAAGCCAGGCCGATGTCGCCAAGGCCTGGGACTACGCCATGGGCGGCGCGCGTGTCGCCAATGCGCGCGTGATTGTCGAAGGGCAGATCGATTTTGACTTTGAGATCACCTTGCTCACGGTGCGCGCTGCCGACGGCACGCATTTCTGCGCGCCGATCGGCCATCGTCAGGTTGACGGCGACTACGTGGAAAGCTGGCAGCCGCAGCAGATGAGCGCGGCGGCGCTGGAGCAATCCCGCGACATCGCCGGGAAGGTGACCGAAGCGCTCGGCGGCTACGGCGTGTTCGGCGTGGAGCTGTTCGTCAAAGGCGATGAGGTGTGGTTTTCTGAGGTCAGCCCGCGGCCGCATGATACGGGGCTGGTGACGCTCGCTTCGCAGAACCAGAGCGAATTTGCGTTGCACGCGCGGGCCATTCTCGGCCTGCCGATCGACACATCGCTGCGCGCGCCCGGGGCCAGCGCGGTCATTTATGGCGGCATGGAAGAAAGAGGCATCGCCTTCGATGGCGTCGCTGCGGCGCTCGCCGTGCCAGAGACGGAATTGCGGCTGTTCGGCAAGCCGGAGAGTTTCAAGAAACGGCGCATGGGCGTGGCCGTAGCGCGCGGCCGCGATACCGATGAGGCGCGGGCGCGCGCTACGCAAGCCGCATCGCTGGTGAGGCCGGTCAAGGCGTGAGCAAAGCCAGCGACGAAGAGGTGCGCGCGTCATTTGCTGCGCTGGTGAACATGAGCGCGCGCGAGATTGCCGCGTGGCATCTCACCGAAGAGTCAAAATCGGTCGGGCAGGATTCCGGCGACGGCGTCTCCGTCGGGGTCAAAGCCGGTCAGCGCACCATTTTGTTGTTGCGTAGTAAACGCGCCGCTAGCGCCGATGACATCAAACACATGCGCCGTGTGGTGAGCTTCATCCGCCGCCTCAGCATGCAAGCGCCAATGAAGAAGCGTGAGACATCGCGTTGGCGCTATGCACTGATGAACTGGGGACATGACCCGCTAAAGCCGAGCGAGAGTGATAGTCCATGGCGCTGAGCCAACTCTAAGCAGAAGTACCTAAGCCGTTAGAGCTATCGTAAATCCGCAGTCAGATTAGCGCAAAATAAGTCATGCGCGGCGCATGCTCGCCGCATGATCAACTCACTGCCTCCCGAAGTGCTGGCGCAGGTGCTCGACACCCTGCCGGTGCGCATATTCTGGAAGGACCAGGACTCTCGGTTCCTGGGCTGCAACCAGCGTTTCGCAGACGACGCCGGCGTGGCGGATCCCCAGGAGTTCGTTGGCCACTCGGACTTCTTTTTCTACGAGCCGGCGCAGGCCGAAGCGTTTCGCAACGATGATGCCGACGTCATGTACCATCGCCGTCCTAAGCTCGGCATTCTTGAAAAGATCAACAAGATGGACGGCTCGGTGATTTGGCTCGAAACCAACAAGTGGCCGATGTTGAACGCCGATGGCCACGCGGTGGGCATCATCGGCATGTACCAGGACGTCACCGAACGGAAGCGCGAGGACGATCAGCGCTGCCGTGCTTGTACGAGCGTCGCTTTCGCGCGCTGAGCAAAGCGCCAACCGTCGAATTGCGTTGACCGCGATCGGCGGCGCGCTAGCGTTCCGTAAACAGGAGCGCGTCCATGGCCACCGAGCAAAAGCCCATTAACTCCGGCTACGGAATGCGGACCGAGGCGTCCGAAGCGCTGGGCGGACGCAATCTTGAGGGCAAGCTGGCGATCGTCACCGGAGGCTATTCCGGCCTCGGCCTTGAAACAACGCGCGCCTTGGCGAACGCCGGCGCAACCGTGGTCGTGCCCGCGCGCACGCCGGAGAAAGCCAAGGCCGCGCTTGCCGGCATCGACAATGCTGAACAGGGTGCGCTCGACCTCGCGGACCCTGGTTCGATCGATGCGTTCGCGAATGATTTCGTGCGCTCCGGCCGAAAGGTCGACATTCTCATCAACAACGCCGCCATTATGGCTTCGCCGCTCATGCGCGACGCACGCGGCTACGAGGCTCAGTTCGCCACCAACCATCTCGGGCACTTCCAACTCACCGCGCGTCTGTGGCCGGCGATGAACAAGGGCGCGCGGGTTGTGGCGCTCTCGTCCATCGGCCACCGCATCAGTCCGCCCGACCTCGACGATCCCAACTTTGAGCGCAGCGAATACAACAAGTGGGTGTCGTACGGTCGCGCG
>DASZWS010000009.1:0-3540 GCA_035546515.1 Vitreimonas sp. | reverse complement strand
AAGGTCTCGCAGGCTTCGTCTTGACCGCGCTCTTGTGCTTGGCGGTGCTCAACTGGCTGCGTTGAACTAGCCCGGCATGGTTTCGAACGCGACGAGGCCGTCCGGCATGACCACCCAGTCCGGCTTGTCGCGCGTGAAGAGAGCGATCGACGGCGCAAACAGCGACGGATCGTCGAGCGTCCCGGCATAGATCGTGTGCGCCTCATCGACCCCGACGATGCCGCCGAACACCAGGCTGCCGCAGACCGAACATGAATTGCGCACGGCTTCGCCGCCGCGGAATGCTTTGCTTCTGAACTGCAGTGTCGCACCGCTGAACCGCACGGCATCAGCGCGAAAGCCGATGAACGGAATGAAACCCGATCCGGAAGCCTTGCGGCAATCGCCGCAATAGCAGAGCCCCATATTCAGCGGCGCGCCCTGCGCTTCATAACGCACCGCGCCACACAAGCAGCCGCCGGCGAATTTGGCTTCGCTCATGGGTGCGCCTTGAAGCTCCAGATCGGGCCGGTCCAATGGTCTCCGTCGCCCTCGACTTGTTCGATGCCGGACACACGCGGCGCCGCAGCGATCGCGCGCGGCCAAAAATTGCGCGCCGGCGCATTCTTCAGCGCCACGGCGACCTCCCATTGTCCGGGGTGCAATTCCAAGATTTTGTGAAAGGCCGCGGTGGCGACGCCGTTGCGACGGAACGGGCGACCGACAAAGAACTCGCCCATGTTGCGCTCGATGACGCCGCCCGTGAGATGCGAATGCTGGTTCACGAGCGCGAAGCCGGCGACGGCGCCATCCGCATAGATCAAGAGCGGCCAGCAATTCGGTTCGCTAAAATACTGATTGAGATACGGATACGGCTCGAACGCGCCCTGCGCATTGAAATGAAAGTCCGCCGCATTCCGCGCGAATTCGGAAAAATCGTAGATGTAGAACTGCATCAAGCCTTCAAGCAGCGCGCGGTCCGCGGCGGTCGCGGCGCGCAGCGTGACGGCTGACGAACTATTCATTCTTCCCGCGTTTCTTATCCCGCTCCGCCATGATGCGCAGCCGCAACGCGTTGAGCTTGATGAAGCCCTCGGCGTCAGCCTGATTATAGCCGCCGGCTTCATCGAAGCCGACCAGCTTCTTGGAGTAGAGCGAGTACGGCGAAGAGCGGCCAACAGTACGGACGCCGCCCTTGTACAGTTTCAGCTTCACATCACCGCTGACGCTCTCCTGGCTGGCGTCGATCGCCGCTTGCAGCATCAGCCGCTCCGGCGTCCACCAGAAGCCGTTATAAATGATGCCCGCATATTTCGGCATCAGCTCATCTTTGAGATGCATGGCGCCGCGGTCGAGCGTGATCGACTCAATGGCCCGATGCCCATGCCACAGAATGGTTCCGCCTGGCGTCTCGTAGAAGCCGCGCGACTTCATGCCGACATAGCGGTTCTCGACCAGATCAAGGCCGCCAATGCCGTGCTTATGGCCGAGCTTGTTCAGCTCCGCCAACAGCTCATGCGCCTTCATCGCCTTGCCGTTGATGGCGACGAGATCACCGCGCTCGAACGAAAGCGTAACAACCTCGGCTTTGTCCGGCGCTTCCTCCGGCGTGATGGTGCGGCGATCGCTGCGCTTGGTGACGATATCCGGCACTTCCACATCCGGATCTTCCAGCGCCAAGCCTTCGCTTGAGGTGTGCAGCAAGTTCGCATCGATCGAGAACGGCGCGGCTTGCTCCTTACCCTTGGCGATGGGAATGCCGTGCTTCTTGGCATATTCGATCAGCGCCGGACGCCCTTCAAAGCTCCACTCGCGCCACGGCGCGACCACCCGCACGTCGGGCTTCAGCGCGTAGTAGCTCACCTCGAAGCGCACCTGATCGTTGCCCTTGCCGGTAGCGCCGTGACAGACCGCATCGGCGCCAACCAGATTGGCGATCTCGATCTGCCGCTTGGCGATTAGCGGTCGCGCGATCGAGGTGCCGAGCAAATACTGTCCTTCGTAGAGCGTATTGGCGCGAAACATCGGAAACACAAAATCGCGCACGAACTCTTCGCGCAGATCGTCGATGAAAATGTTCTCTGGCTTCACCCCCATCGCCAGCGCCTTCTCGCGCGCCGGCGCCAGCTCCTCGCCCTGCCCGAGGTCGGCGGTGAACGTCACGATCTCACAATTATAGGTCTCCTGAAGCCACTTCAGGATGATCGAGGTATCAAGGCCGCCCGAATAGGCCAGCACCACCTTCTTGATCTTGTCAGTCATCGTTCCTCTCGCGCTGGCGCCTTCTTCCACACCAGGCGCTTCAGAGCAACGGATGCGGCCTCTCCCGGACCCATTGCGAGAAGAGCCACTTCTCGCCGCGTGTCACAGGCGCGCCGGCATGAATCGAATTCATTTCGCGCTCGCCCGCCGCGGACATATTCCAGAATACCAACGCATCGCCGGTTTGCCCTTTGAACGCCCAACCGAGGCGTGGGAAAACGGTCTCGCCGCCGACATAGTCATCATTGAGATAGATCAGCACCGTGGCCACCCGCTGACCGACCGACCGCAGTTCGCTGGCGAAAACCTGCTCCTCGTCTGCCCGCACGAAGTCAAAATGCAATCCATACGCCTGGCCCACCGCGTAGTGCAGCACATTGGACGGCTCCTCGTGCGAGACGTCGAGGTCAATTGCCGAAGCGATCCGCAGGCGCGTCATCTGCAATACGAGATCGGCTTCGACTGAGCTGAACCCGCAAGCCGAATTCGAACGAACCTTGTCAATCGCTGAAACGCCGCGCGTAGAGTCCTTAACCGGCGCGGGCATAAGTCGCTTGGCGCCCTGCGCCGCATGCCATGCGCAAACTTCGGGCGCTAGGAACTTTCGGATCACCGAGATGCGCGGCGCGTCGAACATCTGCTCGCCAGCCGGCGGGGTGAGCCACGCTGAAGCGCTAAAGCCGGCTACGCCCCCCAGCGTGGCCAATTGTCCGTTCGCGCGCGCGTCACCCGTTGCGGCCGCCGCTTGCAAGAATCCGATCGCATCCAGAAAGTTTCGCGGGCGCACGATGCCGGTAGCGGCAAGTGTCGCTTGAAACAGCAGGGCAACCGGCAACCCTTGCGCACAGGCTCGATCCAAAAGGCGCAGCGCCTCTTCGTGATCGGCCGGCAGCTCGGCACCGATGACAAGCCGGCGCGCAAGTCGAAATTGCGACAAAGCATCGCCTGCATCGGCCTGTGCGCGCAGAGCATCCAAATCGTTCATTGCCCGGATCATACCAGCGGCAGGGCGCGGTCGCGCACCCATTTTGAGAACAGCCATTTTGTGCCTGAGGTCGGCGGCGTCCCCGCGTGCAGCGTCTGCTTGTCGGGCTGTCCGTCGGGTGTGACGTTCCAGAAAATCAACGCATCGCCGGTTTTGCCCTTGAACGCCCAGTTGAGACGCGGAAACGCGGTCTCGCCGCCTTCATAATCATCATTGAGATAAATCAGTGCGGTGGCGACGCGCTGACCCATCTGCTGCAGCTCGCGCGCAAAATGCGCTTCTCCTGGATCCAGAAAATCGAAATGCGGCCGGTA
>DASZWS010000008.1:0-14966 GCA_035546515.1 Vitreimonas sp. | reverse complement strand
GACGGTGGTGAGCAAGTTGCTGCTCCAGAGCCTGCCGGATACGGCGTTCTTTGGAGAGAAGGACTACCAGCAGCTGCTCGTCATCAAGCGCATGGCGCGCGATCTCGACATTCCCGTGGAGATCAAGGGATGCGCGACGGTCCGCGAGCACGACGGTTTGGCGATGTCCTCCCGCAACGCCTATCTGAGCGCCGATGAACGCCGCATCGCCGCGCGGCTCAATCTGGTGATGCACGACGCGATCAAAGCGGTGCACGCCGGCGCGCCCATCGATGCGGTGGAGACGGAAGCAGCGCGGCATTTGATGGCCGCCGGCTTCACCAAGGTGGACTACGTGGCGATCCGCAATGCGGAGACCCTTGCGCCTTTGGTGACGCGCGGAGAGCCTGGGCGCATTCTCGCGGCGGCGTGGCTCGGTAAGACGCGGCTCATCGATAACATGGCGGTGTAAACAAAAAGGCCGCGACTTGCGCCGCGGCCTTCCTGGTTGAATGTGCGCTCGCTTTACGGCGTCGCAGCCGGCGCGGGCGTTGTCGTCGTCGCCGTGGTGGTAGTGGTCGCTGTGGACGTCGTCGTGTCCGTCGCCGCCGGCGCGGTTTCCGTCGCTGCAGGCGCGCCAGCCGGCACGGCCGCAGTCGGGGGCACGATCGCGGTGGCGCGGGAAATATCGCCGCGCGTCACATAGTAGATTTCGCGATTGTGCGAGCCGCCGGCTTGGGTCGGATCGTCATTATACACCTCGTAGGTCGGCCAATCGTCGTTCGGCGTCGACGGATCGTCGATGTGCGCCGCGCCCAGGAGCGCATCGATCTTGTCGTACACTTGCGGCACGACGTTGGCTTCAACGCCGGTGTAGTGCACGTGGATCATGGTTCCACTCGGCGTCTGGCCGGCCTTGCCGACCAGCAGCGCGCCGCGCGGTTGCGGGCCCGTGTACGGATAGCCGACTTGGTAGCAGTACTGCCCCTGCACGACGCGCGGCTCAACCGCCATCAGCGGCCCGGCGGGCTGAATGCCCTTGGTGCGCATGATCGCGGGAATGGCGGCGACCGCTTGATCGATGATCGAGGTTATGTCGCCCGAGTCATTCGACGAGCAGTTCTCGATGTAAAAGAACGGCTGCGCCGTGACTTGCACGATATCGTATTGCAAGCCGACGAAATCGGCGGCCGGCAGCGCATTCAAGTCGGTCTGCACAGCGGTCGACGCCGTGCGCACGAGCGGCGCCACCTCGCCGCCGGTGATGGCCTGAATCTTGTTCAGCGGATTGGTCCCGAGACCTTGATCGAGCGTCATTTGCACGCTGGAGCCGTTGCCCTGTGGCGTGACGACATACGTGACCGTGCCAGTCTTGCCTGCGGCGTAGGTCACGTCACCCGTCACCGTGTTGTTGGCCGCGTTGGTGATGCGCGTCAGCGTCACGCCATCGCCGATATGCGTGCCGGCCGGCGTCGAAGCCAGACGTTGAAATACGGTCGACGCGGGGCGCGCGACCGCGAAGGTCTGACTGCTGCTCGCTTTGTTCGGCAACACGAAGAACACAACGCCCGCCGCCACCAGCAGCAGAACGACAAGTATGATGATAATGCGAACCGGGCCGCTCACGTGTCTCTCCCCTGGCTTCTGCCTCTCAGCGCGAAACCCCTAGCAGGTCGACCTTGCTCTCCAAACCCAAAAAATCGGGAACTTTTGCGGCACAAACGCACCACCGCGACTTTTCCGTCACAAGCGCCCATGCTCTAAAGCCGTGATTCAATGGAGGATCGCCGTAACATGGGTGAGGATGTAACCTACGGCGGCTATTTGCGGTTGAAAGACCTGCTCAGCGCACAGCGTCCGCAGACCGATCAACACGACGAGCTTCTCTTCGTCATCCTGCATCAGACCATGGAATTGTGGATGAAGCAGGCGATCCATGAGATTGGCGCAGCGCAGCGTGAAATTCGCGCCGGCAATCACGTGCCCGCTTACAAGCATCTGGCGCGGGTCTCACGCATTCAGGCGGTGATGACGCAGGCTTGGGATATCCTCGCGACCATGACGCCGGCGGACTATCTCAAGTTTCGCGAATTGCTGGGGACAAGCTCGGGCTTTCAATCGTACCAATTCCGAGCGCTGGAATTTCAGCTTGGCCTGAAGGACGCGCAGTTCTTGAAATACCAAACGCCGGGCAGCGACGAAGCGAAGCTGCTGGAGAGCGCGCTGCATGCGCCAAGTTTGTATGATGATGTGCTGGCGCAGCTGGCGAAGGAAGGCTTTGCTGTTCCAGCGGACGTCCTCGATCGACCACATGAGCAAGCTTATGAATGGAATGAGCAAGTCGAAGCCGCGTGGCTTGAAGTGTACCGCAACACCGAGAAGCATTGGGCGCTCTATCAGTTAGCCGAGAAGCTGCTCGATCTGGACGACGCCCTGCTCACCTGGCGGCACAAGCATGTGCTGACGGTAGAGCGCATCATCGGCCGCAAGCGCGGCACTGGCGGCACCGAGGGCGTTGGCTATCTGCAGCAGACGCTGACGCGGCGCGCGTTTCCGGAAATCTGGTCGCTGAGGACGAAACTCTGATGTCGTACAAGCGGCTCTTCTCGCGCGCGATCGCCGCCAATCCGGGGCGGCTGCACTTTGCGGCGCACTCGCATCATTTGTGGCCCGATGCTTCGTACGACGCGCACATGGCAGCGTGGAACGATGCGGCGGCGTTGGCAGACCGCAAGTGGGAAAAGATTTTCGGCGAGGTGATCCCGCAGGCACAGCGCGAGGTGGCCGCGGAGTTGAAGCTGCCGGATGCCTCGACGATCGGGTTTGCGCCGAGCACGCACGAATTGCTGGTGCGCGTGTTCTCCGCCAAGGGCGGCGCGGCGCCGCTCGATGTGCTCACCAGCGATGGCGAGTTTCACTCGTTCCGCCGTCAGGGCGCGCGCTGGGACGAAGATGGGCGCATTAAGCGCCGCATCGTCCCGTGCGAACCGTTCGGCACATTTACCGAGCGCTATCTGGCGGCGGCGCGCGAGAAAGCGCCGGATGTGGCGTTCTTGAGCCACGTCATGTTCAAGAGCGGCTTGCGGTTCGATGGCGCGGAAGAACTCGCGCAAATTGCGCGGCCCGATGGGCCGTGGGTGATGCTTGATCTCTACCACTCGTTCATGGCGATGCCGTGCGATTTCTCGCGCGTCGCGGACCGCGTGTTCCTGACCGGCGGCGGCTACAAGTACGCGATGTCAGGCGAAGGCGCGTGCTACCTACATGCCCCGCCCGGCTTTGCGACGCGGCCATCGAACACCGGCTGGTTTGCGGAATTCGGCGCCATCGAGGCCAAGCATGGCGATCGCGCCGGCTATGGCGAAGACGGCTCGCGTTTCATGGGCGCGACCTTCGACGCGACCGGCGTCTATCGCTTCAACGGCGTGCGGGCGATGCTGGCGAAGGAAGGTCTGGACACGCCGAAGATCACTGCGCACGCCGGCGCGCTGCGCGACACGCTCGTCACCATGATCGAGTCCGGCGAAGCTGGCGTGTTGCGCGAGGCCGAGCTGCTGAAGCCCAACGCGCGCGGGCCGCAATCGCGGTTTATCTCATTGCGTCATCCGCGCGCGACCGAATGGAAAGCCACGCTGTTCGGCGCCAACATCATCACCGACGCGCGCGATGACGTGCTGCGCGTGGGGTTGGGGATTTATCACGACGCGGACGACTTGAGCGCGTTCTGCGCCAGCGCAGCGAGGGCGTTGGGCTAACTCACCACGCGCCCAGCTCGATCAACTGGCGCTGGAGATGCTCCGGCAAATCTGCACCGCCTTTGGCGGCGCTGATGTCGGCAGGTGCGTCTTTCGGTTCCAGGTAGCGCCAGCCTTGGAAGGCGCGGCGCGGTTGTGGAACGGTGCGCTGCAGGTGCGCGTCGAGATAGAGGCCGCAGCGTTCGCCGTGATTGTCGATGACGTCGTCGATGGCGACGATCTTTTGCCGCACGGTGACGACGCCTTTGATCACCCAGTAGAGCGAACCGCCGGCGAGCACATCTTCAAGGCGTTTCGGCCACATGCGCGTGCCGCAGACGGGGTGTTTCTTCTGGTTCGGGTGGATACTCTTGGCTTTTGCCTTCTGCGCGCGCTTCAGCTGGCCGATCTGCCACTCGGCCAAATCCTCAACGCTCTCGGCGCCGACGCAGAGTTTGATGATGTGAAGCGCCATCTAGTTTCCGTCCGGCGCGTCGGATACGGCGCGCCTGGCGCGCATCAAAGCGGCAATCTCAGTTTCGGACGCATTGCCGCGTCCGAGACCAGCGATCACGCCGTCAAAGTCGGCCGCGCTCTTGTTCTGCGAGAGCTTGCGCTTGGCCTCGACCTTTTCGACGCGCATTTCGACGCCGACGATGCCGCGCAACATGGCGTCGATGTACGGGCGTGGCGCGTCTTCGATGGACCAGGGGTTGGCGCGATCCTGCTCGTGCAAAACGGAGAGATCGCGCACCACGGCTTCGAGACGCGGACCATCGAACCACTCGATCGCACCGCTCAGATGCACCGCTTCATAATTCCACGTGGGCACGACTTTGCCGTGCTCGGCTTTGGAGGGGTAGAAGCTTGGCGAGACGTAAGCCTCGGGGCCTGCAAGCACGATCAACGCGCGCCCTGCGCCGAGCTTCCAATGCTCATTTGCGCGCGCGATGTGGCCGCGTACGGTGCGCGTCACGGCGTCCCAGAGGACCGGCAGATGCGTGGCGATGGGTTGGCCGTCGGCATCGACGCTGACGAGGATGCCCGCGACGCGCCGGGTCAGGTTCGCAATCAGCGCGTCGGCGTCATCAGCCGCGAAATGCTGCGGCACATACACGTTATTCCGCCGGCACGGCCGCGGCTTGGCGCGCTGCCCAATCGCGTTTGATCGAGGCGCTGGTTTTACGCGAGCCGTCGGGGCTCCAACCGGGCGGGCCGAAAATGTAACCCCACACTTCGCGCGGCGACTTGGCGCTCGCCACATCGCGGAAGATGCCGGCCCACTCGTGCAGCGCCACGCGGAACGGATTGAAGGTGCCGAGCTGGCTGACAATGCCGTAGCGCGGCGGCTCCTTCTTATCTTCGGCGATGAAGCTGCCGAACATGCGGTCCCAGATGATCAGCACGCCACCGTAGTTGGCGTCGAGATATTTGGCGTTGATGGCGTGATGCACGCGGTGGTGCGACGGCGTGTTGAATATCCACTCGAACGGACCCATGCGGTCGATCAGCTCGGTGTGGATCCAGAATTGATAGACAAGGCTAAAGCCGCTGAACATCGCCACCATGAGCGGCGGGAAGCCGAAGAACAACAGCGGCAGCCAGAAGATGTAGTTGAAGCCGAGCGCGCCGGTCCAGGTTTGCCTGAGCGCGGTGGTCAGATTGTAGTGCTGCGACGAGTGATGGACGACGTGGCTGGCCCAGAAGAAACGGCGCTCGTGGGCGACGCGGTGGAACCAGTAATAGGCGAGGTCTTCGCCGAAGAAGCACGCGACCATCACCGGCCATGTCCACGGCAGCGTGAAAATGCGGTGCTCGTAAACCCAGAGATACGCCGCGGTCTGAATGGCGGCGCCGAACAGTGTGCCGACGACTTGATTGCCGAAGCCCATCGAGAGCGAAGCGGCGCTATCGGTGATCTGGTAACGGCCCTTCTTCAGAAAGCGCACGTAGAGCATTTCGAGTACGATCAGCAACACGAACAGCGGCACCGCGAACTTCACGGCGTCGGGCACTTCAAACGGCGGCGCGGGTGCTGGCGCGATCACGATTGGGCTCCAAGCTCGGTCAGCCAAGCGGGCGGATTCTCAAGCCGCATATTTAGCGACGGATAGCCCAAATCGCCAAACGTCAGGCTGACGTTGCGTTTTCCGGCGTGTACGCGCGCCTGCCCCTGCCCCATGACGCGGGCGCTGACGCCGTCGGCCATCACCTTTGCAATAAGGAGCTTGCCGCCATCGAGCTTGGCAACGGCGGTGCGGCCCTTGTCGTCATAGGCAGCCGCTTCGACACGTGCGCCCTCGGCCGCCGCGAGCTTGGCGATCTCCGCATCGTCGAGCTTAGAGGTTTTGCGAAAGCCTAGCAGCCACGCGAAGCCCACCATGATCAGCACAAAGGCCGCCGAAACACCGGTGCTGATGAGATCGGCTTGCGACATGCCTCAGCCCACCAAGCCGATAAACAAGACCGCCAACAGGAAGACGATCAAAACAATCATGGCGAAGAACAACAAGAACCACGTGCGCCAGAACGCCGACCACCATTTGAGTTTGTAGGCGCCGCCGACGTGAAAGAACGTATGCACCGGCAAGCCGACGCCAATAGCAACCCCGGGCACCCAATGCAGCCACGACACCGGCGCGACCGCCAGCATGAGCGCAAACAACAACGACGCAAACGAAAGCGAGTTCAGCGCGAACACTGTGTGATCGTAAAGGGTGATGTTCTTCTTGAAGAGGAACAGGAAGGCGATGAACGGCAACGACAGCGGCACCAGCAAGAAGCCCCAGCGGGATGCTGCTTCCTGTAAGTGGCTATAAAAGAGCGGCGGATTGGCGAGGTTGGCGCGCATCTGATCATTCAGCCACGGGTGACCATCGACGGTGACGTTTTCGCGCGCGATCTTCTTCAACACGTCATCGAGGGTAATGGGCCCGTCGTCGTCAGTGAGATCGACACCTGGCGCCGGGGGCACGGCCGGTACAGTCGTCGGTGTTGTGGCGGCGCCGGCGCCAGCCGGCGTCGTGGTGTTGGCGACAGGCGGCGGCGTGGGCACGGACGCTGGCGCTGCTGTGGCGGCGCGGGAGGCGCGCAACGCCGCTGCGTCTTCGCTGTCGACGTTGACATGCACGGGGCTGTTGCTGGCGGCCTGTTGTTGCTGCTGCGCGCGCTCGTAAGCAGCTTGGCGTCGCTGCATGCGTTCTCGCGCGAGCTGCACGCCGCGCTCGGCGGCGGCTATGGCGACGGCGGCGGCGGCGTTGGGATGCGCGCCGGCTTCGGTCCGCGCTTCCTGCAGGCCCTGCGTCGCCTCTTGCAGCGCTTCCTTGGCGTCATTGAGATTATCGCGCGCGTCGCTGACGTGTTCAGCGGAGCTACTGTCGCTCAGATTGATCGGCCCCGGCTTTTGCACTGTCGAGAACACGAGGAACATGAGGAAGTAGCACAGCAGGAATGTCGCCAGCGGCGTCAGGTAGCGGGCGCGCTTGCCTTCGATATAGCCGCGCGTCAGCGTGCCGGGACGCACCACCAAGCGCGGCAGCGTGCGCCACGCTTTGGTGTCCAGGTTGAACACATTCCAGAGCAGCTCTTCCATGAGCGCCCAGAGGCTGCGGTTGGCGTGTGCGGCTTGTCCGCAATTAGCGCAGAAGCGGCCGCCATTGAGCTGCGCGCCGCAATTCAGGCATTCGCCTTCACCGGCTTCGCCGGGGTTCGGGCCTTCGATCGCGGCGGCGACCAGCCCTGCCGTGGCCATGCCCCCGGCTGCATCCATTTCCCCGCCCATAACGTATTCCCCGCAGCCTTATGCGCGCGAACGCGACGGCTTTGCGCCGGCATTGTCGGCGCGTTCGAGAAAACCGTACTCGGTGCGCGCCACAGCGACCGGCGTTTTCCGCGGCGCCGCTGCTGGCGCACATTTCTTGGCGTCGGCGGTCAGCGCGACAAGCCCTTCCTCTTCCAGAGCGAGCGCGGCGAGCGCCTCCGCCTCCTCGATGGTGCGCGCCCAGACGAACACGGCGGTCACCGCGGCGTCGAATTTCTGCGGCCAGCGCTTAGCGCCCCGGTTGAGCTTGGCCTCCACCACGACGCGCCAGAACGGCATGCGCGCACGAACGAGCCGGGCGCGATAGAGCGCCGCCCACATATTGCTCGGTCCACCGCGCTTCAGCTTCAAGCATTCCACTCCGGCTTGCGCTTGTCGAGAAAGGCCGCGAGCCCTTCCCGACCCTCGTTGGAGGTGCGCCGGTGCGCAATGCGCTTGGCGGTATCCTTGGCGAGGGCGTCGTCGATCTTATGCCCAGCTACGAAACGCACCAGTGTTTTTGCATCGCCAACCGCACCCGGCGCGGCTGCTTTTATCAGATCGGTCAGGTGCTCCATGAGCCGTTGCGCCGCCGGCATATCCTCAACCGCGTACTGCACCAGGCCGATCTTCTCGGCAAAAATACCGTCAAAGCCTTCGGCCGTGGCGAACAGCGCTTTGGCCCAGCGCACGCCGACCGCTTCGACCACGTAGGGCGAGATGGTGGCGGGGGTCAGGCCGAGACGGACCTCGGAGAAACGGAATTTGGCGTCGCCCAGCGCGATGGCGATGTCGCAGGCCGCGACCAGGCCAGCGCCGCCGCCCATGGCCGCACCGTGAACGATGGCGACGGTGAGCTGCGGCAGATCGTGCAGGTGCTTCAACATACGCGCGAGCGCCAAGGCGTCGGTTTCGTTGTCGATATCGGTGAGCGCGGCCGAGCGCTTCATCCACTCGATGTCGGCGCCAGCGCAGAAGCTTGGACCATTGCCGCGGATGAAAACGATGCGGACGTGATCGGCGCCCTTCAGCGTTTCGAACGCGTCGGCGAGCTTGGCGATCATCTCTTCGTCGAAGGCGTTGTGCTTGGCGGGGCGGTTGAGGGTGACGAAAGCGACACCCTCGGCGGTGACGTCCAGCAACACCGGTTCGGCTGAATCTGTCATGCGCGTCTCCTACGCCAGCGCCCGCGAAAGCGCCTCGGCGCGCTCGGCTTCAGGCGTCTCGAACAATTTGAGCATTTGTACGCCGGCGAAGAAATATTCGAAATCCTCGGGCGGGGTGGCGTCTTCAATGAACACCGGCACCAGTTTCTTGCGGTAGCGGTCGGCCAGATAAATCTCACGCTTGACGTGATCGCTCTCGAACGCGGCTTTGGAGCACATCACCAGCACCTCACGCGCGCTGCGGATGCCTTTGACGATCTCGCCAGCCCATCCCTCGGCGGGGGTGATGCTTTGTTTGTCGAGCCAGAAGGTCTTGCCCGCCTGCTTGGCGGCTTCGATCACCGGCAGGACCAGCTTTTCATTGGCGCGGGCATAGGAGACAAACACCGTGTCATCCGAAGTTGTGGGCGCGGTCGGAGGCGCGGGTTGAGCCCGTGAGGCCTGGGGCCGCCGCGGGCTGACCAGCCGCGCAATCAAGAGCGCGAAGCTCATCAGCATCAGCAGAATGGCTGCGCCGCAGATTGGCGCCGTAATGCCTGGAGGCAGCTCATAACGCACGCCAAAGGCGTTGATGCCGTTGAGTAGGTCTTCGAGCGTGCCGGGCTTTGGGCCGATGCGATTGACGAGCCAGATCGAAACGGTGAGCGCCATGGCGAACAAACCCGGCAACATCAGCAGGATCGGGATCAGCACGCCGAGCGGGCCCCTCGATTTCTTGGCCGCGACCGGCGCTTGGGGCGCGGCGCCGGCTACATCGCCGCCCTGCTCGCGTTGCGGCGCGCGTAATTTTTCGCGAATCTGATTGGCCAGTTCATTCCATTTGAAGTCGCGCTGCGCCTCGAAGCTGGCGTCGAGCGCCGGCAGGTCGCGTAGGCCCACCGGGGCGATGCTGTGGTCGAGCTTGACGACAATCAGGCGCCCCTCCGCCCAGGCGTCGAGCGCCCGCTGTTCCAGGCGCAGCCGCGTCGGGGCGAAGACAAAATCCTTTGAAAGCAACAACACCAGTACGTCGTGGGCGCTGATCGGGGCCATCGCCGTCTGGCCGTCGTCCAGTTCTGTGAACTGCCCCCGGCGCTCCAGGAATTTTTCCAATCCCTCGGCGACCTTCTGGTCGGCGGGCGCATGGGCCACAAAAACAGTCATGACGCCGTCTTAGCGATGGCGGCGCCACGGGCAACCGGCGCGACGACGAGCCCCACATGCCATAGCGGCTCATTGCGCCTTAACTCGCTCAGCCTATCCTTACTGGCGTCCGATGAAGCCCAGCCTCGCTGAAATCCCCTTTCTGAGCACAGCGCCGCCAGACCTCCTGGCGGCGATTGATGATCAAACCGAGTGGTTTTCGGTCCCTTCGGGCTGGCCCCTGCTCGCAGCCGGCGAGGCTCCGGACGGGGTGTTTTTCCTGGTGTCGGGGTCGCTGGCGGCCTTCCGTCCTGTGGATAAAGGCGGCCACAAGCTTCTGGGCTACGTGCGCCCGGGCGAGCCGGTCGGGGAAATGGCGCTGATCGCCAGGGAGCCGCATTCGGCCAGCGTGTTCGCTATGCGCGATAGCGAGGTGCTGAAGCTCTCGCCCGACGCATTCGAACGGCTGATGCAATTGCAACCGAAGTTGATGGAGCATGTAGCGCGCTTGATGCTGACGCGTGCACGCGCCGACACCCGCGCTGGCGCCCGCGCCGACCCGAAAGTTTACACGCTCATTTCCACCTCGCCCTCGATCGACATTCATCTACGTGCGCGCGTGCTGCAGCGCGCCATGCAGCGGCTCGGCGCGCGCGCGGTAATCGTCACCGAGCAAGATTCGCAGGCGCTCTCCAGCGAAGGCATGAACAGCGCCTGGTTCGACGCGCTCGAACGCGACAACGACGCGGTATTTCTGGTCACGCCGATCGCCGACACGCCGTGGTTTCGCACCTGCTTGCGTCAAGCCGACCGGCTTTGGTTTTTCGCGCGCGCGGATGCGCGGCCGTCGCTGCCGCTATTACCGCCGGAGGATCCTTCGCCAGCACGGCAATTCCGTCTGGTCGATTTGATCCTGTTGCATCACGGCGCTGACCGCAAAGCCGCAACCACCAACGAATGGAGCAACGCCTGCGAAGCGGTGCGCGTGTTCCACTGGCGCGAGATGAACGATATCGATTCCGCGCGCTTGGCGCGCGTGGTGGCGCGGCGATCGATCGGGCTTGTGCTCTCTGGTGGCGGCGCGCGCGCGTATGCGCATATCGGCGTCGTGCGGGCGCTGCGCGAAGCTGGGCTGCCGTTCGACGTGGTGGGCGGCACCTCGATGGGCGCCATCGTCGCTGGCTGCGTGGCGATGGGCTGGACCGATGATGAAATCGAGCAGCGCATCAGCAAAGCGTTCGTGGAGACCAATCCGCTCGGAGATTACACCTTGCCGGTGGTGGCGCTGGTGCGCGGCAATCGCGTCAACGACCGCCTGCGCGAAGCGTTTGGCGATACGCTGATCGAAGACCTCGACGTGCCGTTCTTCACGGTGTCGACCGATCTGGTCAGCGCCGACATGCGCATTCATCGCGGCGGCTTGCTGCGCAAAGCGTTGCGCGCGTCGATCTCGCTGCCGGGGATCCTGCCACCGGTGGTGGATGGCGACAGCTTGCTGGTCGACGGCGCGGTGTTGCGGAATTTCCCCGTCGATGTGCTCAAGGATATTCATCGTGGGCCGATCATCGGCGTCGACGTGGCGCTGCGCGACGGCATCGATGCAGAGGATTTCCGCGATCCGCCGGGCTTTTTGAGCTGGATCGCCGCGCATGGATTCCAGTCCGCGCCGCCGATTGCGTCGCTCTTGATGCGCGCAGCAACGCTGAAGATCGATCCGTGGGAAGGCCGCTCGGGCGCGGATCTGCTGATCATTCCGGACATGCCCGATGTCGATCTGCGCAATTGGAAGCGCTTCGATGACGTCGTGGCCGCAGGCTACGAGGCCGCCGTTGCGGCGCTGCAACGGCCGCACGGCCTGTTCCAACCATTGGTGCAGACGCCCGCGGGCGATCTTGCCGCAGGCGGCGCCTTGGAAGCAGCTGAATAGGCACTGGCGCACGCAGCCTGCGTGGCTATGTTCGCGCGGGACACATTCCGATGCGCGTCATCCTCTTTCTTCTCGCGAGCCTCGCGCTCGCCGCGTGTGTTCAGCGCGAAGGCCCGACGCGCCCGCAGGGCGCCGGCGATGCGTGCACGCACAGCGCAACGCATGATGTGAGTTGGTCGAACCCGGACGCCGCCGACACGGTGACCGCGACCTCTCAAGGGCCCAGCTGCGCACAAGCGGTCGTGACTTTTGTTGTACGCAACGCGCATGGCGATCCGCTCTGGACCTTCGCTAGCACCTACTATGATCTACACACGGGTGGAACGCCCCCGCCTGGCGTGACGCCGCCGGCGGTCAGCGGCGAAGAGATGGAGAAATTCCTGCAGAGTTTCGCCGATGTGACAACGATGGCGTCGGGGCAATTGCCGGATTGGGCCGAAGGCGCCCCCGCCCCCGCCGATGCAACCCGCCCCTTCCACTATTCCACCGCGTACACGCGCGACATTTATGAAGCGCTGCGCGCCAGCAACCGGGCGCTCGTTTGCTATGCGGCTGCAGCGGAAGCCACGCAGTGTTTGATCGTTGATCCCGCGTCGAATGGGCCCGCGGTGATCGTGGCGTTTGGTCCGTGAGATTGGCGCTTTTCGCAGTGGCGGTTCTCGTGGCCGCGCGCGCGCCGCAAAGCGAGCGCTGCAACGTGATCGCAACCAACACCGTGGCGTTCAGCGCGCCGGATGCGCGCGATGTCGTCACCGTGCGCGCAACCGGGCCTTCGTGCGACAAGGCGGTCGGGCTCTACACGATCCGCGACGCCGAAGGCAATCCGATCTGGGCGTGGGCGATTTCGCTGAAACAAGGCTTTGGCGATGTCGCCGACGCCAAGGGTGCGCAGCTTCCGGCGTTCTTGAGCCGCTGGGCCAAACCCACGATCAGCCGCACCGGAACGATCCCCGATTTCGCGCGTCTCGCTGAAGGGCAAACCACACTCGATCGCCTCACCTATCAGGACATTCGCGCGCGCAACCTGCCGATGTTGTGCCATTTTTCCGGCACGGCAAAAGAACTCTGCATTTTTTGGGAGCCTGCCGCGGGGGCGGCGGGTTTGCTGTTGGAACGAAACTACGAGGAGACCAATCGATGAAAGGTTGGAGTTGGAGTCTGCCGCTGATCGCCGTCGCACTGGCGGCATGCACGCAAGAGCCGCAACGCCAGCAGCCAGCGCAAAATAGCGGCGCAAGCACGACTGTGCCGGTCGCAGCGGTCGGGTGTCTTGCACAAACCTCGCACGATTGGTCAGCGCCGGGCGGACAATACTATCTGATCGACGCGAACGCTCACGGGCCGACGTGCAAGGAAGCCGTCGCCACCATTCGCATTCGCTCGCGCGCCGACGTCGTGCTGTATGAAAAGACTTATCCGGTCGCTGAAGTGCCGCTCGCCTTCAATCCCAATGACAACCAAACTGGCATGCGTTCGGATCTCGAAGGTTGGGCCACCAACGCCGCGGAAACGCCAAGCGCCAGCTGGTTGCCGGCCTGGCCGGCCGGCGCGGACCATCCGCCGTTCTTCCGCCCGGTGGTGACGCGCCAAGTGTATGAGAGTTTTCGCGGCATGCAGGGCCCGCTATTTTGTTATCCCGATGGCGCAGAGAGCAATGCGTGCGTCGCCATGAACGGCGATCATGCGACGTTGCTCGGCTCGCGCACGCCGGAAAGCGAGTAGCGGCGCCCACGTACCCACGCGCAGCGCTTGCTAACCAAGGCGCTTTGCAGCGGCGGCAACGCACCCTATCTTGGGCGGACCGGCAAGTTTGGCCGGCGGCTATCAAGAAAGGAGGTGATCCATGTCTCATTGTCACCCGTCAGGGGCATTTCGGAAGGCTTGGACCACCTTGAGCGCGAGCTCGATTGGGGGTCGCGCCTAACGTCGCCCGCCTAGGGGACTGACAATGCGGAGGGCTGCAACCTGCGACGGTTGCAGCCCTTCTGTTTTGCGCAAAAAGAAAGGGCGGGGATCGCCCCGCCCTTAAGTGCAGTCCTCACCAAACTGAAGAAACTAAGCCTGCGATGAGCCGCCAAGCAGACCGGCGCCGGCGATGAACGACGCGGTCAGCCCCGGCGCTGTCAGCGCCGTCGCACCAGCGAGCGCAACGCTATCGGTACGGCCTTCAAACAAAATCGAGCCGCCAAGCGCGGTCAGGCCAAGGCCAAATGCGAACAACGCAACCAGGCCAACGACGTCGAACGCGCTCGACGACTTCAGGCCGAGGAATTTGAACTTGGGAAAATTGATGTGCGGCAGTTTGAACGATGCGGGCTTGCGCTGCTTCTGCGTGCGCATGCGGCGATCGACCATCGGCGCAATCTCCGCGTCGATTTTGCGCGCGACCGGCTTGGCGTGCGCGGTGGTGATCTCTTCGTCGCAATCGTTGGCCGGCTGATCGACGACTTGCGTGAGCAGCAACGCTTCCGTCGACGGTTCCGACTTCATGATTTCGATCAGGCGCGCGGTTGCTTCGGGTTGCGGCTGCGCGACCGGGATCGAACCGACCACCGGCGCGGCCGAATATTTCACCGGCGCACCGAGGATGGAGGCGGCGTAGTCGAGCTTGGCGCGTACGAACGCAGACGGCGCGGCTTCGCCGCGGACGTCCTTCAGCAGCATCGCCTTTTCGGCGGCGCGGCGGCGCACCAGCACATCAACGGTTTCCAATTCACCGGAGACATCGCTCTTGCGCCAAGCGTCGAGCGCGCATGCGGCGGCAACGAACTCGCCGGCGTTGACGCGGCGCAGCACCTGGCTTGATTCGAATGCGGCTTCGCCGACAGAGAAGGCGAACGAGACGAGCGCGTCGAACTGCGCCTGCGTCAGCGGCTGGCTCGTCTTCTCGTGTACCAGCGCTTCGAACGGCGCGACGTCGATCGAGAGCAGCGCGGCGGCTTCGTCCTGGTTAACCGGCGCGCCAGCTTCACCGACGCGCACATGGCCATAGCCTACCACCCAATTGCCATCCGGTAGCTGGGCGGGCTCGGCGCAGAAGCCTTCAAACTCTTGGATGAGGTTAAGGCCGGCGGCGGAAATGGCGTTCGTCATAGGACTTTCGTGCCTTTCAGGCGGAAATGGACCACCCGCCGTCCCGATTTGGCTTGTTGGAACGGCGGACTTCCCCTTCCAGGCAAGTCGGGCGCCGCCCGACCAACGCCGTTCGTCGCAGGGAGCGCAACAGCCGCTTGACGTTA
>DASZWS010000007.1:0-6956 GCA_035546515.1 Vitreimonas sp. | reverse complement strand
CCCAATCGCGAGTTCATAGCCGGCGCCCAGGAAGACGGCGACAATCAGCAAGAAGATCGGGCTGACGCCGCGATCCACGCTCGACGGCCGGGTGATGGGGTTGTTCGTCATAGCAAGTTGAACCATCGGCAAGCCGAATGTGGCGATTGCCCCAGCATATAGCGGCGCCACGAAACCTCGCCAGCCAGCACGCGCGCGGCCAAGCATCACAATGACGCCAGCTTCGTAGGCATCAGCCCGCCTTCAGCACACCACGGCGGATTTGATCGAGTTCGATGCTCTCGAACAAGGCTTTGAAATTGCCTTCGCCGAAGCCTTCGTTGCCTTTGCGCTGGATGAATTCGAAAAAGATCGGCCCGATCGCGTCCTTGCCGAAGATTTGCAGCAGCAAGCCCTGGCCTTCGCTGGGCGCCCCGTCGAGCAGAATGCGGAGCTTGCGCAATTCCTCGACCGGCTCGCCATGGCCTGGGAGGCGTTTGTCGATGAGATCGAAATAGGTGTCGATCGTGTCCTGCAACTCGACGCCGCGCTCACGCAGACGATCGACGACGTCATACAAATTGTCGGTGCCGAAGGCGAGATGCTGGATTCCCTCGCCCTTGTAGCGCTGCAGATATTCCTCGATCTGATCGACCTTGCCCTCCTCGCCTTTCGATTCGTTGAGCGGGATGCGGATTTTTCCGTCGGGGCTGGTCATGGCCTTTGAGAACAGGCCCGTGACTTTGCCTTCGATGTCGAAATAGCGGATTTCGCGGAAGTTGAAGATCTTCTCGTAATAGTCGGCCCACGTCTTCATGTTGCCGCGGAAGACGTTGTGGGTGAGGTGGTCGAGATAGGTGAGGCCGATGGTGTTCTTCGACTCGTCGGCGCCTTCGATGGGCTTGAAGTCGATGTCGTAGATGGTCTGCGCGCCGTAGCGATCCACGAGATAGATATAAGCGCCACCAATGCCTTTGATGGCGGGAATGTTGAGCTCCATCGGGCCGACTTTGCCGACGACAGGCTCGGCGCCGCGCTTCACCGCTTCCTCAAGCGCCTTGGCCGCATCCTTCACCCGAAACGCCATGGCGTTGGCTGACGGGCCGTGCGCGTTGCGGAAATCGGCCGCCTGGCCGCTCGGCTCCATGTTGAGGATGAAGTTGATGTCGTTCTGCTTGTAGCGGACGACATTCTTGCTGCGGTGCTTGGCGACTGCAGTGAAGCCGATCTGCTCGAAGTAGGCGGCGAGCTTTTCCGGTTCGGGCGAGGTGAATTCGACGAACTCGAAGCCATCGGTGCCGATCGGATTTTCGAACAGGTCAGCCATGAGCGCATCCTCGATCTTGCAATTGCAGCTTTACTTTCCTTTCGGATTTAGTTTCATTTGTAACCAATGGCAAGCGCGCGCATGAGAGCCGAGGCGAAAACGACGGGGAAATCTCCCGCCGATTTGCTCGTGCTTGAGCGTTTCCTGCCCTATCGGCTGTCGATCCTCTCCAACCGCGTCAGCCGCGCCATCGCCACGCGCTATGCCAAGACCTTCAATCTCACCATTCCCGAATGGCGCATCATCGCCGTGCTCGGCCGCCGGCCGGGCCTCACCGCGAAGGAGGTCGCGGAAGCAACGGAGATGGACAAGGTCGCGGTATCGCGCGCGGTGGCGAAACTGGTGAGCGCCAAGCGCGTATCGGCAGATGTGCATGACGCGGACGGACGCGCGCAATCGCTAACGCTCACAGCCCAGGGCGAGGCGCTGCATGCGCGCATCGCGCCGATCGCTATCGAGAGCGAGCGGCGCTTGTTGGCCGCGCTCAGCATGACCGAACGCGCACAATTCGATGCGCTGATCGATCGTCTGCTTGCGGCGGCGCGGCAGCTGTAATCCGAGCGATCGATCCGGAACCGTGTCCTTTGCGGCGCGTCCTTAAGGCAGCGGACGCTGCCATTGCCTGCCTGAAGCGCGCAACGGTCCGCTTTGACAGCAATCCATTCGGCTTGACGCGGAACCGTCATCGCCGGTTCCCGATTGCTCATAGGAGGAGCTTGAGAGATGCCGTCCGTACCCTGGAAAGAAATGGCGCTCGCGGCCGCCGTTGGCGTTGCAGCGCCAGAAATGGTGTTGGCCCAACAACAGCCAGCGCGCGCCGAACCCAGCACATTCACCGACGCCGAACTGCAAGCCTATGCGCGCGCGCACGCAGAAATCGAACCGATACAGCTGGCTGAGTTTGCATCAAACGACGCGGCCGCGCGGGCCCGTGACGAAACGCAAATCAGTGCGATTTTGGCGCGGCATGGACTGACGCGTGAGGACTATGACGCTATCGCCAGCGTCGCGATGTCCGATCCTGGCGTCTCCGCGCGCATCGCCCAGTTGGCGGAGGCGGACGGCGCGCCGCAGGGCGCATAACTTCAATTTGATGACAGTGCCGACCGGGTTCGCGCCCCGACGGGGGGAAATCCCGCGCGGAACGCAGCCGACCAGCTTTATTCCGCTCGCCGCGGCCCCTCCACGCCGCTAGCATTGTGGACCGGAGCGTTAGTTGGGTGGCCGACGTCTTCATTTCTTGCGCCCGCGCCGATCTTGATCGCGTGCGGCTGTTGGCTGAGCGTCTGAAATCGCTCGGCTATAGCGTGTATTGTGACAAGAGCGCACCTGACACTGAGGCAGAGATCGCAGCCTCCCGCGCCGTGATTGTCGCCTGGAGCAGCGACGCGCGGAATTCCACCTGGGTTTTCGCTGAAGCCGGCCGCGCGCTCGACGAACGCAAACTGCTGCAAGTGCGCTTGGATGGCGCGCAGCCACCGGCGCCGTTCGATGCGCTCAGCGCCATCGACATCAGCAGTGACCGCGCCGAATGGGGGCCGCTGGAAGCGGACATCGCCGCGCTGGTGCGTGACGGCCGAGAGATCGAAGCTAAAACACCGTCGGTGGGTCTGCTGGCGACCGCGGGCGCCGCCGGCGCGCCGAAACTTGTCACCATCGCACTGGCGACGTCGCTGATCGCATATTCGGGCGCGCTGACTGCGGCGCGTAATGGCGTGATGTCACCGGAGCAGCTGCAGTTGGCGCTGACCGGCATGATCGGCGTCGCCGGCGCGAGCGCCGCCCTCTGCATGCATCGACTCGTGACCATCGGGCGGGCGGGAGGCTGAATGGCGCGGTCGTTGCTCGCAGCGCTGGTGCGCGGCACCCGTCAAATGCTGACCGCGCAGCTGATTGCCAGCGTCGGCGCGGTGGCCCTCGCGGGCTGGACCTTGGCGATCACCAGCGACGTCATCCGCGAACGCGATCAATTGCGCGAGCGTGTGATCCAGCTTGAAACGGCGATGGGCGCGCAAGGCATAGTGGTGCCGGCAAAACCGGCCACGGTCGATCAATCGCCGGCGAACCGCGACGACAACGGTTATCCTCCCGCAATCGGCGGCATCGCCTCAGTGCAGGCGGAGCAAGTGCAGATGGTGAGCGCGAGCCGACCAGCGCCGGCCGCGGCGGCAACCGGCGGCTTCAATCCTGCCCGCGTGCTGCAGGAAATCTTCACGCCGCCGCCGCCGGTACGCGCCTTGGTGATACATGCGCGCGGCGCCGCTGACGCCGCGCTTGCCGATCAAGTCGCGCGCGATCTGCGCGATGGCGACGTCGGCGTGATTGTCGACGTGCTCCCTGCGCACGATCAGCGGCCATCGGGCTACGCCTATTTCGACGGGCGCCAGAGTCTCGCCGCCGCATCTGTGGTGAGCCGTTTCAATGACGCAGCGCGCCGCGCCGAGATCGCACCGTGGTCAGCACAAGTTCCGGGCGTGGCGCTGCCGGCGCAAGGCGAGTACAGCGCCGACCGCGTGGATATCGTGCTGCCGCCGCTGCCGGCGCCAGCGCCGCCGCCGGCTCCCGCCTCAGCAACCGCGGCGTCGACCCCGCCGCCGACGCAGTGATTGCGCGGCTGTCAGCCGGTCCTGCGCCTTGCTTCCGCCCTGGAACACGGCGAAAACCCAGCGCGTGACCGCTGTCGCCCACCCCGCCGCCAGCTTCGAATGGGAGCCGAAGCGCGCCCAGACGTTGCGCAATGCGCGCCGCCGCTCGCGGCTGATCGGCAGCCTGCGCCGGTTTTTTGTGGCTGCAGCAGGCGCCTCGTTCGCCTCGGTGTTCGTGTTCATGGCGCTCTATGCGATCGAGGGCGGGTTCATGCTCGCCGACTTGGCCACCTCCGAGCCGCTTCGGATGATCAATCCGCGCTTCATAGGCCGCACCGAGGCCGGCGGGCCCTACCAGATTTCCGCGGAAATGGCCGAACGCCCCCGGGGCGACGGCAAGCCGATCGACCTCATCGCGCCGGTCTATCGGACCGAGGCCGGAACGATCATGCTGGCCCCGCACGGGGTCTATGACGAGGCCAACAAACGCATCACCTTCCAGGGCGAGGTGCTGTTCTCGGACCGGGGCGGCAACCGCTTTTCCACCCCCAATATGACCGTCGACCTCGCCAATGGCCGGCTCTACGGGCAAGGCGGGGTGACCGGCGCGGGGCCCCTTGGCGTGCTCCAGGCCGACGCCTATGAATTGCGGGAGAGCGACCGCGCTCTGGTGTTGCGCGGGGGCGTCCGGGGGCAAATTCCCGATCGCCGGCAACAGAATAGGGAGCCAAGGCCATGAGGCCGTTTCTGATCGCGCTTGGCGCCTTGGTGGCGATGGTGGTGGCGACCCCCGCCGCGTACGCCCAGCTCAGCGAAAGCGGCGGCCCCGTCTCCTACTCCGCCAACAATCTGGAATATTTCGACACCGACCGCCGTCTGGTGCTGACTGGCGACGTCGACATCGTTCAGAACGATGCGCGGCTCCGGGCCGACAAGATCACCCTCTATTTCAGCCCCGCCGCGGCAGGCGCGCAGCCCCAGTCGCACGCGCCAACGCAAGGCCTCGGCGCGGGCGACATTCAGCGCATGCTGGCCGAAGGCGATGTCTATTACGTGCGCCCGCAACAATCAGCGCGGGGCGATCATGCGGACTATGAGGTCGCTCAGGATAGCGTGACCTTCTCCGGCAATGTCGTGGTCGCCTCCGACGAAAACGTTATCCGCGGCGAGACGCTGGTGCTGCACATCGGCACGCGGCAAACCACCATTGCGCCAACGCCAGGCCAGCGCGTGCGCGGTGTGTTCGTGCCGCAAAACGGCCAGAACCAGCAACAGGGCGCGCGTCCCGCGCAAACCCAGCAACCGGCTGGCGCTCACCCTTGACGGTCCGCACATGAGCCCTGAGGGCGCGACAAGCCGTTCGTCCAAATCTCAGACAGCGCAAAGCGGTCTGGGGGCGGTTTCGATCGGCAAATCCTATCGCGGGCGGCGCGTGGTGAAGGACGTCTCGCTGTTTCTCAACCGCGGCGAAGTCATCGGCCTGTTGGGTCCGAACGGCGCCGGCAAGACCACCTGCTTCTACATGATCACTGGCCTGGTCCGCGTCGACCAGGGGCAAATCCTATTGGACGGCCAGGACGTCACCACGCTGCCGATGTATCAGCGCGCGCGCCTGGGCGTTGGCTATCTGCCGCAAGAACCGTCGATTTTCCGCGGGCTGACCGTCGAACAGAACGTGATGTCGATCGTGGAGCTCTCTGAGCCAAAGGCGTCGAAGCGCCGCGAAATCGTCAACGGATTGCTCGCCGAGTTGCGCGTGGATCATCTGAAGGATGCGCCCGCCGCGGCGCTTTCAGGTGGCGAGCGCCGCCGGGTGGAGATCGCTCGCGCCCTGGCGACGCGGCCCTCGTTCATGCTGCTGGACGAGCCGTTCGCCGGCATCGACCCGCTCGCCATCAACGACATCCGCGAACTGATCCTGTTTCTGAAGCAGCGCGGCCTCGGCATCCTCATCACCGACCACAATGTGCGCGAGACGCTGCAGATCGTGGACCGGGCGTCGATCATGTTCGATGGCGAAGTCCTGTTCGAAGGCACGCCGGACCAAGTGATGGCCGACAAGAATGTCCGCGAACGCTATCTGGGCGACACCTTCGCCCATTAAGGGCTGGGTCACCATAGCCGGCGGCTCTGAGCGCTGCGCCTAAGCACCTGCTGAAGCGGCAAATTTCCACAACACCCGCGGTTCGCCGCCCGACAGTTACCCGAAATTCAGAACCTTGAGGGCAAGGTGCGTGCCAGATGGCGACCACCCCCTCCTCCTTGCTGCAGCACGTGCGCCCATGGCGATGACGCCCCGCCTGGAGCTGCGCCAGGGCCAAGCCCTGGTGATGACGCCGCAACTGCAGCAGGCCATCAAGCTGCTGCAGCTTTCGAACGTCGAGCTGCAGGAGTTCGTTGAGGGCGAGCTTGAGCGCAATCCGCTGTTGGAGCGCGAAGAGAGCCAGGCCGAGGCGCCGAAGCAAAGCGATGGCGGTGATGCGCAGGCGCTCGAGTTTGAAAGCGGCATGGCCCCGGCGGAAGCAGCGCTCGATGTCAGCGTCGCCGACATGGCGCCGGACCTGAGCGCCAACGAATTGGCGGAAGCTGGAGCGATGCCGGCGACGGATTGGTCGAAGGCGTCATCGGGCAAGAGCTTCGACGATCTGCCTGATCTGGAAGAGACGCTCTCCTCCGACATTTCTCTCGGCGAACATCTGGACCGTCAGCTCACCGAAGCCGGCGTCGGCGCCACCGATCGGCTGATCGGCGGCATGCTGATCGATCAGATCGACGACTGGGGCTACATGCGCGCCGATGTGCGCGAACTGGCGCGACAGCTTGGTTGCGCGGAAGCCGATGTGCAGCGCGTGCTGACGCTGATGCAAGACTTCGAGCCCACCGGTGTGATGGCGCGCGATATTCCCGAATGCTTGTCGTTGCAACTCAAGGAGCGCGGACGCTTCGATCCGGCTATGGAAAAGCTGATCGCCAATCTGGATATGCTGGCCAAGGGCCATCTGGAGCGGCTGCAAACCGTGTGCGGCGTCGATCGCGAAGACCTCGCGGACATGATCGCCGAAGTG
>DASZWS010000006.1:0-8955 GCA_035546515.1 Vitreimonas sp. | reverse complement strand
GTATTTGAAGCCGTGCCGGTGCTCGATCTCGACTATGCCGAAGACTCCAACGCTGAAGTGGACTCGAATTTTGTACTTTCCGGCGATGGCCGCTTGATAGAAGTGCAGGCCACCGGGGAGCACCGACCCTTCAGCGACGATGAGTTCGCCGCGATGATTGCGCTGGCGAAGGCGGGTTGCGGCCGATTGTTCGAAATGCAGAAGTCAGCTGTCGCCGCCTAACGCAGGTGCGAAATCGACCAACGCCGCTGCGCCTGCGACGCGATGCGGCTGGCGAGCGTGGAGACCGCTGATATAGCTCACTCGTGGGACCAACCAGAACGGGTGGGATTATGCGGTTATCGCGTCGGGACATGATGGTGAGCGCGGCCGCGGCCGGTGTGATGGCGAGCGCGCCGGCGTTGGCCCAAGCGGCGGGCGATGCAGACGCCCACCTGCTGGCGCTGTTTGACCGCTTCGCCTCCGACATTCTCAATCATTCGCCGGAAACCGCCACGGGCCTTGGTCTCGACAAAGGCGCCAATCGGCATCTGAAGCACAGGCTTTCCGATCGCTCGCTCGGTGCGCTCACGTACGATCGCTCCGCTTGTCAGTCGCGCGTCCGCGCCATGAAGCAGATCGACCGCGCATCGCTCAGCGGCGCCAACCAGATCCGTTATGACGCGGTTGAGTACGCATTCCAGCTCGGGGCCGATGGCGGCAAGTTTGGCTACGGGATCAACACGTTCGGCGCCGCCATGGGTGAAAGCGCTGGGCCGTACATTGTCAGTCAGCAGGGCGGGGCGCTGGTCGGCATTCCGGAGTTTCTGAACTCACAGCACAAGATCGCGAATGCAGACGATTGCGAGGCATATCTCGACCGGCTCGCGCAATTTCCGCGTCAGCTCGATCAGGAGACTGCGTGCATCCGCCACGACGCCGCACGCGATGTGACGCCGCCGGATTTCATTCTCGATACGACGCTAACGCAGGCGCGCGCCATGCGCGGCCAGATTGCTGCTAACACGCAGATGGTGCAATCGCTCGCCACGCGCGCCGCGGCGCTGCACATCGACGGCGCGTGGTCATCACGCGCCGCGCACATCGTCGAGACGCAAGTTTATCCCGCCGTCAATCGCCAGATCGCGGCGCTGCAGAGCTTGCGCGCTGGCGCGAGCCACGATGCGGGTGTGTGGAAGCTGCCGGATGGCGAAGCCTATTATGATTGGTTGCTGAAGGTCGGCACCTCGACACCGATGACGCCGGACGAGGTGCACCAGCTTGGCCTAACGCAGGGCGCGCAGATCGACGCCGAGATGGATGGCATCCTCAAGGCGCACGGCCTGCGCAATGGTGGTGTCGGCGAGCGCATGTCGCAGCTGACACGCGATCCGCGCTTTCTGAAGCCGAATACCGACGCCGGGCGGCGCGAGGTGATGCAGTATCTTGAAGGCCGCATCGCCGCAGTGCGGCCGATGCTGGCGCGCGTCTCGCGCATGCATTTGAACGCACCCGTCGAGGTGCGCCGCGTGCCGGTGGACATTCAGGACGGCGCCGGCCTCGGCTATATGAACTTCGCGTCGCTCGATGGCTCGCGCCCGGCGATCTACTACATCAACCTGAAGGACACAGCGCTCTGGCCGCTCTGGACGCTGCCGACGCTCACAGCGCATGAGACCATTCCGGGTCACGCCTGGCAGGGCGCTTATCTCGCCGAACATCACAGCGAGATTCCGCTGATGATGTCGCTGATGGGGTTCAATGCTTTTGTTGAAGGCTGGGCGCTGTACGCCGAGCAACTGGTCGACGAACTCGGTTATTACGAGGGCGATGATTTCGGCCGGCTTGGCTATCTGCAAGCGATGCGATTCCGCGCGGCGCGGTTGGTGGTCGATACCGGTCTTCACGCCAAACGCTGGTCGCGCGAGCAGGCAATCCAATCGCTGATCGATCAAACCGGACGCGCGCCCGGCGCGGCGCAAAGCGAAATCGATCGCTACGTCTCAACGCCGGGGCAGGCGTGCGGTTACAAGGTCGGGCATACAGAGATCGTGCGCCTGCGGGCGCACGCGCAGCAGGCGTTGGGGTCGAAGTACGATGTGCGCGATTTCGATGACTGTGTCGTGCAGACCGGCGGCGTACCGCTGACGGTGCTGGCGACGGCGGTGGACGCCTACATCGCCGGCAAGCAGAGTTAGCTGTCGGCGGCCTCGGTTTCCGCGTCTTCCGTCTCGTCGCTGGCGGCTGCCTCGAAGCTTAAAATGTCGCCCGGCTGGCACTGCAGCACGCGGCACAACGCGTTGAGCGTTGAGAAGCGGATAGCTTTGGCTTTGCCGGTCTTCAGGATCGAAAGGTTGGCGAGGGTCACGCCGACGCGCTCGCTGAGATCGGTCAACGACATGCGCCGTTCGAGCAGGATGCGATCGAGAGTGACGCGGATCGCCATCAGATCGTCAACTCCTGCTCGGCCTTCAGACGCGCGCCTTCGCGGAAGACTTCAGCCAGCACGACCAGAATGAGGATCGACGCCCACGTGCTTAGATCAACGCTTAGCTTTACCTCGGCGTTTTGCATCAGCGGCCCGCCGAACTGTGCAAGCAGGAAACCGGTGAACACGAGCAACAGATAGCGCGCGACTTCAATGCCAAGCATGGTCATCCAGATCGCGCGCAGATGGGTTGCGTTTTCTTTGGCAAACGGCTGGCCGGAGCAGAAACTGTCGAAGAGCTTGCGAAGCCGCCAAACAATCATCAGCCCGCCGGCAATCGCCACGGCGCCGATGAAGATCGCGGCGAGGAAAACCGGCCACGCAGGCGCGCCCGGGGGCAGCACGATGTCGCTGTCGCGCATGTTCAGGTGGATGCCGCCGCTCGGTGAGAAGAAGCCGTGGAGATCGACTATTCCGGCGCTGTCGAGTGCAAAGGCCGCAGTCATGGCGAAGAGAACCGCCGCGGCCATCCAGAGCACAGCCCAGGCAATCACCAGGCCGACCCGAATAATCTCAGCGATGGAGCCTTTGCCGAGGGCGCGCATGAACCATATCCGCTAATCCAGCCTCATCCTGACCGGACTTTATTGATAAACGATATAGACGTTCCGGCGGGCCGTCAAACAAGTGTCGCGATGTCTCGTCTTAGCGGCCGTTTGGTCGTCGCCAGCCACAACACCGGGAAGGTTCGCGAAATTGGCGCACTGCTCGCTCCGCTTGGGGCGACGGCGGTCTCCGCAGCTGAACTGGGTTTGCCTGAGCCCGAGGAGACGGAAAATACCTTCGCCGGTAACGCCGCGCTCAAAGCCGTCGCCGCGGCGAAGGGGAGTGGGCTGCCTGCGCTGGCCGATGATTCTGGTTTGGAGGTGTTCGCGCTGGGGGGCGAACCGGGCGTGTATTCCGCGCGCTGGGGCGGCGAGGCGCGCGACTTCAACATGGCGATGAAAAGGGTGTGGGACGAACTCGCCGCGAAGGGCGCCACGGATTTTTCCGCGCGTTTTGTCTGTGTGCTGGCGCTGGCGGGGCCGGATGGGAACGTCGAGACATTTGAGGGCGAAGCGCGCGGTCACATCGTCTGGCCCATGCGCGGATCGATGGGTTTTGGCTACGATCCAATTTTTGTGCCCGACGGGCACACGCAAACCTTCGGTGAGATGACGCCGGAAGAAAAGCTTCCACTGACGCACCGCCAGCGCGCGTTCGAGAAATTGCTCGCAGCACACAAATGAGCGGCTTCGGCATCTATGTGCACTGGCCCTACTGCGCGACGGTGTGCCCTTACTGCGATTTCAACGTTTATCGCGCGCGGGGCGTCGACAATGCGCCGCTGCTCGCCGCGATCGAAGCCGATATGGCCGCGCACGCCGCGCGCTTCGGCAAACGTGAGGCGGCGAGCTTATTCTTCGGTGGCGGCACGCCGTCGCTATTGCGTGGCGAAGAAATGGTTCGCCTGATTGATGCGGCGTCGCGGTCGTTTGTGTTGTCGACGGATTGCGAAATCACGCTTGAAGCCAATCCCGAGGACGCAGCATTGTTCGCCGAACAGGCCGCGGCGGGGATCGATCGCTTTTCTGTCGGGATGCAAGCGCTCGACGAGGACGCGCTCAAAGCGCTTGGGCGCAAGCACAACGTGGCGACGGCGGTGCGGGCGGTCGAAACCGCAGCGGCGACTGGCGCACGCGTGTCGCTTGATCTGATTTATGCGCGTGAAGGGCAGAGCGTCGAGGCTTGGCGTACCGAGCTAAAACAAGCATTGGCGTTGCCTGCTGAGCACTTGTCGCTCTATCAACTTACCATCGAGCCGGGCACCGCGTTCGACCGCCGCGTCGCGCGCGGCAAACTCACGCTACCGGATGCTGAGCTCGCCGCCGCGCACTATGAGGCGACGCAGGAGGTTTGCGACGCCGCCGGCGCGCCCGCGTACGAGATTTCCAATCATGCGCGCACGGAAGCCGCGCGCGCGCGCCACAACATGATCTATTGGCGGGGCGGCGATTGGATTGGCGTAGGTCCGGGCGCGCATGGCCGGATCACTCATGAAGGCGCGCGCCTGGCCACCGAGGCGCAGCGGCGCCCTGCCGACTACATTGATGCGGTCAATGAACACGGCGTGGGTTGGATCAGTGAAGCGCAGCTGACGCGGGCGCAAGCTGCGGATGAATTGCTGCTCATGGGCTTGCGCATTGATGAGGGCGTTGATCGCCGCCACTACGCCGCGATGCTGGGGCGCGATTTCGACGCCAACGCGCTCAATTGGCTGCGCGAGCAGGGGCTGATTGCATTTGACGATGCGCACGTACTGCTTACCCGCACGGGACGTGTCGTCGCCAACACTATTGCCGCTGAGCTGAGCTTCGCAAACGACTAGCCGCGCGCGGCCGGGAAACGCTGCGGCGCGGGATCAAGCACGCCGACATCGTTGGCGCGGACTTCAATAATGGCGAGCCCGCGCTCAATGCTGCCGTTGGAACTGAAGCGGAAGAGACCGTCCGATCCGCCGAAGCCTTCGGGGTTTTCGATTGCGCCCCGATTGATCGCGTCCGGGTGGCCGTTGCGTGACAAGTACGAGACGAGTGAAACGGCATCGTAGGATAAGCTGGCCAGGCGGGTCGGACTTGTGCCGAACATGTTCGTGTAGCTGGCTTCAAAACCGGTGCGCGCACTCGGGTCAGAGGCGACGTACCAACCGCCCGCAAGCGTCGGCTCGCGCTGGGCGTCGCCCGCCCAGGCGCTGGTGCCGAGGAAGCGCACTTGATGCTGGTCGATGCCGTTGCGAACAAGCGATGTGCCAATGGCGCGCAAGGGCGTGCCGTTATCGGCGATCAGGATGGCTTGTGCGGGGGAGGTGCGGAGTTGCGCAGCAATCGCGGTTGCGGCGGCGGCTGCTTCCGTGTCGTTGCGATTGTAGAGCTGCGACGCGACGATGGTGACGCCGCTAGCTTGCGCCTGTTGCTGCAGCGCCTGCTGCACGCGCTGACCATATTCATTGGCGGGCGCGAGCAAGGCGATGGTGTGGATGCCGCGCGACGCGGCGAAAGACACAAGCCGCTCGATTTCGTCCTCGAGCTGGAAGCTCAGCAAATAAACGCCGGCGCTCGCGACCGTGCGATCGGAGGAGAAGCCGATCACCGGTATGTTTTGATTGCGCACCGCTTCACCGGCGCCCTGAACGCCTTCGCGTAGCACCGGTCCGATGATCACGTCCGCGCCGTCGCTGGCTAAGGCGCGCGCGGCTGCGCTTGCGGAGGCTTCATCCGCGCCGGCGTCGCGCGGGATCAACAGCGTGTTTTGGTCGCCGTGGTCGAACAGAGCCAGTTCGGCGGCGTTGTAGAGCGCGCTGGCGTCCTGCGGGCGCGACGAGAACGGCAGCAGCAGCCCGATGCGCACGATAGGGCGGTTCTGCATGAAGGGCGGCGTCACGCCCTCGCGGGTGGTGACTTGCGAACCGGGCGGCGGGGGTGGCGCGGGCGGCGGCACATGCGTGCCAGGGCCAGGCGTCGGCGAGGTGGCGCATGCAGCCATGAAAGCGGCGAGGCTCAAGGCCGCGCCCAGCTTTAGCTTGGAAACACTTGGCGCGCCCGCCATCGGCGACGATGATTGCCGCTCAGTCATGACCAATCCCTCGGATCCTTCGGGGCGCGACCGTATCGGCGCCCGTTCGCCCAGTCCACCGCCGGAAGCGGGCCTTTATGTGGTGGCGACGCCGATCGGCAATTTGCGCGACATCACCTTGCGGGCATTGGATATTTTGGGAGGTGTGAGCCGCGTGTATGCCGAAGACACGCGCGTCGCCCGGAAACTTCTGGACGCGTACGGATTGAAGCCGAAGCTCGCCGCCTATCACGATCACAGCGGCGAAGACGCGCGCGACCAAATTCTCGCGGCGCTGGTCGCAGGCGAGAGTGTTGCGCTGATCTCAGACGCCGGCACGCCGCTGATTTCCGATCCAGGCTTCAAACTCGTGCGCGCCGCGGTGGAGGCGGGTGTTCGGGTGTTTCCAATTCCGGGAGCGTCAGCATTGCTCGCCGGACTGGTGACCTCGGCGCTGCCAACCGACCGTTTCTTGTTCGCGGGATTTCTGCCCAACAAGCCGAATGCGCGCCGCGAAGCGTTGCAGGCGGTCAGCGCGATCAATGCGACCTTGGTGTTTTATGAATCTGGCCCGCGTCTGGCGGAGAGCTTGGCCGACATGGCCGCCGCGTTCGGCGCGCGGCAGGCGGCTGTCGCGCGTGAGCTGACGAAGATGTTCGAAGAGACGCGCCGCGATACGCTCGATGGCCTTGCCGCGCACTATGCCCGGCAAGGCGCGCCAAAAGGCGAAATCGTGGTGATTGTCGGGCCGCCGGCGGAGGCGCCGGAGACGAGCGATGAATCGCTAGATGCTTATCTCGTTGATGCGCTGATGCGGCTGAGCGTGAAGGAAGCCGCGCAAGCGGCTGCCGCGGAGCTTCGCGTTTCGCGTAATCGCGCTTATGCGCGCGCGCTGGTGCTGAAGGGCGGGGCGTGAAACGTCAGGCCGCCGAGCGCCGCGGGCGCATTGCAGAATGGATCGCGGCGCTGTGGCTGATTGGCAAAGGCTATCGCATTCTCGGCATGCGCTGCCGAACGCCGTACGGTGAGGTCGATATCGCCGCTTGGAAGCAGGACGTGCTGGTCATCGTCGAAGTGAAGGCGCGCAGCGATTACGACGCGGCCATTTTCGCGGTCACGCCCAAATCGCAAGAACGCATCGCGCGCGCGGCGCAGGCGCTCGCCGGGCGCTGGCGGCTGATGCACGCGCCCATCCGCTTTGACGTCGTGGTGGTCGGGAGCGGACGGTTTCCCAAACATCAACGCGCTGCTTGGTTCGACGAAGCGCGGCGCCGCGCCTGATTTGTGGGTATCGTTAAGCGCACCGAAACGATCCTGCGCGAAACTGCGGCAATGCGTAAACTTCTGTTCACCGTAGCAGCGATTGCCGCGTGCGCGCCGAGCGGCGGTTGCGCTGTCATGTTGCCGGTGGCCGCCGCCGGCGTCGGCATGGCGGCGGTGCAGGATCGCAGCGCCGGCCAAGTGATGGACGACGCCAACGACTACACCGACGTGAAGGCGCGGCTGATGGCTGTCGACGCCGAAGGCTTCGCGCAAACCCACGTCCAGGTGTTTGCGCACGATCTTCTCTTAACGGGCAGCGTGCCGGACGAAGCTCATCGCCAGCAGGCGGAAATGATCGCGCGCGGCCGACGCAATTTGCACAACGTCTATGACGAACTCGTCGTGGGTCAGCCGGCGAGCTTTACGCGCGGCCTGCGAGACGGTGTGATGGAAACGTCTGTTCGCGCACGCCTACTGGCGAGTTCGCATGTGCGCGCCGTCGACATCAACATCGAGGTGTACAACGCCAATGTCTATCTGATGGGGACTGCGCGCAGCGACGCCGAATTGCGCGAAGCCGCCGAAATCGCCAGCCGCGTCGGCGGCGTTCGCCGCGGTGTGTCGTTCATGGAAGTGATCGAGAACGCGTCGCCGAACTATTATGCGTCGGCGGCGCCCCCAGCCCCCGAATACGCGGCCAACCAAAGCAGCGCGCAGAGCCCAGCAGCCCCCGCGACCGGTGCGCCGCTGAATGGCGCCGGCTCGTACTAGCAAGCACCTGATTTTCTGTACAAAACTGAGCTAGCCGCGGCGAAGCCGCCGGCGTTCGATTTTTGTTGCCACGATGTTCTCGTAATTGTACCGTCCACGGATCAATCTGTGGATAAAAGGCTGCCCGATGCAGACGTGCGCAAGCGTCACCACCGTCGCCTTTGCGGGCCTCGAGGCGCGCCGCGTCGAGGTGCAAGTACAACTGACCGGCGGCACGTCGGCGATCGTTATCGTTGGCCTGGGCGATAAGGCGGTCTCTGAAAGTCGCGAGCGTGTCCGCGCCGCCTTTGCGTCGATCGGCTTGGCGATCCCAGCCGGACGCTTGGTGGTGAACCTCGCGCCCGCTGATCTCCCGAAAGAGGGGACGCATTACGACCTGCCGATTGCGCTGGCCATGATGGCCGCGATCGGCGCGTTGCCGCACGATGCGCTCGATGGCGCGCTTTGTTTTGGAGAAGTTGGGCTAGACGGTGCGCTCGCTGCGGCGCCCGGCGCGTTGCCGGCGGCGATGGCCGCGCAAGGCATGGATCACGTTTTCATCTGCCCCGAAGCTTGCGGGCCCGAGGCGGCATGGAGCGGCGCCGATGTTGTCGCTGCGCCCTCGCTGCTTTCGTTGGTCAATCATTTTCGCGGCGGCGCGCCTCTGAAGGCGCCGGAGCGCGGCGAATTGATCAGCGCCGGAGATGTGCCTGATTTGCGCGATGTGAAGGGTCAGGAGCAAGCCAAGCGCGCCTTGGAGATCGCTGCCGCTGGCGCTCACAATATTTTATTCGTGGGCCCGCCCGGCGCGGGGAAATCTATGTTGGCCCAGCGTTTGCCAGGATTGCTGCCGCCGCTCGAATCCTCGGAATTGCTGGAAGTTT
>DASZWS010000005.1:0-1769 GCA_035546515.1 Vitreimonas sp. | reverse complement strand
TGCATCTGGTCGCCATAGAAGCGGATGAGGCGGCGCAGGAACTGCACCGGCAGCATGCTCTGGCCCTTGCTCTCTTGTTCGAAGATGATCTGGGTCAGCACCGAGCGGGTGATGTCGTCGCCGGTTTTGGCGTCTTGTACGACAAAGTCGATGCCCTCACGGACCATCTCGGAGAGATGATCGAGCGTCACGTAGGAGGACGCCGCGGTGTTGTAGAGGCGCCGGTTGGCGTACTTCTTGATTACGACCGGCGCGCTTTGTGCTTCCGGTGCGCCGGCTTGTTCAGCCTGGCCCGTCGAGTCCGCCACGAGTTCCACCCATCCGTCTTCGCGCCCGCGAAGTGGCGGGCAGGGGCGCAAACTCCCGCTTCCTTCATCGCAATGCAAGACAAAGCCGCTGTTTTCGCCTGCGGAAGGCGGCAGGGCCGCTTGGAATTCGCTTGGCGCTTGTGCGATAGGAGATGGGAAGTCTCCTTTATCAACCATGGCTTAGCCAGTTGGGAGTCAGTCGCAATGACCGACATCGTCATCGTTTCCGCCGCGCGGACCCCGGTGGGCGCCTTCAACGGGGCCTTTGTTGCAACGCCCGCGCATGAGCTGGGAAAGACAGCGATCACAGCTGCGCTGCAGCGCGCAAAAGTCGATCCCAAGGACGTGTCGGAGGTGGTGCTGGGTCAGGTGCTGACCGCCAACCAGGGCATGAACCCGGCGCGACAAGCGTCGCGCGCAGCGGGTGTGCCGGATGAGAGCCCGGCGTGGAGCTTGAACCAGGTGTGCGGCTCGGGGCTGCGCGCGGTGGTGGTCGGCTATCAGCAGCTGAAGGCGGGCGACGCCAAGGTGGTGGTGGCCGGCGGGCAGGAGAGCATGAGCCTCAGCCCGCACGCGGCGCATCTGCGTGGCGGCACCAAGATGGGCAACACCGAATTCTTCGACACCATGATCAAGGACGGGCTGACCGACGTCTTCAACAATTATCACATGGGCATCACCGCCGAGAACGTCGCCGAGAAGTGGCAGATCACGCGCGAGCAGCAGGACAAGTTCGCCACGCTCTCGCAGAACAAAGCCGAGGCGGCGCAGAAGGCCGGCAAGTTCAAGGATGAGATCGTCGCGGTGACGGTGAAGGGCCGCAAGGGCGACACCATTGTCGACAGCGACGAATACATTCGCGCCGGCGCGACGATCGAAGCGGCTGCGGGCTTGCGGCCGGCGTTCAAGAAGGATGGCACGGTCACGGCGGGCAACGCGTCGGGCTTGAACGACGGCGCGGCGGCTTTGGTGCTGATGACGGCGGAAGAAGCGGATCGCCGTGGGCTGACGCCGTTAGCGCGGATTGCCTCGTGGGCGTCGCGCGGCGTTGATCCGGCGATCATGGGTACGGGACCGATCCCGGCGTCGAAGGCGGCGCTGGAGAAAGCCGGCTGGAAGGTTGGCGATCTGGATTTGGTGGAAGCCAACGAAGCATTCGCGGCGCAGGCCTGTGCCGTGAACAAGGATATGGGCTGGGACAGCGACATCGTGAACGTCAATGGCGGCGCCATCGCCATTGGGCATCCGATTGGCGCGAGCGGCGCGCGGGTGCTGACGACGCTGCTGTACGAACTGCAGCGCCGCAACAAGAAGCGCGGCCTGACGACGCTGTGCATCGGCGGCGGCATGGGCATCGCGCTCTGCGTGGAGCGGTAGTGACGCCCATTCCGTGAGCCGCGACACGCGCCTTCTATGTGGACCGCTAGCCGCGATCCTCTTCATCGCGGGCGTTGCGGTGCT
>DASZWS010000004.1:0-5526 GCA_035546515.1 Vitreimonas sp. | reverse complement strand
CATCGCCGACTCCGGCTTCCCGCGTGACACCGACGAACAGAAAAACCGCGCCGGCGTTCTGATCGGCTCCGGCATCGGCGGCATCGGTTCGATCGCAGAGAACGCGCTCATCCTCGAAAAAGATGGGCCGCGCAAAATCAGCCCGTTTTTCATTCCGAGCGCGTTGATCAATTTGGCCTCGGGCCAAATATCCATCCGCTACGGCCTGCGCGGGCCAAATCACTCGGTGGTCACCGCCTGCGCGACGGGCGCACATGCGGTTGGCGATGCGGCGCGGCTCATCGTGCATGGCGACGCCGACATTATGGTCGCCGGCGGCGCCGAAGCAGCGATTTGCCGGCTGGGCCTCACCGGTTTTTGCGCCTCGCGCGCAGTCTCCACTGGCTTCAACGAAACGCCGGAGCGTGCTTCACGCCCCTACGACAAAGACCGCGACGGCTTCGTCATGGGCGAAGGCGCCGGCGTGGTGGTGTTGGAAGAGTACGAGCACGCCAAGGCGCGCGGCGCGAAAATGTATGCGGAAGTGAAAGGCTACGGTCTTTCCGGTGACGCCCACCACATCACCGCACCGGCCGACGACGGCAATGGCGGCTATCGCGCCATGGAAGCCGCGCTCAAGGACGCGGGCATGAAGCCCAGCGACATCGACTACGTGAACGCCCACGGCACCTCGACGCCGCTTGGCGACGAGATCGAACTCAAAGCGGTTGAGCGCATGTTCGGCGGCTCAGCCAAGAACCTTTCGCTTTCATCCACAAAGTCGGCGATCGGGCATTTGTTGGGCGCGGCGGGCGCTGTTGAGTCAATCTTCTGCGCGCTGGCCATCCGCGACGGCGTCATTCCGCCGACGCTGAACCTTGAAAATCCTTCAGTCGAAACCGCCATAGATTTGACGCCGCTGAAGGCAAAAAAACGAGTTGTGAAAGCAGCAATGTCCAACTCGTTCGGATTTGGCGGCACCAACGCCGCCGTGATCCTCATCGCGGTGAACTAAATGGCGCGTTATACGCGCCCAGCGCCGCATCGCCGATCAAGTGGCCCGTGGGGCTGCATTTCTACACTCGCGTCGTTGGCCATCGTCATCGTGCTCGTCGGCTTTGTGGCGATGTTTGCGTTTCAGACGGAAGCCAATCGCGCCGGGCCCGCGCAGAGCGCGACGGATTTCGTGGTCGATCACGGCGCCACCGTCACCCGCGTGGGAAAGCGCCTCGAAGCTGCAGGGCTGGTGCGCAGCGCGTTGCTGTTTCGTTTGTCGATGATGGTTTATGAGCGCGGCCAGATCATCCAGGCCGGCGAATACCAAATCCCCGCTGGCGCGTCGCTGCACCAGGTCACCACCATGTTGGCCACCGGCCAAGCGCTGCAGCACCCGCTGACCTTTCCCGAAGGCATCACCGTCGCCGCGGCGATGAAGCTGATTGAGAATTTCGACGTGCTGTCGGGCCCACTGCCGCCGGCGCCGCCGGAGGGCTCGATCATGCCGGACACCTACCACATTCAACGCGGCATGACGCGCGCGGCGTTGCTGCAGCAAATGCGCGATGCGCGCGATCGCGCGGTGGCGGAGATTTGGGCCAATCGCGATCCAACGGTGCCGGTGACGACGCCGGAGCAATTGGTGACGCTGGCGTCGATCGTCGAGCGTGAAACCGGCGTCGCCTCCGAACGCGCGCAAGTGGCGGCTGTGTTCACCAATCGCCTGCGTGCGCCGATGCGTCTCGAAAGTGATCCCACCATCATTTATGGCGTCTGCAAGAAAGCGCCGTCGCGCTGCCGCGATGGCCGCCTCGTGGATGCGCAGGGCCACATCGTTGCGATCCGCCAGAGCGACATGGCGATGAACACCGGCTACAATACGTACCAGATCGATGGCTTGCCGCCGACGCCGATCTGCAACCCTGGGCGCGCTGCGCTGGAGGCGACTGCGCACCCCGCGCCCTCAAACGCGCTCTATTTCGTCGCCGACGGTTCCGGTGGTCATGCCTTTGCAGCGACGCTGGCGGAGCACCAGGCCAATGTCGCGCGTTGGCGCGCTATCGAAACGCAGCGCCTGGCCCAAGAGCACGCCGAGCAGGCGTCCGCGAATCCGCCGGCGCCACAGCCGCGCGCAACCACGCACCGCACGCATTGACCCCGCGCCTGTTGTCTTGGGCGATTCCACGCTAAGCAGGCGGCCATGAGCATTTCTGGCATGACCGGATTCGCGCGCGCCGAAGGCGCGTTCGCAGCCATGCGCTGGATCTGGGAGCTGAAGAGCGTCAACGGCCGCGGATTGGACGTGAAGCTGCGATTGCCGCCCGGGTTCGACGCGTTGGAACAGCCGGCGCGTGCAGCCGCCTCGCAGCGCTTCAAACGTGGTTCACTGCAATGCTCGCTTTCGATGACGCGGGACGCCGCCGAGGCGGCGCCCGTACGCGTCGACTTGGCGCTGGCGGAAAAACTGATCGCCGCGGGCGAGCCGTTCGTTGCAGCCAAGCGCGTACGCCAGCCGAGCTGGGACGGCATCCTCGCGCTGCGCGGCGTGGTGGTCAGCGAAGACGCCGCCGAGATGAGCGAAACCGATCGCGCCGCGCTGGAAGGCGCGTTGCTGAGCGATTTCCAGAAGGCGCTCGATTTGCTGGCGGAGGCGCGCGCCGCCGAGGGACGCATGCTGGCGGTGACGTTCGCCGATCTCGCCACCCGGCTCGATACTTTGGTCACGCATGCGCGCAGTTCAGCAGCGGCGGCGCCGGCAGCGGCGCTTGAACGCATCCGCCAGCGCCTGGAAACGCTGACGCCGGAATTCAAAATTGATCCGACGCGGCTGGCGCAGGAGGCCGCCATCGCTGCGACGCGCGCCGATGTGCAGGAAGAGCTGGAGCGGTTGGCGGCGCACGCGGTGGAGTTACGCACTTTGCTGACCAAGCCTGAACCGGCGGGACGCCGCCTCGATTTTCTTAGTCAGGAATTGACGCGCGAGGCCAACACGTTGTGTTCAAAATCGGCTGACCTCGAACTCACGCGCATCGGCTTGGACATGAAAACGGTGGTCGATCAGATCAAGGAGCAGGCCGCCAATGTTGAATGAACACGTTGCGCGCCGCGGGTTGATGTTCGTGCTGTCGAGCCCGTCGGGCGCCGGCAAATCCACGTTGGCGCGCAAGCTGTTGGAAGAAGATTCCAATATGTCGCTTTCGGTGTCGGCCACCACACGCGCGCCGCGGCCAAGCGAGGTCAACGGCCGCGAATACAAATTCATGGACAAGACCACGTTCGAGGAAATGGCGGATCGCGGCGAATTTCTCGAGCACGCCATGGTGTTTGGCAATCATTACGGCACGCCGCGCGCGCCAGTCGAAGCCATGCTGATTCAAGGCAAGGACGTGCTGTTCGACGTCGATTGGCAGGGTGCGCGAGCGTTGCGCGCGGCTGAGCCGCAAGACGTCGTCGGAATCTTCATTCTGCCGCCTTCGATGGCGGAGCTGGAGCGGCGCCTGCACGCACGTGCGGAGGACACCGAAGAGACCATCAAGCGGCGCATGGCGCGTTCGCTCGATGAAATCTCGCATTGGGAAGAGTACGATTACGTACTGGTCAACACGCTGCTTGAGCAGACCTTGGCGCAGATCAAACAAATCCTCGCTGCCGAACGCATCAAGCGCCACCGCCAGCTCTGGCTGCCGCTGCATGTTGAACGGCTGAAGCAGGGAATCTGACGCGCTTTGCGAACGGTCTCGGCATGAACCAAAATCTCTACGCGCTGATGCAGTCGCGCCTTCCGGCCGATCGCGGCAAGCCGTGCTTCTTGCTGCCAGACGGTCGCGTGGTTTCCTACGCAATGTTGGAACAAGGCGTTGGGCGCGCGGCGGCGCTGCTGCGTGCAAAGGGTGTGAAGCCGGGTGATCGCGTCGCTGCACAGGTGGAAAAGAGCGTCGGGTCGGTGATGCTCTATCTGGCGACGCTGCAGGTCGGCGCCATCTACGCGCCGCTCAACACCGCTTACACCGATGCTGAGCTAGAATATCTCATCGCCGATCTCGAACCCAAGCTGGTGATCCGCGACATCCGGCCGTTTGCCGGTGAATCGCACAAATATGAGCCCGACTTGAACATCGCGCCGCGCGTCGCGAACGACATCGCCGCCATCATCTATACCTCCGGCACCACCGGGCGCTCCAAGGGCGCGATGCTCAGCCATGACAATCTCGCATCGAACGCCGACGCGCTTATCCAGACCTGGGGCTACACAAGCGACGATGTGCTCTTGCACGCGCTGCCGATCTTTCACGTGCACGGCCTGTTCATTTCACTGCACTGCGCGCTGATGACCGGCTCGCCGATGCTGTGGCTCGACAAGTTCGACGACGCTGCGGTGCTTGTGGCCTTGCCGCGCGCCACGGTGATGATGGGGGTCCCGACCTATTACACGCGCTTGCTCGCCAATCCGGGCTTCACGCGTGACGCTGCCGCGCACATGCGTGTGTTTATCTCGGGTTCGGCGCCGCTGCTGGAAAGCACTTTCGCGGAGTTCGAAGCGCGCACCGGCAAGCGCATTCTTGAGCGCTATGGCATGAGCGAAGCGGTGATCATCACCTCCAATCCCCTCAATGGCGAGCGCGTTGCGGGCAGTGTCGGCTTTCCCTTGCCCGGCGTCGAACTCCGCATTGCCGGCGGTGAAATCGGCGGCATTGAGCTCAAGGGTCCGAGCGTGTTCGCGGGCTATTGGCGCAATCCGGAAAAAACGGCTGAAGAGTTCACCACCGACGGGTTCTTCCGCACCGGCGACGTCGGCCGCCAGGACGCTGACGGCCGCGTCTGGATCACCGGCCGCGCCAAGGACCTGATCATTTCCGGTGGCTACAACGTCTATCCCAAAGAGATCGAACTGGTGCTCGATGAATTGCCTGGGGTCAGCGAAAGCGCCGTCATCGGCGTGCCGCACAGGGATTTTGGCGAAGCTGTTGTCGCGGTGGTGATCGGCGCGGGCGATGAAGCCGCCATCATCACGGCGGCGCGTGAAAAGCTCGCCAATTTCAAGGCGCCCAAGAGGGTGATGTTTGTAGAGGCGCTGCCGCGCAACGCCATGGGCAAGGTGCAGAAGAATCTGCTGCGCGCGCGCTACGAGCATTTGTTCGCGCAATAACGCAACGGCAGCGTTGAAACTATTGGCCCTCTGAGTGCAAATAGTCAGAGGAGGCCGCCATGAACATTGTCAACGAGGTCTATCCAACGAGCCCCAAGCAGATGGAAGAATTGATGAAGCCCGGGCCGAAGGGGCCGATCTTCATGGTCAACCTTCTCAAGTTCAAAGAGCGCGCCGCCTATGATGACGGCCGCGAGACCAATCTTTCCGGGCGCGACGCCTATATGATCTATGGCCGCGCCGTTTCCGAACTGCTGCCCAAGTTCGGCGGCCGCGCCATCTTCGCCGCCGACGTAACCTTTCTTTCGCTCGGCCAAGCCGACGAACTGTGGGACGAGGTGGCGATCGCCATGTATCCGCAACGCGGCGATATGGTGCGCATGTCCATGTCGGAGGAATGGCGC
>DASZWS010000003.1:0-2617 GCA_035546515.1 Vitreimonas sp. | reverse complement strand
GGCTCCGAACCGGTAGCGATGACGATGTTGCGCGTTTCGAGCGATTGGGTGTTGCCATCGAGGCCGGCGACGTCAACGCGGCCGGCGCTGACAATGCGACCCGTCCCTTTGATATAATCGACCTTGTTTTTCTTCATCAGGAACTCGACGCCTTTCGTGAGGCCATCGACGGCGTCGTCCTTTTGTTTCATGAACTGCGCCATATCCAGCGACACGCTGCCGACGTTGAGACCGAGCGACGGGAACGTCTTGCGCGCCGCCTCGTAATAGTCGGACGCGTGCAGGAGCGCCTTCGATGGGATGCAGCCAACGTTGAGGCACGTGCCGCCCAACTTGCCGCGCTTCTCGATGATCGCGGTCTTCAAACCCAACTGGCCGGCGCGGATCGCGCAATTGTAGCCGCCGGGGCCGCCGCCGATGATGACGAGATCGTAGTTAGCCATAAGAGCTCCGCGAGCCGCACACAGCGCATCGGTTGTGCGCGTGATTTGCCGCGAACTTAGGGATGCAGGCGGGCCGGATCAATCAACGTTTGCGCGGAGGTATTATGCGCCTTGGCGGTCCCAATGTGCGCGATCGGCGGCGTCGATGATGAGAATGATGAGGCCGACGATCAGGATCACCGCCAGCAAAGCCACCTGCGATTCGGTGGAGTCGAGCGAGCCCAGCATATCCTGTGGGTGCAGGTAGATTTGCGGATTGATGTTGCGCACGCTGCTGACAATGTCGCCTTGGCTTTGCTGTTGCCACGCCCAGCGGCCGCCATAGCAGGCAAAGCCCAGCAGCCAGGTCCAGAAGCCTTGCGTGCGGCGGATGAGACGAACCGCGGCGATGAGAAAGAACACGCCCGCGCCATAGCGCAATCCTGTCTCGACCCAAGACACCTGAGAAAGCTGCGTTCTCTGTTCCGGCGTTAGGATGCTGGAGAGATCAATCGGCAGATGCGTCAAGACGACGGTCGCCAAAACCGCGCCGATGAGACTGATCAGAACCAGCGCAAGCAGCGCCAATATCGCCGGCAGGCGCAGGATGATGGTCATGGCGTCCCCTCTCGCCCGCCCCCCCGAGCAGGCAGCCAGTTTTATACGCGGAAGCGGGCAGGTGTCAGCTTTTTCCCCTGGCAGTAAGTCAATCAGCGGTGGACGGCTTATCCACACCGATCCGCGTACGAAATAGCAACAAGCGCGGGAAAAAGGCGTTGGTTGGCCAAGGCGATGGGAAATTCTGGAGACGCCATCATGCAGGTCAACAAGCTCCGCATCGGCACCGAAGGCCCTGTCCCGGCGGGCCGCTATTTCGCACAGATTGCGGAAAACCTGCGCGCGCAGAACATGCGTGCAGCCGCAGAAGCCACGCGCGCTGAGACGCAGGAACGCCGGATCGAGGCGCGCTATCGCAAGGCTCGTAAGTCGCCCACCACCGCGCATGCTCCGGCGGAACACGCCGGCGCAATGTAAATCGCCTCTACTCCGTCCTGCGCACCACGCGTAGAGGTGCGCAGGGGGAGAGAGCTTCGATGAACAGGATCAGCGCGTGGATGGCCTTGCTGGCTGCAACCGCAATCGCGGTCAGCTTGGCTCAAAATCTCCCGCGCTGGGAGTTCGCGGCGATCGGCCCATTCCTGGCGGCGGGGCTGCTGGCGTTAGGCGCCGTGCGCACGCTTCGCGCCGAGAGCGGCGGGTTGCGTTTACTGTGCGGCGCGTGGGGGATTGCCTTCGGTCTGGCGTGGTTTGCGCCGTCCTACAATTTCCCTCGCTTCGTGCCTGGCGCACTTGCGGTGACAGCGCCGGTTCTGATCTGCGCGATCGGGTTGGCGCTCGTGGTCCTGCACAAAGAAAAGAAGAAGTCCCCTTAGAGGTCGAGCAACATCCGTTCCGGATCTTCGAGGCCTTCCTTTACACGCACCAGGAAGGTGACGGCTTCCTTGCCGTCGACGATGCGGTGATCGTAGCTCAGCGCCAAATACATCATCGGCCGCACCACGACCTGCTTGTCGACAACGACCGGACGATCCTGGATCTTGTGCATGCCCAGAATGCCCGATTGCGGCGCATTCAGGATCGGTGTCGACATCAGCGAGCCGTACACGCCGCCATTTGAGATCGTGAACGTCGCCCCCTGCAAATCGTCGAGCTTCAAATGGCCATCGCGCGCCTTGGCGCCGAGTTCGCCGATCTCTTGCTCGATCTCGGCCATCGACTTGATGTCGCAATCGCGCACCACTGGGACGACGAGGCCCTTATCGGTGCCGACGGCGATGCCGATGTCGTAATAGTTCTTGTAGATGATCTCGTTGTTGTCGATCTCGGCGTTGACGTTGGGAATTTCCTTCAGTGCGGCGATGCACGCCTTCACGAAGAAGCTCATAAAGCCAAGTTTCACGCCGTGACGTTTTTCGAAGATCTCCTTGTATTTGTTGCGCGCCGCCATGATCGCCGACATGTCGGCTTCATTGAACGTCGTCAGCATGGCTGCCGTGTTCTGCGCTTCCTTCAAGCGACGCGCCACGGTTTGACGAAGGCGCGTCATCGGCACGCGCTCCTCGCGCGGCCCGATCGCCCGTGGCGGCGCAACGGCGGTGGTTTGCGCGGGCGCCGGGCGTGCCCGCTGTTCCAGC
>DASZWS010000002.1:0-17454 GCA_035546515.1 Vitreimonas sp. | reverse complement strand
ACCGCGACTTCCCGCAATCTCTTTTGCACACCGTGAGAGGCTCGGGCTATCGTCTCGAGGGATGAGGCCACGCCTCGACGCTCTGCTGCGCTCCACGACGTTCCGGCTCGCGATTGTGCAAGCCGGGGTGGTGCTGGCGTTTGTCGTCGGGTTGCTGCTCTACGTCTATTTGGAGACCGCGGGGCAGCTCATCCGCGACTCCGATGTGCTGGCGGATCAAGAGTACGCGTCGCTTGAGCGCGCCTACGCCGAAGGCGGCATTCGCCGGCTGAACCAGGAGGTGGTGGAGCGCGCCGCGCGGCCCGGTCCGCTCCTCTATGTGCTGGCCGAAAGCAGCGGCGCGATTATCACCGGCGATTTCCAGCAATTGCCCGCGCTGCCCGGTGAAGCCGCCGAGCGCGTGGATTTCAACTTTGACCGCGCCGATGACAACGGATCGCCCAAACGCGGGCGTGCGAGGGGGCGCGAAGGCCGCTTGCTCGGCGGGCCAATCCTGTTGGTTGCGCGCGATCTGGGCGACACCGCTGTAATCGCCGGACGCATTACGCGAGCGCTTTGGACGGTCGCCATCATCGGTATCGGCCTTTCAGTGGTGAGCGGTCTGCTCGCGGCGTGGCAGGCCTCGCGCCGCGCCGAAGCGCTCGCCAATACTGCGCGAGACGTCATGGCCGGCGATCTCACACGCCGCGCGCCGGTGAGCGGGTTGGGCGATGAGTTTGATGTGCTGGCGGAGTCGCTCAACGCCATGCTCGATCGCATCGAGCAACTCATGCACGCCACTCGCACTGCGGGCGACTCGATCGCCCACGATTTGCGCTCGCCGCTCACGCGCTTCCGCCAAAAACTAGAGGTGGCGCTGGAGGCGCCCCCGAATTCGGACGCGGACCGCGAGGCATTGCGCAAGGCGGTCGACGAAGCCGATCGTTTGCATGAGATGTTCAACGCCATCATGCGCTTGGCGCGCGTGGAAGCGACCGGTAACTGGAAGCTCGAACGCGTCGAAGCGACGCCGATCCTGCGCGAACTGGTGGAATTTTACGAACCCGCCGCTGAGGAACAGGGCCTCACCTTGCGCGGCGATGTCGGCGATCACCTGGTCGTGCGCGGCGATCAGAGCCTTTTCACGCAAGCGGTCTCCAATCTGATCGAGAATGCGCTCAAATACACTCAATCCGGCGGTCACGTAGAATTGCGCGCGCAGCGCCGCGCTGACGGCCGCATCGAGATCGACGTGCTTGACGATGGCCCAGGCATTGCTCCAGCCGATCGCGATCGCGTTCTGGATCGATTCGTGCGCCTGGAAGGCGCGCGTTCCACGCCGGGGGCGGGGCTCGGTTTGAGCCTCGTTGCCGCCGTCGCGCGATTGCACCGCGGCGGTTTGCACCTGCGTGACGGCTTGGAGAACGGCGACCACAAGGGCTTGGGCGCCGCCCTCGTGCTGCCCGCGCTGGATCAGGCGCCATGACGAAGGCCGCTGCGCCGTTCGAAGGTTCGCCTTGGCGCGACGCAGCGACCCTTGCCGAAACCAACGCACCTTACCTGAAACGGCTCATGCACCGCCGTGAGGATTTGCTCGTCGGCTTAGATGCAGAATGGCCGGAGCGTTTGCTGCGCGAGGCTATCACACAGGCAGACGCCGTCGCCGCCGATCCGCCTGACATTGAGACGGCGATGCGTGTGTTGCGCCGCGCCAAAGACGCGACCCATCTTGCCACTGCGATCGCCGATATTGGCCGCGCCTGGCCGCTCGAACGCGTTACTGCGGCGCTGACCGACTTTGCCGACGCCGCGCTGCGCGCCTCGCTCGCCGTTGCAGGCAAAGAGCTAGCCGCACGAGGCGTGATCTCGGACCCGTCCGCGCCCGGCTTTGCGCTCATCGCCATGGGCAAGATGGGTGCGGGTGAACTCAACTATTCCAGTGACATCGATTTTTCCGCGTTTTTCGACGCCGAGACATTTCCCGCCCGCGAGCCACGTGTCGGCGCGGTGCGTCTGGTGGCGCCGCTGGTGCGCGTGTTGGAAGAGGTCACGCCAGATGGCTACGTGTTTCGCACCGATCTGCGCCTCAGACCCGATCCGGGCTCTACGCCAGTCGCCGTCTCGATCGCGTCAGCAGAGCACTACTATCAGAGCCTCGGTCAGAACTGGGAGCGCGCCGCCTTCATCAAGGCGCGTGCAGCCGCTGGCGATTTGCGATGCGGCGAGGAGTTTCTGAAGGCGTTGGAGCCATTCATTTGGCGTAGGCACTTGGACTTTGCGGCGGTTGAGGACGTCCACTCCATCAAGCGGCAAATTCTGAGCACGTTCAAAAGCGCCGAACTTGAGAGCCCCATCTTCGATGTGAAGCTCGGCCGCGGCGGCATTCGCGACATCGAGCTATTTGCCCAGACGCAGCAACTCATTCTCGGCGGCCGTAATCGCAGCTTGCGAAAGCGCGGCACCATCGATGCCTTGGCGGCGCTCGCGGAGGCAGGCGCGATCAAGCCGAACGTGCGCGATGCTCTAAGCGAAGCGTACGCGTTTTATCGCATGGTCGAACATCGCATCCAAATGCTGGAAGATGCGCAGACACACGACGTGCCTCGCGATGCCGAGGTGCGCGCGCGCGTTGCCGCGCTCGCCGGTTTCGAATTCACGGACCGTTTTGACGCGGCCTTGGTTGAGCGGCGGCGCATCGTCTCTGAGATCGATCGCGAACTATTCGGGCGCGGTCAAAGCCTAGCTGACCCGCTGGGCAGCCTCATCTTCACCGGTGTCGAGGACAACCCTGAGACCTTGGCGACCATCGGAAAGCTGGGATTCAAAGCGCCAGCCGCCGTGAGTCAAACCATTCGTGGCTGGCACCATGGGCGCATTCGCGCCATGCGTTCGGAACGCGCGCGCGAATTGCTGACGCGTCTCACGCCCAATCTGCTGCGCGCGTTCGCGGGCGCCGGCAGTCCAGATGACGCGTTTGCCCGGTTCGCCCGGTTCTTCGCCGGTCTCGCCGCTGGCGTGCAGGTGCTGGCGCTGTTGGAAGCGCGGCCGGCGTTGTTGGACTTGCTCGCGCGCTTGCTGACGCTGGCCCCGCCGCTTGCGGATGGCTTGGCGCGACGGCCGGCTCTGCTCGACGCCGTCATTGATCCGCAATTCATGGCGCCGCTCGCGCAGGATTTGCCGGGACGGCGCACGGATCAGTTGCGGCAGCGCGTGCGCGATTCCGAAAACTTCGAGGCGCAGCTCAATGCGGCCCGTCGCTTTCAGCGCGAAGAGGCGTTTCGCATCGACGTTCAGCTGTTGGATGGAATTGCGACGCCGGCGGAAGCGGCGGCTGCACGCACTGATCTTGCGCAAGCCTGCGTCGAGGCGATGACCGAGTCGGCTCTGCATGAGGTCGAGCGCACCAATGGCCAGCAACCCGGGACGTTTTGTGTTCTGGCGCTCGGCAAGTTTGGTGGCGGCGAATTGGCCGAGGGCTCCGATCTCGACGTGATGCTTGTTTATGACGCGCCCGACTCTGCATCTGCCCCCGGAGATTTTTACGCACGCGTGACGCAGCGCTTGATCAGCGCACTTTCCGCGCCGACCGAGGAGGGCGCGCTCTACGAGATCGACACGAAGCTGCGACCTTCAGGCTCGAAGGGGCCAGTGGCGGTGCGCCTGTCTTCGTTCGAGCGGTACTATTCAGAAGAGGCATGGACCTGGGAGATCCTGGCGCTGACGCGGTTGCGTCCGGTCGCGGGTGACGGCGCGCTCGGTCGGCACGTCGCCGAGATCGCCAAGGCAGCGATCACGCGTCCGCGCGACGATCAGAAGACCCGCAACGAGGTGGCGGACATGCGCGCGCTCATGCAGCGCGAGCGCCCCGGTCGCGGCATGTGGGACTTGAAGCTCGTCGCCGGTGGGTTTGTCGACATCGAGTTCATCGCGCAAACCTTGCAGATCGTGTCAGGAGCACCGCAGCCCCACATTTTGTCGACCAATACAGGCGAAGCGCTCGCGAAGCTTGAAAGCGCCGGCGTTCTCGGCGCTGACGTTGCGCAACGTCTCTCCCAGGCTTGGCGGCTCCATTCTGATTTGAGTCAGATTCTGCGCATCTGCGCCGAAGGGGCGTTTGACCTCGCGACCGCGCCGCCGCCGTTGCAGGCTCGTTTGGCGGCGATGCTTGGCGTTGCCGAGAGTTCGGACACAGAAGCAAAGCTGCGCAGCGTGCAGGCCGCTGTGCGTGCGGATTTTATGCGGATCATTGGCTGGCCCGCCACCTGATCTATTCGGCGGCAGTGGCCTCGGGTGCGCGCCGCCCGCCGAACAAGCGCGGCAGGATCACCGAAACGATGGTGCCGCGGCCAACCTCGCTTTGGATCGAGAGCTTGCCGCCGTGCATTTCCGCAAGCGACTTGGTGAGCGCCAGCCCGAGGCCGGTGCCGGCGTTGTTACGTGTGAGCTCTTGCTCGACTTGCTCGAACGGCCGCGCCAGGCGCGGCAGATGCTCAGGCGGGATGCCGCAGCCTGTATCGATCACGCGCAGCGTCAGCGTGTCGGGCCCGCCGCGTGCGTGCACCATGATCGCGCCTTGGTCGGTGAACTTCACGGCGTTGGAAAGAAGGTTCAGCAGGATTTGCTTCACCGCGCGGTGGTCGGCCTCGATCTCCGGCAACTCCTCGGCATCAACGACGATGGAAAGGCCCTTCTCTTCAGCCTTGCGCTTGGTGAGCCGCACGGCCTGTTCGATCGCCACTGTTGGATCAAGCGGCCGCGGCGAGAGCGTGAGCTTGCCGGCTTCGATTTTGGCCATATCGAGGATATCGTTGATAAGTTCGAGCAGGTGATTGCCGCTGTCGAAGATGTCCTGCGAGTACTGCTTGTATTGATCGTTGCCGAGCGGGCCGAACAATTCGCGCGCCATAATTTCGGAAAAACCGATGACGGCGTTAAGCGGGGTCCGCAATTCGTGACTCATATTGGCGAGGAACGTGCTCTTGGCGCGGCTCGCTTCCTCGGCCTTCTGACGTTCCTCGTGCGCCTCCCGCGCCAGCGCTTTGATGCGATATTCCTGAGTCTCGGCGCGGTTGAGCGCCTCAGTGAGGCGCCGTTCGTTTTTGGCGAGTTCCTCTTCCTTGCGTTTAAGCGGTGAGATGTCGACGCCCACGGTAATGACGCCGCCATCCGCGGCGCGGCGCTCGACGACATGCAGCCATTGCCCGGTGTCTAGCTCGATCACCCGCACATCCGGGTTGCTGGGGTCGTGGCGTTCGCGGCGGATCGCGCCTGCGGAGGCCGCGGCGATCGCCTCATAGGATGTACGCTGACGCAGCAGTTCCGGCGGCACCTTGAACGCCGTTGCGAAACTCTGATTCCAAAGCAGCAGGCGCCTGCGCGTGTCCCAAAGCGCGAACGGGCCAGAGAAATTTTCGATGGCGGCGCGCAATTGCTTCTCGAGGCGCGAGACGAGGGCTTCCGCTTCGTGGTGCTGCGTGGCGTCGATGATGGTCCCGAACACGCGTGTTTCGGCGCGGCCGCTCGCGTCTTCAACGGCGGCGCCATGCGCTTCGAGCCACGCGAGCGCGTTGCCGCGCTGCACCCGGAAGCGCATGTCGAGCACGCCGGCTTGGCGTGCGCGGCGCAATTCTTCTTCAACGTTGAAGCGATCCTCAGGCAACACTAGGTTCAGGAAGTCCCGAAGTGGAAGCGTGTCAGTACTGGCGCCTAGAAGTTTTGCTGCCTGTTCGGAGAGCTGAACTTCCGCAGCGTTGGGGCGCCACTCAAGCACACCGACCTTGGCGCCGTCGGCGGCGATGCGGAAATGCGTTTCCACCCGGTCGACCTCAGCCTCGGCGAGGCGGGCGCGCTGTGCATTTTGCCGCATCAGCAGGTAAAGAACTCCCATCGCCGCAAGCGGTGCGGCGGCGACCAGTGCAAAGCGCATGATCGCTTCCATCCACAGCGACGCGGGGCTAGGTGCGGCGGCCGCGGCCACAAGCTCGAAACTGCCGATTTGAACATCGCTCTTGGCCACAACCCACGAGGCCGCGTGGTCGCTATCAACAATGGCGCCATTCGGAGCTTGGTGCAGCGCCGTCTGCAGCTGCTGTTGCGCCAGAACCCCGGCGTGAGCCAGCGCATCGGACACGTAGAGCACGTGCCCATTGGAGGTGGAGATCAGGACGCGCGCGCGATCATCGAGATCTGGCAGCAATTGCTTTGGATCAAGGATGGAGACCACGGTGGCTTCGCCTGCGCGCCGCAGGATCATGGGCGCTGTCGTCAGCGAACCCATGTCGGGGGCGCCGATCCATGCGTTGGCGCCGTGGGCTTCGTGCACGGCCGCAGCCACCAAGGCGCTTTGTGTGGGATCGGTGATGGCCTGGATGTTGCCCGCGGCATCGACAACCGCGCCGGCGACGGCCGCAGGCGCGTGCGCCGCAGCGCTTGCGATCGTTCCGTTGCCTGCGGCCGCGGTGTGCGCGAGTTCAGCGGTCGCCGCGACTGAACCTGCGGCGGCGGCAAGATTGGCGTTCACGCGCTCGGCGACCAGACCAGCGGCGGAGGACTGTGCACCCACAATCGTCTGCGCCGCACTGTCGTGGTGCGCCTTGATTTGTGCGCCAATGGCGACCGTGAACGCCACAGTGAACAGCGCAACCAGCAGCATGAACGGGCTATTGCCGCGTTCTTGCACGCTGCTGCCTGGTGCAGCCGTCTGCGAACTGTTTTTCGTCACATGGTTCCCCGGCCCGCCCGAATCGTTTTTCAGAATCCTGGCGAACCGAAATGGTAGCGATTGTGTAAACGCGATGTCGAGGCGGCGAATGCGCCTCGTTCATCCGCTCACGGATTATGTGAAAGCAACGCTTACGCCAGCGTGCGTTCGACCATTTCGCGCGTGTTTTTCGATAGATGCGGTTGGGCGGCGAGCCGTTCAAGTTCCGTCTTGGCAACGGCTTGCCGTTCTGCATCGAAGCGGCGCCATGATTCGAACGGCGTCAAGAGGCGCGCGGCCAGGGCCGGGTTCATAGGGTCGATATCCTCGGCCAGCGCCGCCAGAAACCGGTAGCCGCCGCCATCGGCTGCGTGAAACGCCCGCGGATTCCGCATCGCGAACGCGGCCGCCAACGCGCGCACCCGGTTGGGATTGCGGATATTGAAATCCGCGTGTTGCCGAAGACGCTCGACGCGTGTCAGCGCATCGGTGCGCGGCGACGCGGCTTGTACGGCAAACCATTTGTCGATGACGAGCGGGTTCTCGCGCCAGCGTGCGTAGAAGCCTTCGAGCGCCTCATCAAAGCGGGCGCTGCCTGATGCGCCCAAGGCGTCAAGCGCGGCTGCGGCTTCGGTCATGCTGCCTGCCTGATCGAACGCAGTCATGAGCTTGTCCGTGACGGCCTCGCCGAGACTTGCGAGCAGATCCATTGCCGCGGATTTCAGCGCGCGCCGGCCGGCTGCGTAAGCGCCGGGAGAGAATGGCGTTTCGCTCTTGGCCGTTGCGATCGACTCTAGCCGCGAACGCAGAGCGGTCGCCACGTCGCGTCGCAAGGATTCGCGCGCCGCGAAGAGCTTCTCGGGGTCCGGGGCTTTGGACGCCAGGATCAACTCGTTCAGGTCTGGCAGCCGCAGCGCCAGCGCCGCGAACGCTGGATCCTCTTGCGCACGCTCCAGTTCGCGCGACAGCGCCGCGACCAGCGCCGGCGCCGCCGAAGGAGACTCGCCCAGCATGATGGCACGCGCGATGCTCTGTCCTGCTTCCCATCGTGTGAACGGATCGGTGTCATGCGCCATTTGCGCCAGGCGCTGCTCGACGCTCAGGCCGTCATCAAGCGCCACCGGCGCGGAGAAGCCACGCAGGATTGCCGGAATGGGCGGCGAGGCGACATCGGAGAAATGGTAGGTCGTCTCCTGCGTGCTCAAGACGACAGCGTGTTCGGTGCGCGCAGCGCCATCCAGCGTGGTCGTCAGCCGTTCGCCGTCGGCGCCGATGAAGCTCACTGAGAGCGGAATGGGCGGCGGCGCCTTGTTCGGCTGACCGGGCGTCGGCGCGAGCTTTTGGGTCACGGTGAGGTCGTACGTCCGCGCCGCCGCATCATATACGCCGCGAGAGGTGAGGGCGGGCGTGCCGGCCTGTTCGTACCACCGCATGAACTGCGTGAGGTCCTTGCCCGACGCTTCCGCGAAGCAGGCGACAAAATCCTCGACTGTCGAGGCCGTGCCGTCGCGGCGTTCGAAATAGAGCTGCATACCCTTGTCGAACGCATCAGCGCCGATGATCCGCTTCAGCATACGGATCACTTCGCCGCCTTTTTCGTACACCGTCGCGGTGTAGAAATTGTCGATCTTCTGGTAGCTCGACGGGCGCACGGGGTGCGCCAGCGGCCCTGCGTCCTCCCCGAACTGGCGTGCGCGCAGTTTTTTCACATCTTTGATCCGCTGCACCGGGCGCGAGCGTTGATCGGCGGAAAATTCCTGTTCGCGATAGACCGTCAGGCCTTCCTTCAAGCAAAGCTGGAACCAATCGCGGCAAGTGATGCGATTGCCGGACCAATTGTGAAAGTACTCGTGACCCACCACCGCTTCGATGGCTTCGAAGTCAGCGTCCGTTGCAGTCTCAGCGTCCGCCAAGATGAGCGACGAATTGAAGATATTGAGACCCTTGTTCTCCATCGCGCCGAAATTGAAATCGCGTACGGCGACAATGTTGAACAGATCAAGGTCGTATTCGCGCTTGAACGCTTCCTCGTCCCATTTCATGGCGCGCTTCAGCGCATCCATTGCATAGGTCGCGCGCGGTGCATCGCCTTTGTCGACGTAAATGCCGAGATCGACCTTGCGCCCGCTCATGGTCGTGAAGGTGTCGCTGATCGAGTCAAATGCACCGGCGACAAGCGCGAACAGGTAGGACGGCTTCGGATGTGGATCGACCCACACCGCGTAGTGTTTGCCGCCTTCCATATCACCGCTTTCGGTACGGTTGCCGTTGGACAGAAGCGTGGGATATGCAGCCTTGTCGGCTTCGATGCGCACCGCATAGCGCGCCAGCACATCCGGCCGATCGAGCGCGTAGGTGATGCAGCGAAAGCCTTCCGCTTCGCACTGCGTGCAAAAGCGGCCCCCCGACATATAAAGGCCTTCGAGTGTCGTGTTTGTCGCAGGACTGATGCGCGTCACGACATCAAGACGGAAAGACGCAGGCGGATTGTGGATGATGAGCTTGCCCGGCTCGACACGATATTCGTCGGCGGTGAGCTGCCTGTCATCGATGGATACGCTGTGAAGGTCGAGGCGTTCGCCGTCGAGCACGAGAGGGGCTGGCTCTACGCCGTTACGCCGCACTTGGCTGCGCGCGGCCACCAGTGTCGCTTCCGGTTCTAGCGCGAACACGAGCGCGATCTCGTCGATCAGGTAAGCGGGCGGCTGATAGTCAGCGAGGCGGATAGTTACATTTTCGGCGTCGCGCATAGGGGCCTCCGGCGAAGCTCTGACATGAGCCGCCGGCGCCCAAAAATCAACGCGCGTTATTCAGCCGCGACGGCCGTGTCGGGACGCGCTGTCGTCTCGTGATAGATGGCCGCCATTAGCATATCCGCCTGCTGTGCGAGTTCGCTCAGCGCGCGCGGCGTTTCGTGCGGATTGTCTTGCGTGAATTCGATCAGCTCACGCGCGACACGCATCAGCCGCAAGGCGTTGGCCATTACGCGCGCCTGGTGTTCCACCCGCTCGGGGTTGCGGTCGTACTCGGCCATCGGCACACGCCAGCCGCCCCAATCTTTCTCGTCTGTCACGACCACCGGAAAGGTGCCGGGGTGGGGATGACGGGGATCGCGGGCGTCAGCGCTCAGACGATTTACCGCCCGCAGCACGCGCCAATTCTCGGTCTCGATCAGGTCCGGCTTGGCCAACTCGCGCTCTTCCGCGGCCAGTTCGTGCGCCTGGAAATCGCGGCCGAGGCCGACGTCGTACGTGACGCGCAGGGGCTCCTCGACGCCCTTGACCCATTGCGGGTTGACGCGCTCGATTGCCGCCCAGGTCGCGACCGGCTTCACATAGACCCGTTGGCCCTTATGAAAGACCGCTTTAGCCATAGGACACTCCACCCAAGAGCGCGGCAGGCTAGCGCACTGCGATTGAGCCTTCGTGAAGAGACGTTGACGCCAAGACACTCTTTCACGCGTTCGCGCCTGCGCGTTAAGGTGGCGAAAACCATAAGCGCCCGGAGGACGCCGTGAATTTCGATTTTTCCGACGATCAGAAGAGCCTCAAGGATCAGGCGCGCAAGTTCCTGACCGAGAAGGCGGGTCCAAAGGCGGCGCGGGTCGTGCTGAACGACGACAAAATTTCATATGACAAGGATCTCTGGCGCGCGGTCGCCGATCTCGGCTGGCTCGGCGCCGCCATTCCAGAAGAGTATGGTGGCTTGGGCTTGGGGCGGCTTGAGCTGTGCGTGCTCGCCGAGGAACTGGGCCGTGCAGTGGCGCCGATCCCATTTTCGTCGACTGTGTATTTCTTCGCCGAAGCGGTGACGATCGCCGGGAGCGATGCGCAAAAGAAGGCGCTTCTGCCGAAGATCGCGGCGGGTGATCTCATCGGCTGCTTCGCCATCTCTGAAGGGCCCGGCGCGCCCACGCCTGCGAGCATCCAAACCAAGTTTGAAAATGGCGCGCTGACCGGCGTCAAAATTCCGGTCACCGACGGCGATTGCGCGGAGCAATGTGTTGTACTCGCGAAAGAAGGCGCTGGGCTTTCGCTCGTGCTGGTTGATCTTACTCAGGGTGGCGTGACGCGCACGACGCTGAAGACAATGGATCCAACGCGCGGCCATGCCAAGATTGAGTTCAAGGGCGCGAAAGCGGAACGCCTCGGCGCCGCTGGTCAAGGCTGGGAGCTTGCCGAAGCGGTGCTGGATCGCGCGGCTGCGTTGCTTGCCTTCGAGCAAGTGGGCGGGTCGCAGGCCTGTCTTGAGATGGCGACCGAGTACGCAAAGAGCCGCTACGCCTTCTCGCGGCCGATCGGCTCATTTCAGGCCATCAAGCACAAACTCGCCGATATGTACGTCGCGCTCGAGGTGGCGCGCTCCAATGCGTATTACGGCGCCTGGGCGCTCTCTACCGAAGCCGCCGAACTGCCATTCGCCGCCGCCGCCGCCCGCGCGGCGGCGAGCGACTGTTTCTATCTGTGCGCCAAGGAAAACATTCAAACCCACGGCGGCATGGGCTTCACCTGGGAGGTGGACTGCCACCTGTTCTACCGCCGCGCCAAGGTGTTGGCGCTGCAAGCAGGGAGCCCCGCTGTCTGGAAAGAAAAGCTGGTGAAACGGCTTGAGCAGCGGAACGCAGCGTGAGCGGTAAGATCATCTTCGAAAAGCGCGACGGCAAGTATGACGCCATGTTCGTGGAGCGTGGCGGCAAGCTGGAAGAGATCGCGTGCCCGAAGCAACGGCCGATCCCGCACGATATGTTTCACTACGCCATTGAGCATACGTTGCAGAAGCGCGGCTTCTTTCATCGCGCCGCGGCTGGAGAAGGCGTTGGCTTCAAAATGGATGCGGAGGCGACGTCCGAGGCTGTAGAGCGCCTAGTGGAGACGATGCAGGCTGATAGCTGGAGCGGCCGCCCCCCACCAGCCGAGGTGATTGAGATGTTTGCGGCGACCTGCGCGGCGCGTGGTGACGATCCGTTTCCGCTCGCCGAAGACGACGTCACGCAAATTCGCGCCGAGATCGATCGGCTTGCCGCTGTTTGGGATGAATTGCCCGTGCGCGGGCGCATGACACTCGAAGTTTAATCGGAGCGACGACCATGGATTTCAACGACACGCCCGAGGAAGCAAGATTCCGCGCTGAAGCGCAGGCTTTTCTGAAGGCAAATTGCACGCCCAAGAGCGCTGAGAGCGAACGCATGCAGCGCAAGCTCTCCGGCGCTGAATATCTCAAGGCAGCGAAGAGCTATCAGAAGAAGAAGGCGGAGGCGGGTTTTGCCGGCATTACCTGGGCTAAAGAGCACGGTGGCCGCGGTTTGCCGCCGATCTATTCGGTGATCTTCGGTCAGGAGGAAGGCAAGTACGACGCACCCGCTGGTCCGTTCGCGATCGGCCTCGGCATGTGCATCCCGACGGTGATCGCGTTCGCCAGCGACGCCATCAAGGACCGCTACGTCGCCAAAGCGCTGCGTGGCGAGGAAATCTGGTGCCAGCTGTTCTCCGAACCGAGCGCGGGCTCCGATGTCGCCGCCGGAAAGACGAAGGCCGTGCGCGATGGCGACGACTGGATCATCAACGGCCAGAAAGTGTGGACCACCGGCGCGCATTTCTGCGACTTCGGCATCGTGCTTGTGCGCACCAACCCGGACGTGGAGAAGCACAAGGGCCTCACCATGTTCATCATCGACATGAAGGACCCCGGCGTTGAAGTGCGCCAAATCCACCAGGCTTCGGGCGGGCGCGATTTCAACGAGGTCTATTTCTCCGACGTGCGCATCCCCGACAAGAACCGCCTCGGCGAACCTGGCCAAGGCTGGAACGTGGCGCTGGTGACGCTGATGAACGAACGTCTCGCGGTGGGCGGTTCTTCAGGACCAGACTATAAAGAAGTGCTTGAATTTGCGCGCACCATCAATTCACCCGCCGGCGCAGGCACGCTCATTCAGGACGAAGCGTTTCGCCAGAAGCTCGCTGACTGGATCGTGCGCGCGGAAGGCTACAAGCTCACCAAGTTCCGCACCATGACGGCGCTGTCCAAGGGACAAACGCCTGGGCCGGAAAGTTCGATCGGCAAGGTGATCAACGCCAATCAGATGTTGGACATCGCCAACACTGCAATCGAGTCGATGGACTATTTCGGCATCATCACCGACGCCGACGTGGCGCCCGCTGAGGCGGCGTTCCATCAGAGCTATATGTGGGCGCCAGGCCTGCGCATCGCCGGCGGCACCGATGAGATTCTGAAGAACATCATCGCCGAACGCGTGCTTGGCTTGCCGCAGGACGTGCGTGTCGACAAAGGCGTGGCGTTCAAGGATCTGCCGACGGGGCGGTGAGGTGCGTCTCAGCCGTAGAGATCTCGCGGGTGCGCTAAGCGGCGCGGCTGTCGCGTCGCTGCTTCCCGGCTGCACGACATCCAGCGCGAGGATGCCAGCGTCGCCCGTGCTGGCCGACGCGCTCGCGCCGACCACGACGCCCGGCATGGCCGCGATCGTGATCCGGGACCTGCGAGCGGAGCCCGAACTCGTCGCCGGCGTTCGCGTCATCAATACCACTGACCGCGTGCGCCCTGGTGATCGTTGGCATCTCGGCTCCGACGGCAAGGCCATGACCGCGACATTGATCGCGCGGCTGGTCGAGGCCGGCGCTCTTGCCTGGGATACGCCGCTCTCGCGCATGCTGCCCGATTTGGCTGATGGCATGCAGCCGCAATATCGCGACGTGACCTTACCCGACTTGCTTTCGCATCGCGCAGGATTGCCCGAGAACATCGTCGATGAGCAGGTGTTCACCAGGTTCTATACCGATACAGCGCCGCCGCGCGCACAACGGTTGCGCTACATTACGGCGTGTTTGAAAGACCCGCCGATTGGACCCGCGCGCGCGGCGTCGCATTATTCCAACACAGGGCCGATCATCGCTGGCGTTATCGCGGAGCGGGTTGCGAACCAGTCGTTTGAAGAGCTGATCGCGGCGCAGGTGTTTGCGCCGCTTGGCATGAGCTCCGTCACCTTCGTTCAAGCCGGTGGTCCGGGCGAACCGCACGGCCATGTCGACGGACGTGACGCAAATCGCCCACAAGACATCAATCCGCCTATCATTGTTCCTGCCGGTGGCATGCGCATGTCGATGCGGGATTGGTCGCGCTTCTGCATCGATCACCTGGCGGGAGCTCGTGGCGCGGGCCGCCTGCTGAAGCCCGACACGTATCGCTTCCTGCACGCGCCGCAGTGGGTTTCCGATACAGGCACGGGCTGGGCGCTGGGTTGGGGCGTCAATCCCCATCCAATGAATTTGCGCGGACCGGCGCTCACGCATTCGGGTTCGGATGGAAACTGGATGGCGCTCGTGTGCCTGTTTCCAGACACCGGAAACGGAGTCATCGTCGCCGCCAACGCCGCTGAGAGCATGAAGGGTGATGATGCGACCAAATCGGCGCTGAAAGCGCTGGCGCCCACGGTCGCCGAACCATTGCCTGCGCAACCAGCGCACTAGGAGACGTACGATGAGCTTCTCCACGCCGCTTGCGCTCGCAGGCCCGCTGCGCAAGCCGCGGCAGATGTTGGCTGATCAATCGTACGGCGGTCATGCGTCGCTGCACAGCGATGACATGGCCGAGAAGCTGGGCTTCAAAGCTGGGCCGATCGAAGGGCCGACGCAGTTCAGTCTCTTTCCGCCGCTGCTGGAGCATTTCTGGGGTCGCGAGTGGTTCGAGCGCGGCTGTATCTCAGCCCACTACCAAAACATGGTGGTGGAAGGCGAAGAGACGCGCGCGTTCGCGGCGATCCCGGAGAAAGGCGCGACCGCGACGCGCGTCTGGGCCGAGAAGGCCGATGGCACGCCAGTGCTTGAGGCCAGCGCCAGCATCGATGATAGCGAGACCTTGCTTTCCCAACGCATGAAAGCGCTCAGGTCGCCGGAGAAGCTGGTGATCCTCGCCCATCTCAAGCTCGGCCAAACCAGCGGCGATGAGCGCGTGCGCATGGACGCCGATCAGCACATGGGTGCGCTCTACCCGTTCACGCTCAATCAGAAATTGGCGGCAATCACGGAGAACTCGCCCTGGTATTCGGACGCCAACGCCTCGCCATGGGGACGTCCCATCATTCCGCTTGAGATGGTGAGCGTGCTGGCGGCCTATTCGATGGGAAAGGCCGGTTTCGAAACCAAAGGGCCAGCCATTGGCCTCTTCGCGGATCAGGAAATCCGCATGATCGAAGGGCCGTTGTTCGTCGGCGAAGACTACGTGCTGCGCCGCGAGATCGTGGCGCTCTCTGAAAGCAAGCGCACGGAATCGTATTGGGTGCGCACGCGTATTTTTGATTCAAGCGGCAAACGGCAGGTGGCGGAGATGCTGCTCAACCACGCCACGCTTAAACATTCGTATGCCAGCTACGAAGCCGAGCGCGCGGCCGGATAGCAAGGCGAGATAATTAGGACGCTTGCGTCGGCGCCGGCTGAACAGCAGCAATGCGCTTGATGCTGCCTTCGAAGTTCGCGGCCGTATCGATGCCCAGTGAGCCATGCGCGATTTCGCCCGTCACGTTGGCGCCAGCGCAGAGGCGCACGTCTTGCGCCTGGAGGCGGCCTTCGACCTGGCCGTAGACCATGATGGTGTCGGCAATCAGATCGCCTTTGATATTGCCGCCGGTCAGCACCGTAATCGCCTTGGCGCGCACGTCGCCTTCGATCTTGCCGCCGATGTCGACGCTATCGCTGCTGACGATCGAGCCTTTGATTTCAGAATTCACTGAGATCGTCGTCGGCGTGGCGCGAACCGGCGCCGGTGCGGCCTGGCTGGGCGGAGCTGGCGTCGGCTCGATTGTGCGCACGCTGGAGCCGCCTTTCAGCATCGTCATCGATTGCGACGCAGCGCGCCGGACAGATTCCATCGCTTCAGACATTGCCCCAATTCCTTCCAGCGCCGTTGCGTTTGCTGGAAAGCTGCAAACGCGGCGCCGGTTCACGCGGGACGGAAATCGCGTTTACGAGGAGGCGCTGCGTGTAGCGAGCGCCTCACACACGAAATCCGCGCGCGCCTCCACATCGGTTTTGGGCAGAATGATCGGTTCGAAACCCAGCGCCGGAAAGGCGGCAAGGAGCCGATCATATTCCGCGATGGCCTCCTCGAAGCTGTGTTGGCGCTCAGAGTCGATCCGATAAATCTCCCGCCAAGGCGGCGTCAGAAAAGCCAGTCGGTTGAACAGGTGCGTTTCCGGCGGCCGCGTGAGCGGTGTTTTGGTCACGTGCGTGTGGGCGACGAGCGCGTCGATTAGGCCGCGATCGAAGAACGTCCAGCCCATCTGTGGTTCGGTCGCGTTCGCCAAGTCGGCGCGCGCCATTGCCACCAGACGCTCGGCAAACTTAACCGGATCGCGCCACGGCAGCGCCTCGCCCTCCGGCATTTCCTCGCGGACGATGCGGCGGCCGGGTTCTTCAACGACTGTGTGGCCGCGCCGCCGCAGCTCTTCTAGGAGGGTGGATTTGCCGCCGCCGGAGCAGCCGGAGAGGATAACGAAACGGCGCACGCGGCGTCTAAGCGAATTCTTCGAACAGGCTGGGCTCATTTTCGCGCCAGCCCTCGATCTTCAGCATCCGCAATTTGGTGCGGATGCCGCCATTGGCGGAAAAGCCGACGAGTTTGCCGTCCGCGCCGACGACCCGATGGCAAGGCACGATGATTGCGAACGGATTGCGCCCCAGCGCTTGGCCCACGGCGCGGGCGCCGTCCACGTCGCCGATGGCGCGGGCGATTTCGCCATAGGTGCGCGTGACGCCCGGCGGAATGGCGCGCGTGGTTTCGTAAACGCGGGCGTTAAAGGCGGCGACCCGGCTCATGTCGAGCGTGGCGGAGCGCAGGGTGCGTTTCTCGCCCTGCATCAGCGCAACGATGTCATCGATCACGTGCTGCACCGCTTTCGGCGGCTCAGCTTCTTCAGCCGTGGGGCAATGGCGGAGCAGACGCGTGCGTGTGGCCGCATCGCTGCGTTCGGGCAGTTGGGTCGCAAGAACGCCCCGGCTGCTCCAGGCGATACCGCAGCGGCCGATGGCGGTGTCAAAGAGGGCGATGGCGTGCATTTCGGCTCTTGAACAAGCGGACTCGGAGGAATAGAACATATAGAGAACATGACTCCGCGTCTAGTCCCCTTGGCGACCCCTTTGGCTCTCGAGGAAGCCAAAGGATTTGCGCCGCTCCTAGCTCAAATGGCTGCCGCGCCGCTGCATGAGCTGTGTCCGGCCGGTCCGGGTGCAGAGACGGCGGCCCTGGGCTTTGCCTTGGCGCTAGCCGGCGCTTGGGGAAGTCCCGCCGGTTTGATCTGGGCCGGCGAGGAAGGTGTGTTTGCCGAAGATGGCGCGCCTTACCCGGTTGGTCTCGCTCAATTCGGACTCGACCCCGAAAAACTTATCGTCGTCCGCGTCGGCAAGCGCGACGAAGCCTTGTGGGCGGCCGAACAGGGGCTCACTGCGCGGGGCGCCACGGTGATTTGCGCATTGGCGCACAACAGCAAGCCGCTCGATCTCAAAGCCACGCGACGCCTGTTGCTGTTTGCGGAACAAAACGGCTCGCGCTGTTTGCTGGTGCGTCCGCTGGCTGAAACCAGCGCTGCTTGGACGCGGTGGAAAATCGCCCATGCGCCAAGCTCAGCCGAGCCCGACGAATTAGGCCGGCCTTCATTTTCTCTGCAGCTCATGCGCTCGCGCTTTGGCCCTGCCGGTGCGCGCTTCACTCTGGAATGGAATGCCGATGCCAACCGCTTGGAAGAGCGCTTCCAGGAAAAGTGTGAAGCG
>DASZWS010000001.1:0-9316 GCA_035546515.1 Vitreimonas sp. | reverse complement strand
GTCCCGATTTTTGATTCCACTGCGCTCCAATCCACGATCAACCTGTCGCCGGGAGGCACTGGCAGCAAGGTTGCGAGACGCGGAGGCATGAGCGCAGCTTAATACGGTGCTTCGATCTGCTCCAGCGGCTCAATTGGGCCAGATGCGGACAATAGCACTATTTGCGCTGGCGCGGTCAGCTTGGCGGCAGGGCGATGAGGCGATAGCCGACGCCGGGGTCGGAGAGGAGCAGGTGCGGCGCGCCCGGCGTGTGTTCGAGTTTCGCGCGCAGCTGGCCGACATAGACGCGCAGATATTGAATGTCGGCGCGGTCCGAGCCCCAGACCGATTTCAGCAAGTCCTGGTGGCGCACGACCTTGCCCAGCGATGCGGCGAGCGTGGCGAGGAGATCGAATTCCTTCGGTGAGAGTTCGATTTCGCGGCCGTCACGACGCACAACGCGGGCGGCGAGATCGATCTCCAGAGGCCCCGTACGTACCATTGGCGCGCTGCCGGCGGCCTGCACCGCGTGGCGCAACGCCGCCCGCAACCGCGCCAGCAGTTCGTCGAGCCCAAACGGCTTGGTCACGTAATCGTCGGCGCCCGCGTCGAGGGCGCGCACCTTCAACGCCTCGGCGTCGCGCGCGGTGAGCACGACAACGGGCGTGAGGTCGCGCGTGCGCAGCTCGGCAAGAAAGTCGACGCCATCTCCATCCGGCATGCCGAGATCGAGCAGGATCAGATGCGGATGGTGATGGGCGTGCGCGCGGCGCGCGTCGGCCAAGCTGGCCGCGGCGATCGGCGCGTAGCCAGCGGCGCGCAGCGTGACGGTCAGCGACCGCAGCAATGCGGGGTCGTCTTCAACGATGAGAACGATGGGTTCAGCTGCCATGTCGCGCCGCCTGCGTCCAACAAGGAAAGCTGAGCGAGAAAAGTGCGCCGCCGCCCTCGCGATTGGCGGCGGTGATCAGCCCGCCCTGCGACTGCATGAAGCTGCGCGCAAGCGAAAGACCGAGCCCAAGGCCAGGGGCGCGTCCGTCACCGGCGACGCCGCGCACGAATTTGTCGAACAAGCGTTCCGGATGGTTGCCGAGACCGGGGCCGCGATCGGCGACATCGACGATAATGCGGTGATTTTCGCAGCGCGCCGCAATGGAGATGGGCGTGTGTCCGCCGTACTTGACGGCATTGGCGACGAGATTGGAGAGCGCGCGCGCGGCAAGCGCCTGGTCGGCGAGCGCGAGCGGCAGATCCTCGGGGATCGCCACGGTGAGCGGTGGTCCTGAGCCGTCGTTTTTCATGTCGGCGAGCACCGCAGAAGCGATGTCGCCGATGCTGACCGGTTCAAGGAGCACCGCCGAGGCGCCCGCCTCAAGGCGCGACGCCGACAAAAGCGTGTCGACCAGGGTTGTGAGGCGCCGCGCTTCGGATTCGGCAAGATCAATCAGCTCACGCCGCGTCTCCGGCGATTGTTCTGCGAAGCGTTGCAAACTTTGCAGAGTGAACAGAATCGTCGCCAGCGGCGTGCGCAGATCGTGCGAGACGCCCTCCAGCAGTTCCGATTTGAAGCGCTCGCGCGCGGCCTCGTCGCGGGCGGCGTCCAAGGCGCGCGCGCGTTCGGCAATAAAACTGACAAGCACGCTGACGGCGGCGAACAGCAGCAGCGCACCCAAATCCTGCACACGCGCCACCACCAGCGTGTAGCGCGGCTCAACGAACAGAAAATTGATGGCGGCGACGCTGAGCAGCGAGGCGGCCAAGGCGGCGCGCAGGCCGTAGCGCATCGCCGCCACAACCATCGGCGCGACAAATATCAACGCCAGGCTTTGCGGCGCCAGATACGGTTCGCAAAAGTGCGCAGCGACCGCGGCGGCGCCTACCATCGCCGTGGTCACGGCAAACGGTCGCACTTGCAGCCAAGCCGCGGAACTTGAGGCGCGCATCGACGCCGAATCTGGGCGCGCGCGGGTCCGGACGCAACCACATGGAATTTTTATGCCGTTCCGTGTCACGGCGGCGCCCATGTCAACGCTCACCGAAGCCGTTTCACCCGCGCTGCCGGCGGCGCAGAAGCATCAGGGTTTTTGGGGCTTGGCGCTGGCGGCGATCGGCGTCGTTTATGGCGATATCGGCACCTCGCCGCTTTACGCGTTCCGCGAGTCCATCGCGCATGTGGCGCGTCACAATGGCGGTGCGACGAGCGCCGATGTAATTGGGGTCATTTCGCTCATGCTATGGGCGTTGATCGCGGTCGTGACGCTCAAGTACGCGACGATCCTGTTGCGGCTCGACAATCGCGGCGAAGGCGGCACGCTATCATTGATGGCGCTGGTGCAGCGGGCGCTTGGCAAGCGCACGTGGCTGCTGTTGCTGATCGGGCTTGCGGGTGCGGGCTTGTTCTATGGTGACGCGATGTTGACGCCGGCGATTTCGGTGCTGTCGGCGATTGAGGGCCTGACGGTGCTGCCGGGGCTGAGCGGCAAGGTTGAACATTTCATCATGCCGGTGACGCTGGGAATTCTGATCGCGCTCTTCTTGGTGCAACGGCGCGGATCGGGCGTGGTGGGCGCGTGGTTCGGGCCGATCTGTATTGTGTGGTTCGCGGCGCTGGCGACGTTGGGCCTGATCCATCTCATCGGCAATTGGAGTGTGCTGGCGGCGTTCAATCCGCTGCTCGCTATTGGTTTCCTGCTGCACCACGGCGACCTCGGCTTTCTGGTGCTGGGCTCGGTGTTTCTGACGGTCACGGGCGCGGAGGCGCTCTACGCCGATATGGGGCATTTCGGGCGGCGGCCGATCGCGGCGGCGTGGCTGTGGCTGGTGTTTCCCGCGCTGGCGCTCAACTATCTCGGCCAAGGCGCAATGGTGATCGCCGATCCGTCCACGATCGGCAATCCGTTCTTCCTGATGGCGCCGGCGGCGTGGCGTCCGGCCGTGGTGGTGCTCTCGACCGCGGCCACTATCATTGCCAGCCAAGCCGTGATTGCCGGCACGTATTCGCTCACACAGCAGGCGATTCAGCTCGGCCTGTTGCCGCGCATGCGCATCCTGCAGACCTCTGCGCATCAGTTCGGGCAAATCTACATGCCGCAGGTGAATTACCTGCTGATGCTTGGCGTCTTGTTCATGACGTTCTCTTTCGGCTCGTCCAGCGCGCGGGGCGCCGCGTACGGCGTGTCGGTGATCGGCGCGATGATCACCTCGTCGGCGCTGGCGATCATTGCGATCTGGAAGGTCATGAAGCGGCCGCTGTGGGTCGCGATTGCGGTGATGACGCCGTTTATCGTGATCGAACTGGTTTTTCTCGCCTCCAATCTGCTCAAAGTGTTCAGCGGCGGGCTTGTGCCGCTGCTGATCGCGGCGGGCTTCATCCTCATCATGTGGACTTGGGTGCGCGGCTCGGCGTTGCTACGGGAGCAGACGCTCCGTGATGTGAGCCTGAAGCAGATGTTGGCGACGCTTGAGATATCGCCGCCGCGGCGGGTGCGCGGCACGGCGGTGTTCCTGACCGCCGATCCGCACGCGGCGCCCAGCGCGCTCCTGCACAATCTGAAGCACAATCAGGTGCTGCACGAGAACGTCATCCTCCTGTGCGTGCGCACTGCGCAGGCGCCGCGCGTAAGCGATGCGGAACGTGTCAGCATCGAATGCGTCCGCGAAGACGTGCACATCGTCACGCTGACATTCGGCTTCATGGAAACGTCGAATGTGATCCGCGGTTTGACGTTGGCGCGGGCGCAGGGGCTGCCGTTCGACATTATGACGACGTCGTTTTTCCTGAGCCGCCGCGCCTTGGTGCCGTCAGCCAAAGGCGCGATGCCGCGCTGGCAGGATTTGCTGTTCATCTTCTTGGCGCGCAACGCCGCTGGCGCCACCGAATTTTTCCATATTCCCAGCGCGCGTGTCGTGGAGTTGGGCGCTCAGGTGGCGGTCTAGCCGCTATTTGCGTGCGATGATCTCGATCACCAGCGGAGTGACCATCAGCGTGCCGGGGTTTTGGCTGACGCGGTCGAATTCGTCGCGCATGTCCTTGGCCATTTGCGGGGTGATGCGGTTGAGTTCGAGCAGGCGGTCGATGTGGATGTCGAAGAAGCCGATCGGCCAGCGCCAGACATTGTCGTCCTTGGAGACGATGTCGACGTAGGGGCGGAAGCTTTCGAGCTTGAGACCCATCTCGGTGAGCCACGCCGGCAGTACGCGGCCAATGTCGGGCTCGCCGCCGGAGGCGCGCCAGTTGTCGGACACCTCTTGCACGAAGCGATCGAAGTTCGGCGCCGCGGGCGCGAGCTTCCAGGTTTGGTAGTCGATGTATTCGTGAAACACGAGCGCGCCGCCGGGACGTACGGCATCGACCAGTTTTTTTAGCGCCGGCCTGGCGTCGGGCAAAAACGCCAGAATCCAGCGCGCCCAAGCGGCGTCGGCATTGCCGACGGGGATGGCGTCGGCGTTGACGTCGACCTCGTGAGTTTTGACTTGCGTGAAACCGCGCGCCTTGGCTTGCGCTTCCAGCGTATCGAGAAAGCGGCGTGAGCGTTCGAGCGCATGAACCTCGCCGGTGGGCCCGACGATTTCGGCCAAGTCCATGGTGGCGAAGCCAGGACCGGCGCCGAAATCGATCACCTTGCAGCCGTCGCCAATCTTGGCGCGCGCCCAGGCTTCAAGCGCGCGCGGCCGCCAGACACGGTGCTGGAAGCCCAGGCGGTAGATTTCATCGTCATGGGTGCCGAGGACGTAATCGCGTTCAGCCATAAAGCGGCTCCTTATTAGAGATGATATAAGGTTTGCCGCGGCAAACGTCTCGCTGTTTGCGGACGCCCCGCTCTGCCCGATTTGGTCCGTGACGGGGGTCAGAGTTTGATTGCGGGCGCGCTTGCTTGTAGCGAGACAATGAGGAGAGGGGCATGACCTATCTGGTGCTGGGCGTTGTCGTCCTACTGGCGCTCATCTTGGGCGTGGTGTTCAACCAGCTGATCGCCAAGCGGCAGATGGTGAAGAACGGCTGGGCCGACATCGATGTGCAGTTGAAGCGGCGCGCCGATCTGGTGCCGCAGCTGGTGTCGGTGGTGCAGGGTTATGCCACGCATGAGCGGCAATTGTTCGAGGACATCGCCGCCAAGCGCACGCAGGCGCTTGCGGCGGGCGACGATCCAGCCAAACGCGGCGAGAGCGAAGCGGAATTTGCGCGCCCGATCGGCAAGCTGGTCGCGGTGGCGGAGGGTTATCCTGAACTGAAGGCCAGCCAGAATTTTCTTGAACTGCAAAACGCGCTCGCAGACACCGAGAACAAGATCGAGATGGCGCGGCGGTTTTACAATGGCGCGGTGCGGGAGCTGAACACAGCGGTGGAAACCGTGCCGGGCAATTTGGTGGCCGGGCTGGCGGGCGTGCAGAGCGCGCCGTTCTTTCAGGCGAACGCGGGTGATGCGGCCGTGCCGCAAGTGGCGATCGGAAAATCATGAAACAGGCTTTTGCGTTTCTGATTGCGCTGATTGCGCTGACGCTTACGGCGCCGGCGTTGGCGAAAGAGGGCATCGACAAGTTCGATACGGCCATCGTCGTGGCGCGCAACGGCGACATCACCGTGACCGAGACGTTGGACGTGACGGTGGAAGGCGACCAAATCCGGCACGGCATCCAGCGCGACTTGCCGCGCTACTACGAGAGCCAAGGCGATAACCTGCCATATGCGTATCACGTGCTGCGCGTGGAGCTGGACGGGCGGCCCGTCCACTACAAGACCTCGCGCAAAGGCAACGCCTACCGCATTCGTATTGGCGATGCAGATGAACTCGTGCCGGCGGGAGCGCATCGCTACGTGATCAGCTACGAGGTCAAAGATCAGGTTCGCCACTTTGACCGCTACGATGAGGTGTATTGGAACGCGACGGGTAATTTCTGGACGTTCCCCATCTCCGCGGCGCGCGCGACCATCACGCTGCCGCCGGGCGCGCATATCACGCAGACCTCGGCCTATGTCGGCAGCCTGGGATCGAGCAGCAAGGATGGGGTCTCATACAAGCAGTCGGGCGATGATTCCGTTTTTGTCACCACGCGTGAGCTGGCGGCGGGTGAAGGGCTGACGGTCGCTGTTGGATTCGAGAAGGGCCTCATCAGCCCGCCATCGGCGACGGAAGAGGGGCGCATCTGGTGGCAGCGCAACGGCGCGCTGATCATCCTGGTGCTCACTGTCATCGGCTTGTTCTGGTATCTCTATCGCGCCTTTGTGCGTGTCGGCCGCGATCCGGTGAAGGGGCCGGTGTTTCCGCGCTATGAAGCGCCCGCGGAATATTCGCCGGCGGCGACGCACTACATTTTCTATCGCGGCTTACGTGGCAACCGCGCGCTGATCGCCACGCTGATGAACCTCGCGTCGAAGGGGCGCTTCCGCATCGACGCGACCGACAAGAAGGTGACGACGCTGACGGCGGGGTCGCGCGCGGCCGGTGCGGAGGCGTTTGCGGCGGAAGATGTTGCGTTGGAGCAGGCGCTGTTTGCCGACGGCGACGTGAAAGAGTTGGGTGGCGGCGTCGATACGGCGTTCACCGCGGCGTACGAGGCGTTCAAGGCGCAACTCGCGCGCAAGTATGGCGCGCCGTATTTCCGCTGGAACGTGGGCTATACGCTTGTTGCCGTGATCCTGACCGGCGTGGCCATCGTTGTTGCGGCGAATTTCTCGGCGCACTGGACCATCTGGCACACTCTGGCGGTGCTGGCGCTGGCGGCGCTGAACGTCGTGTTCATGTACCTGATGCCGGCGCCGACGGCGCTGGGGCAAACGACGCGAAGCGAGATCGAAGGGCTGCGGCTCTACATGGAAACGGCGGAGAAGCTGCAGCTGAACGCGGTGACGCCGGGCAGCGATCAGCCGCCGCCGATGACGGTGGAGCGGTACGAGAAGTTTTTGCCGTATGCGGTGGCGTTGGGCGTCGAGGCGCCGTGGACGAAGCACTTTGAGCATGTGTTGCCAATCGAAGCGGCGGCGTACGCGCCGGGCTGGTACGCCGGCAATTTTGTTTCCGGGCATTCGCTGTCGAATGTCAGCTCTTCGCTGATCTCGCATATCGATTCAGGGGTTGCGAGTTCGATGCCGCAGAGTTCTGGATCGAGTGGCTCCGGCGGCGGTGGTTTCTCCGGCGGTGGTGGTGGCGGCGGCGGCGGGAGCGGGTGGTAAGGTGGAAGCCGGCCGACCGCTTGTATGCACCTGCAATTTACGCTGAAGGCGCTATATTGAACGCATGAGCAAGGCGAATCGTGGGTCATCCGGCCGGACCTTGGGCGGCAAGGCATACGCCTCAATGGCCAAGGTGGAAGGCCTGCGCCTTAGCAAGGAGAGTGCGGGCCGCCTTGAGCGCACAAAAGGCATGAGCCCGGAAAAGCGGCGCGCTGAAGTCTTGCGCGCCTACGGAGCGTCAACGTCGAAGCGCAAATGAGCGAGGACGGTTACGAGGTTTTTGAGGACCCGTACTGCTACAAGGGCACGTTCGTACTGAAGAACCGCGCGGGCTTGCGGGATGCGGTGCGGCTCCAAGCGTTCGAACTCGAAATGTCATCACTTCGTGCGGAGGAGCCGCTTCCGGCTGGGCGATTTGGTCCGGCCCACTATCGCGCGATACATCGCCACCTCTTCGGAGATGTCTATTCGTGGGCGGGGCGGTATCGCACTGTCCGCACCGCAAAGGGCGGACACGTCTTTTGCTATCCGGAAAACATCGACGGGCAAATGACGATGTTGTTCGAGCGTTTGCGAAGCAAGGCCTTCACCGCGCTTGACGGTGATGCTGCCTTCATCAAGGCAGCCGCGAAATTTCTGGGAGACTTGAACGCGATCCATGCGTTCAGGGAGGGCAACGGCCGCATCCAACTCGCCTTCATGCACTTGCTGTCAGCGAAGCTCGGCTACGCAATGGACCTTACGCGTATACGCCCGCAAGCGTTTCTGGATGCGATGATCGCCAGTTTCGGCGGGGACCTGGCGCCGCTGGAAGCGGAGCTGCGGCTCTTGCTTTAACGTGAAACAAGACGACGTCGCTAGCGCATCGAGGCGAAGAAATCCTGGTGCACTCTGAGAATGCGCGCGGTTACGTCCGGATCGGGCGCCAGTGAGGCGTTGCCGTGATCGAAAGTGCCGCCGAGGACGATGCCGTCGCGGCGGCCGAACATGTAATAGCCGCCGCCGAGGATGAGATTGTAGGTGATCTCGTCTTGCGGCTCGAGAATGACCAGTTGGCCGCGCACCGGTTCGATGGCGGCGTCATGCGCGAGCACGCCGGCGCCGAGGCCGCTGCAGTTGAAAATGGTGCGCTCGGGCAGCGTTTGCCATTCGCTTGCATCGTGAAATTCGCGCACGACGATTTCGCCGCCGGCTTCGCGGATGTCGGCTTCCATGCGCCGCAGGTAGAGCGGGGTTTCGATCATCATGGTGTCGAAGGTGCGCACGTAGCGCTGCTTGAACGGATGCTCACCGGGCGCGAGATCGTGCTGGTTGACGACAAAATCGTGCATGGGGCTGTCGGCGCTGGCGGGATAGTCGGTGATGGGGCGGTCGCTGACGTTGATGTTCATTTCCCAGGAGACGCCGTACGCGTCGCCGACAAGCGTTTGGTAGCGCCGCCAAGCGAAGGCGGCGGCCTGGTGATATTGATCTAGGAATTGCGGTGTGGCCGCGCTCTCGCGGTAGAGCGAGGCGGGCCACCATTGCGCGCCGGCGACGTTGGAGGTGGTGTTGGGCGGCAGATCGCGCGCGTAGATGCGCACTTTGGCGCCACGATCTTGTAAGAGCCGCGCGGTGGCCATGCCGACAGCGCCGCAGCCGATGACGGCGCAATCGGGCTTGGTTGAGTCGTAGCCGAGATCGACGGCGAGCGCGGCTGTGCCCCAGGAGAGGGTGATGCCGCCGCCGCCGTGGCCGTAATTGTGGATGAGCGCCTTGTCGCCGAGGGCTTCGCGTTCGACGCGGAAGCCTGGGGGCCGATAGGGGCGCAGACCAACGTCGACGCGGATGACGCGTTCGGGCGTGACGTTCACTTTGGGCAGGCGCAGGCGGGCGCCGCCGTCCGCGAAATTGTCCAGCGTTGCGCAGGATGACGCGAGCGCGCCCATGCCGAGGGTGGCGAAGCTGCGGCGCGTGTGCATGTGGTCCCCCTGGCGAGCGGCGTAGCATAAGCCGCGCCGGACGATTGCGAGAGACTATTTGGCATGTGCATCAAGGTGGGAACGTTTTGGCTGCGTCGTCTGCGAACGCTAGCTCCCACTGGTCAGGCATGTGGCCGGCCGCGTAATCGCGCATCTCGACCTGCTGGCCCGCAGCGCGCAGCGCTTCGACCGCGCGCCGCATGTT